>JAHDDV010000184.1 GCA_020629205.1 Chitinophagales bacterium | reverse complement strand
TGCTCTTCTTGGCTCGTAGGTTATTTGTAGAGGCTCAGCGGTAGAGACTCGATTGCAAATGTGGAACTTGGTTCGATATTTGGCCTAAAGGGGTGTTGTCTGCAGGAAGGCATGACCTTAATTACGCAGATCAATAGTGTTCACCAATTTGCACTGTCCACCAATTTTTGAGCTGGCCTATTGCCCAAAAAATGACAGAAATAATCGGATAAATGACACTAGTAAAACCAACTGCATTTCGTTTTTCTCCCCATTATTTTGCCCTTCTCTTAACTATGCTTGTTTCCCTGAGTATTCATGCTCAGGAGATTTGTGGAAATCGGATTGACGATGATAATGATGGTCTCGTCGATTGCCTTGACCCGGATTGTTCGGATGCTACCGAATGCTGGCAATGTTTGACTGAGTTTTATCAGGTGCATAGCAATTCCAAATTGGTTGTGCTTGATCCGGCTTTTGGGACTTATTCTTTGCTGGGCAATATTTCTGGGGCTACACAGATAAATGGAGCTCAGATGAATCCGGTGGACGGCCATGTTTACGCGCCATGTGTAATCAATGGATTGCATAGATTAGGAATGTTGGGTCGAGATGGAGCAGTTTTGGACACTGGCATTGATTTGCCAGGCAATGGGATTTTTTATGTAGGTGCTTTTTCTCTGGATGGGGTGATGTATCTCAGCAATGGTTTGGGAATTCATTCGATTGATTTGAATTTGCCTAATCCAGTGGTGGTTAATACAGGAGTTGCGCACCCAGGTGTGGCTGACTTTTCCCTGGATGCTACCAATGGGCTGTTTTACGGCATTGCTGGCGGAGGAAAGTTGAAGGTTTTTAATCCCTATGATTTGAGTGTGAGCACTTATGATCTGGCAGGCAGTATCTCCAGTGAATCCGGTGGTTTTGGAGCTGCATGGTCTTGTGTGGATGGTTCTTTCTTTGCTTATAACAACAGCTCAGGAAAGATATACAGTGTGGATGTTGAACACTTGACTAGTACATTGGTTTTGAACGGAACGGGTAATCTATCGATCAACGATGGCTTCAACTGTGTAAATGCGGCTCCTCCATTTGAATCAGACTGCGGGGACGGCATTGACGAAGATGGAGATGGACTCGCGGATTGTGACGATGTAGATTGCTTTAGTTCGAATCAGTGTACGTTGGAGATTTGCAATAATGGAATCGATGATGATAATGATGGCTGGGTAGATTGTAGTGATTCGGAGTGCTATACCATACAGGGTTGCTTTGAGATTTGCGACAACGGATTGGATGACAATGGCAATGGACTTGTAGACAGTGCTGATCCGCAGTGTGGCACTTCTGCTGGGGTGACAGGAGGATTGGAATCTAATCGTCGTTTGTCTGGTAAAATTGCAAATCGAAACTTTACCACCATGGTTCGTCATGCAAAGGAGTATCAGGAAAAGATCTCCGGTAAGTTGCCGTATGTAGAAAGGGAAACAAGAACACCATTCGATGTTTCGGCTTTAATTCCTACTGAAGTGCTGAATGCAGAAATGGCGGAAAGTACACCGATCAATCTTACCGGTGTAACTAATGCGGATGAGGTAGTTGCTGCGGACTATTATGTCGGAGAGCAGCGGGTGGCTTCTGCTCTTGCGATCTATTCTGTGGATGGAGTTTATGAGCATACCAAATACATCTGTGATCGATTGGATGGGGCTCGTCTGCTTGATGTGTCTTACCTCAATGCGATGGATGGCAATTTTATCAGCTACGAATTATTGAACAAAGAAGGGCAGTTGGAGTATGCGGTGAGTTTTGCAGCCTGGCATGAGGAAGGTGAGGGTTTTCATATCGAGAATCATTGGAACTTGCATGAGTTTACGGAAGGGGAGGACTTCTACAATATGCAGCTTTGGGCACAGTCTTATGAAGATTTGATTGTGCTTCTGGAAACCAGTTTGGAGCAGTTTGCTGGAGCGGCACCGATAGCGAGTATTGTGCATTCGGGAATTCCGAGGGTGTTTGTGATGCAAGGGGATTATCACAATGGCGAATTGAGACTTGTGATCAAGAACAAGATTCAATCTCCTTCGCTAACATTTCATGGTGAATTGACCCGAGAGGAAGGCGGTTTGAGTGTTCCTGTAGAATATCAGTATGAGTTGAGCGGCAGTAGTGAGGAGGTCCTGACAATTGAAACAGGATTCTTGTACGATATTGGCGCGGCGATCACTTGTCCGGGGAGTGCCGATGATGCGATTTTTCTGGCGGATGGTGCCTGGGGAATTGATACGGAACATGCGGGAGCGGAAATAGAGGCGTTTTCCGTATTTGCTCAGGAGCCCCTTGATGATGAAGATTACTATCAGGTCGAACGTTCGGTTTCGGTGCAGGCCAATGTTTTGGATTACTTGAATATCTATCGTTCCTTGGATCCCAATCTCAATGCTATTGATTTGACCGCTTACAATAGTCTGGCTTTTCAGGCAAGTGGTCAAGGAATGATGGAGCTTACTGTAGTAAGAGCCAGTGTCGGAAACTGGCAAGATCAATTCAGAACTACATTAGAGCTAAGCACAGAGGGGGAATTGGTAACCCTTTTTGCTCATGACTTTGAGTCATCCCTTGGAGACATGTCCTTCAATGATATAACCATGCTGGTCTTTACTTTACTAGGTGATCAAGAGGACTACAAATCAAAAAGCCTTTCGATCTCTGATGTGCGTTTTCAAAACAGCATTGCCAGTAGCTTGCAAGAAGCAGCAACAGATTTGAGTGCCAATGTGTATCCTAATCCGGTTATTGACTATGCCAGAATGCAGTTCAGTTCCGTTATTGAAGCAGGCGATTTAGTTGTGCGTGATGTGAATGGCAAAATGGTACATCGCTCCAGTCATGCTGCAGGGCGTAAGATTGAGTTTGATCTTGGTGATATACCTGAAGGCATTTACTTTTATGAACTGGAAGGAGGAAGCGGCATACAAGCAAGTGGGCGATTGCTGAAGGTGGAAAGAAAATAGACAAGAATCATTTAGGGATCCGCAGACTAGAATTATATTTGCGGACTCCCTAATTGATTTACCGAAATATGCTCCCAGAAATATCGCAAAGATTTAGTGACAAGATCCTGACTTTGGCCATCGCCCGATTTGATATAGCACGCGAAGATCTCAAAAACCTGGGTGGCTTTGAGAGTGAAGTCTATGAATATCAAAAAGACGGGAAAACCTATATTCTCAAGATTACCCATAGTATTCGGCGCAGCGTTGAATACCTCATCGGGGAGCTGGATTTTGTTAATGAGTTAGCAGCTTCAGGCGTAAGTGCAAGTCGCTCTGTTGCCTCGCCTTCAGGTCGTTTGGTGGAAGAGATTGAGGATGGTATCGACGGCCATTTTTTGGTCTATTCATTTGAGAAAGCCCCAGGGGAGCGCTTGACGCCGGAGCTCTTTGATGCAGACTTTCAAAAGCGCTTTGGTCAACTAATGGGACGAATGCATGCGGTTGCCTCCCAGTACCGACCAAGTAAAGACCATCAAAGAGCTGCGCACCTTGATGAGGAATTGTTTGACTTCCAAAGGTGGATTCCCGAAGAACAAACACTTGCGCGACAACAGGCGGCACGAATACTGAAAGAAGTCAAAGCCATCCCTCAGCGTCCAGAGAATTATGGACTTGTACATTGTGACATGCATTACGGAAACTACTTTGTCGAAGCTGAGCAAATTACTGTCTTTGATTTTGATGATGCGGCCTATAGTCACTTTGCAAATGACATCGCCATTGCCCTCTACTACTTTGTAAATAACCATAAAATCAAATGGTACACTGGCTCTGGACACGATTTCTACAAGCGATTTATCGACAATTTTCTTTCAGGCTATAGCCAAGAGTTTACGATCGATGATCAGGCAGTGAAGAGCATTCCGCTATTCTTGAAGAATCGGAATTTACTCATGTACTGTGTCATGAATCAAGTGGGCCCTGGTCACTTCGGAGCGGAGGAACATGCGAAAGTTCAAACAAGACACAGAGCGGTTCTGGAGCAGGATCTGGACCTTTTGGGTCGGGTACTTTAGAGCCCGATCTTGCTGAGCACGACCTGCTTGTAGGAGTTGCCGATTGGAACCTTCATGCCTTCAATTTCCAGTTGATTGCCTTGAATGGATTTCACCTTCCTTGCATTGATCACATAGGATTTATGAACCCTAAGGAAGCCATGAGGGCTGAGTTTCTTGTCCATATTGCTTAGGGTCTCTGCAGTAAGCATCTTCTTATCTCCCAAATGGAGTTGCACAAAGTTGCCTTTAGACTGGATGTATAGGATATCCGTAAACCATATCTTATGTTGAACGCCATCCACCTTTACGAAGAAAAAATCTTCTTCGTTTGACGCTTTTTCATGCTCCTTTGCATCTCCACTGTTCTTCTGACTTAAGTCCAGTGCGCGGTTAATGGATTTTAAAAAACGGTTGAATCGGATAGGTTTTAGCAGGTAGTCAGTGACGCCTAGCTCAAAGCCATCCAGAGCAAACTCAGAATAGGCAGTGGTAAGAACAATGATGGGCGGGTCCTGCAGGGTTTGCAACATTTCTATGCCCGTTAGCTCCGGCATATTGATGTCCAGAAAAACCAGATCGATATTGCCCTGATGGATTTCATTGATTGCTTCAATGGCGTTGTAGCAATTGCCTGCCAGCTCTAGTGTGTCTAGTTTATTGATGTAGTTTTCCAGGACTTTATGTGCAGGTGGTTCGTCATCGACGATCAGGCATTTGAGTTTCATAGTTTCAGTTTTAGGTCGGCTAGATAGTATCCCTTTTCTTCTTTCAGCTGCAACTCATGTTGCTCTGGGTAAACCAGCTGCAAGCGCTTTTTTACATTTTGTAATCCAATGCCACCGGAATGTATTCTGCCAGATTTCTGTACGATCTTGTTTCGACAAGAAAAGTGAAACAGCTTGTCTTCAGACATTTCGAAACGAATGTTGATCTTGCCAGACTCGATTCCTGTGCCGTATTTGAAAGCATTCTCCACAAAAGGTAGCAGTAGCAGCGGTAGCAGTTTTGCATGGGAAAAATCACCTTGTTTCTCTACTTTGATTTTACAATCACGTACGCGTATTCTTTCCAGCGCAATGTAATTTTCCAAACTGGCAATTTCATCTTCGAGAGCAGCAAATTTTGTCTTGCTGCTTTCAAGCTGATAACGTAACAGATCGGCTAGTTCCAGAATGATGTCATTGGCCTTTTCGTGATCATCGAGATTGGTGGAATAAATATTATTCAGGGTATTGAAAAGGAAGTGTGGGTTGACCTGAGATTTTAATAGCTTCAGTTCAGACTCCGTTTGTTTGGCTTGTAGTCGCTCGATCAAAAAGACCTGTCTGGCACCATGATAAGCCCATTTTATCCCAAATGCGATCAGTAGGAGGAAGGGAAGCAGGACTATGTTTGCTGCAAATCCCTTGATGATTCCGATTTGAATGATCGTGGTGTTGACATAGTGGTCAAGTGTGGCTATTGCAAGGATTGTAAGGGCAAAGCTCAAGAACATCTTGCTGTATTGCCGTTTCGGCATGAAGGTGTCATAGGCAAAGAAACTGGCATAGACCAAAATCAGCAACTCTACCAGAAATATCAATGGTCGATGGAAGTTCTCAAGAGAGAGATGTCCTTTTTCAAGAAGTTCAGTACTCACCAAGGCTGAGCCCAGAAAGCCAAGGAAGATTCCCCAGGCAATCAAGTGTCTTTTGATTCTTGGATAATTGATACCTGGCTTCTCGGCTTTCTTGATTTCCATAGTTCCAAAGGTCGGCAAGATAGGCCGAAGCAGCAAGTCAAAATGATGAACGTCGTTTGTCATTTCTTGCGGCCCGTTCGTCCTTGCTTCAGCGCCATCAGGCATGATAAGTTCCTCTCAGGCTTTCTTGCAGCTAGATTTGAAGCATTAATTAATCAATGACGACTTATGACACTTCGAATCGACAATCTGAACAAGACATACAAGAATGGAGTCAAGGCACTAGATGACTTTAGCCTGGAAATTCCCACAGGCATGTTCGGTCTTCTGGGCCCCAATGGCGCTGGAAAATCCACACTAATGCGCACAATTGCCACATTGCAAGAACCCGATAGCGGCTCCATCTTTCTGGGTAATGTAAATGTACTCGAAGAGAAAAAAGACCTTCGCCAGCAACTTGGGTATCTTCCGCAGGAGTTTGGAGTATATCCCGGAGTGAGTGCCTTTGCCCTCTTGGATCATATGGCAGTTCTAAAGGGTTTAAGTAACAAAAGGCAGCGAAGGGACCAAGTAAATTTCCTTCTTCAAAGAGTCAACCTGTATGGAAAGCGCAAGAAAGCAGTCAGTTCCTTCTCTGGCGGTATGAAGCAGCGATTCGGAATCGCTCAGGCGCTGCTAGGTAATCCACAATTGATCATTGTTGACGAACCAACCGCAGGTCTGGATCCAAGTGAGCGCAACCGCTTCTACAATTTACTTTCTGAGATTGGAGAGCAGGTGATCGTCATTCTCTCTACACATATCGTTGAAGATGTCCGAGAACTCTGTTCCAACATGGCGATCATGAACGAAGGCAAGTTGATCTATCAGGGACAACCTTCTCAGTCCATTGAATCTCTGTCTGGCAAGATCTGGCAGAAGTCGGTCAACAAGTCTCAGCTTGCAGCTCATCAAAAGGCCTATTCGGTCATCTCTTCTAGGTTAGTGGCTGGTAAGCCGATCATCCATATCTATAGTGAGCAGGACCCCGGCAATGGATTTGAAACTGTGACTGCTGGCTTACAGGATGTATACTTCTGCAAGATGAAAGGCTTGCAAAACCATCCGAGCCAAAACCTGTTCGTCAGTGCCTAAATATCTATTTCCGCTCATTCAATCTCCTCAAAAAAAAATCAGAACCATGTTTAAGGAATTCTTTCTCTTCGAAATAAAGCAATGTCTCAAGCGCCCCTTGATTCCTATCTTTTTTCTGATCAATTTCCTGATGGCATTTGCTGCTACGGCCAGCGAGCGCATCGTAATTGGTGCTACAAGTTCAGAGGCTTTTGTTAACTCGCCATATAGTATCTTCCTGATTACAAGCATCATGTCGATTGTCGGAATTTTCATGACCACAGCAATAGTGGCACAGGCAATGCTTCGGGATGATACCAATAATTATTCAGCTATTCTCTACACTGCGCCCATTGATAAGTGGAGCTATCTTGGCGGTCGACTATCCGCAGCCATATTGTTGAGCTTGATTCCAATTCTTGCTGTGCTAATAGGTGTTTTTGTTGGCTCAATTTCTCCTCTAGTTGATCCGGCAAATGTCGGCCAAACTCAGTGGCTTGCCTACCTTCAGGCTTTTTTGTGGGTAGGGCTGCCTAATACCATTTTGATCGGCAGTATCGCTTTTGTCTTCGCCTCCCTATCTCGATCTACAGTTTACACCTTCATAGGAGCGGTGTGTGTACTGATGCTTTATGTGCTTTCAATGGGCCTGGCAAGCGGTCTGGAAAATGAGGCAATGGCCATGCTCTGCGATCCGCTAGGCATAAACTCCTTCCAGCTCATCACCAAGTACTGGACGAAAGTAGAAATGAATTCGCAGTTGATTGGTTGGCCATTTCCTTTCCTGTTAAATCGAATCTTGTGGATGCTTGTAGCTACTGCTTTTCTTGTGATTGGATTTCTTCGATTTACTTTTGCCTATAGCACTAAGAGCAAGAAGCCTAAGCCCAAAGTTGAGCAGTCGACCCAGCTTGTGGAATCGATGTCCGCACCTCTACAAGTCGACATCAATACAGGAGGATTTGCGCAACTTCGACTTTTGCTCGCTCAAGTAAAGATGGAGTTTACAGGACTGGTGAAAAGCAAAGCCTTCTTGATTTTGCTTGTTCTTTCCTTCTTCAATATGCTGGGGAGTATCACCGGTGTTCAGTCCTGGTTTGGTACAGGAAATTATCCGGTCACCTATCTGATGGTGGAGGCGATTCGCAACTCCTTTCATTTATTGATGCTGGGCATCATTCTCTTCTACTCAGGGACTATCATTTGGCGGGAGAGAGAGCATAAGATGGATGAAATATTTGATGCTACACCTTTCCCTTCCTCGATGCCGGCTTTGGCAAAGTTCACAGCTCTGGCCCTGATGACGGCGGTCATTCTGCTGGTGGCTATGGCTGCTGGAGCATTGACTCAGGCTTCATCTGGTTACTACAATTTCGAGTGGTCCGTGTACCTACGTGAGTTTATGCTCTACGACTTTTTGGGCTTCCTTTCCTTCATCGTATTGTCCATGTTGATCCATACTTTTGTCAACAACAAATACCTTGGATTTTTTCTCTTTGTCACGGTCGCAGTCGCTTTGGTATTCGCTCCTTCGGCGCTAAACATCACAAGCAATTTGGCCATCTTCGGCCAGACACCTTCTTACATCTATTCGGATATGAACGCCTGGGGAGCTTATGCCAATGATCTTGCCTGGTTCCATGTGTATTGGTTGCTGGCTTCTGCTCTGTTGTGGTTGTCATTGGTGCTCTTTTGGGTGAGAGGCAAGACCACAGGCATCAAGCATCGCTTTAGAATTGCAGCGCAGCGATTTACTTTGAAGTATGCCACGCTGATGCTCTCTCTCTTTGCTATCTGGGCAGGTACGGCTGGTTTTCTCTGGTATCAAACAGAAGTAGTTTCTACTGAAAGGACGGAGCAGGAAAACATCCTTCGCTCAGCATTCTATGAACAAGCGTACAAAAAATACCAGCATATCGCTCAGCCTCGAATCACCAAAGTAGATTGGTTGGTGGAAGTCGACCCTGAGATGCGAAGCCTGAGTTTCGAAGCCCAATTAGAAGCCCGAAACAAGACCGATCAAATCATTACTGAGATGCACTTCAGCATCCAGGATAGATACAGTCCCAAGGTTCGCATTCCCGGGGCCAGACTCATGTATGAAGACTCTCTCGGTTTGTATGAGATTTATCAATTGCCGCAGCCTTTGGCCCCGGGTCAAAGTCTTCAATACTCGATCACTGGGCAGTACTATCCACCAAGTGTCGAAAATGAATTGAGTAATACTCAAGTAGTAGAGAACGGTACCTTTGTGGGCAACTACCAGCTACTGCCCTTGATTGGCTATGATAGTGCAGCAGAGATTAGCAATGCAAAAGACCGCGCTGAGCATGGCTTGTCTAAGCGTGCTGATGACCGAAAGCTTCATGCCAATTGCAGTCACTCCTGCTCTAATTCCTATATCAGCACAGACGCAGATTGGGTGGAAATCAGTGCGGTGATAGGTACCAGCAAGGATCAGATCGCCATTGCTCCCGGCACCTTGACCAAAGACTGGCAGGAGGGATCACGTCATTACTTTAAATATGAGCTACAACAACCGGTGTTGAATTTCTTCAGCTTTGTTTCTGGTCGCTATGCCGTCAAACGTGCTCCTTGGACTTCCCCTGATGGCAAGCAGGTAGACCTCGAGGTCTACTACCATCCTGGCCATGAATACAATGTAGACAAAATGTTGGAAGCCCTTGCTCATTCATTAGAGTACTACACCTGTCACTTTAGTGCCTATCCGCATGAGCAGGCGCGCATCATTGAGTTTCCACGTTACCAGACTTTTGCTCAAGCCTTCCCCGGCACAATGCCCTACTCGGAGTCCATGGGCTTTATTGCCAACCTAAATGATCCGGATGATATCGATATGGTCTACTATGTGGTCGCTCATGAGATGGCGCATCAATGGTGGGCGCATCAGGTCATCGGCGCCGATGTTGATGGAGCCACGATGCTCTCTGAAAGTTTCGCACAATACAGTGCCTTGATGGTGATGAAGGAACGTTATGGTGAGACCTACATGAAGCGTTTCCTTCGCTACGAAATGGATCGATATCTTCGTGGTCGTGGTGCTAAAGATCAAACAGAAACAGCGTTGATGTACACGGGCAATCAGCCTTATATACACTATCGAAAAGGTTCCGTGGTCATGTACTGCTTGCAAGACTACATTGGTGAGGAAACCCTCAATGAGGCGCTTCAAGAATATGCCGAAGCGGTGTCATACCAAGAGCCTCCGTATACAACTAGTCTGGATGCAATGACCTACATTCGAGCGGCTACTCCCGATACCTTGCAGTATCTGGTCCAAGACCTCTTCGAAGAGATTACTTTGTACAATAACAAGATGGTTGAGGCTACTTCCCAGCCAGTGGAAGGAGGTAAATATGCGGTGAAACTGAAGCTGTTTGTCGAGAAGATCTATGCGGATTCCACTGGACTTGAAACCAGCACTGTCCTTCGTGACTACATCGATATTGCTGTCTTTGGGGAGGGCGATAAAGTGCTTTCAAAAGAAAGACGATTGTTCACGAAGGGGGAAGAGGAATTGCTTGTATTCGTGGATGAGGCTCCCATATCTGCTGCCATAGATCCGGACTGTCTTTTGATCGATCGTGTTTCGGAGGATAATGTATTGGGGATCTCTGAGGAGGGTTTTTAGTGTCTGGTGCCTAGTGCCCAGTGCATGCCTGAGTGTATGTTCAAGGATCAAAGAGCAAGGTGCAAGTTGTTTTTTAGAGACACTAAGCACTAGAAACTAAACACTAAGAAGGAGCCCAACAGAAAGCGGCGTAGCAGCGACCGTCCCGTGTTCCGCTAATACTCAGCACCCAGCTAGCTGCTACAGCTCAGCGAGTAGCATCTCCTCCTATCGTCGGAGCTACTACTCGCTGGCTTTCGCCACGCTATCTCGGCACTTCGTTCCGCTTCACCCGGGGCTAGTTTTCACCGTTCGTGGCTCGTGGTGGGGTGGCTTCGTGGTGGTGGGAGTTCCCAGGGCACTGGTTGCTGCTTGGGCTCATGGCACGGCCACCGGGCTCCGCCCGGGGTTAATCGGATTTGAGCCTCCGGGCTCTTGCTCTAGGACTTTTCGCATCCGTCATCTGAAATCCGAAATCGACTTCAGCGACAGATCAATGTCGCCCTACGATACAAGGTTCT
>JAHDDV010000567.1 GCA_020629205.1 Chitinophagales bacterium | reverse complement strand
ACACAGCAAAACAACTTCAATATCAACAGTCGATTGCAATGGGAGTATCGTCCTTTAAGCTATGTCTATCTGGTTTTTACCAAGAACTATTCCGAAGTCTTTGAGCAGGAAAACTACGGCATTAGTCTCAAAGTAAATCGCAGGTTTGACTTCTAATTCAGCGCGCCCGAAAGGCGGTGATGCATAGCCCTGGGCGCAGCGGAACGAGGTGCCCGGATAGCGTGGTGAATGCCGGAGCCGGGGCGGCTCGTAACGCAGTGGAGAGACGGACAGGCCCGAGCATGAACAGCTAGCCGGGTGCCGAGTATTAGCGGAGCACAGGTAGATAGGTGCCACGGAACTATACTGCTTTGCTCCAAAAAAAGGAAAGCAGAATACACTCGCAAACAATTGTGACGAAATCTTGTTACTAAGCCAATTGCTGCTACGGAAAAGCAGGCAAAATACAAACTATGGCAAGTAGCGAATCTGGCAAGCGAGTGGGAATCCTGGTAGTGGTCGTTGTGATCGGCCTCGGTATTAGTTGGGCATGTGGTCAAGGGGGCAGTCAGATCGGCTCCATCTCTGTATTCCTGCTATGTGCTATTGCTGCATTCGCTATCAATTGGCTGGCATTTATTCCTGCTTATGTCAAGCGGACGGAGCATTTTTATGATTTGACGGGGAGTCTGACCTACTTGACAGTGATGGGTCTGGCTGTATGGCTGAGCGGTAACTTGAACACCAGAGCTGTGATTGCTGCCAGCATGGTGAGCATTTGGGCTCTACGCTTGGGCAGTTTTCTGTTTAGACGGGTGAAAAAAGCTGGTAAAGATGATCGCTTTGACAAAATCAAACAGAGCTTCTTGCGCTTTCTGATCGCCTGGACGGTTCAGGGCTTATGGGTCATCTTGACGGCAGCTTGTGCACTGGTAATCATCACCGGAGGCTCAGATAAACCGATTGGGTGGATTGGATTTATCGGGATTCTGCTATGGTTGATTGGATTTGGTTTTGAAGTGATTGCGGACAGGCAAAAATCAGCCTTTAAGGCGGATCCCAAAAACAGAGGCAAATTCATAAATGTGGGGCTTTGGTCCTGGTCTCGTCATCCAAACTACTTCGGAGAAATTCTCTTATGGACAGGCATGGCAGTGCTGGCATCGCCAATCCTAAGTGGATGGCAATGGGCGGCAATGATCTCTCCCCTCTTTGTTTATCTCTTGCTCACACGAGTGAGCGGCATACCCATGTTGGCAGCCAAAGGCTTGAAGAAATGGGGCGATGATCCTGCTTACCAGAAATATCTGGCTACAACTTCCTTGTTGATTCCAATGCCTCCAGGGACATAGGAACCTTATCTAGACGATGTCTTTTACTGCATCTTTGAACTCATCCCAGGCGATGTTTTCATCCTTGGAGTCATCGAACTTTTCGATCAATTTGGTAGCTACGATGCTGCGAATAAAACCGCTCACACTCGCGTCTTTCAATAGTTTCTCTACTTCGGATCGCTGCAATTTGCCATCACCATCCTTGTCGAAATAGCTAAATGCGGTCTCAGGATCTTCGAAATTCTGGGTAATCAATACCTTAATCTTCTGTATAATTTGCTTCTCTTTCTTGCTTGCCATATCTCTGTCTTTACGTACAATTAATCAAAAAACCACTGTCCTGCCGACAATGGGGCATCGGGCATCTTAGGGATAGAGAATCAAAAACTGTCCATTTTGACTTGCTAGAAATGATTTATCCATCGTTATTTTTCTCCAC
>JAHDDV010000183.1 GCA_020629205.1 Chitinophagales bacterium | reverse complement strand
GTAATGTTACTTTGATACGCTAGGGTTTTTGATGACTGATGACTGATGACTGATGGGGTGTGAATTTTGCCAAACAGGTGATTGGGCATTGCTGCGACGAAGAAAGGGTGGTGAACCATAGCCGCGGGCGAAGCGGAACGAAGTGCTATGATAGCGTGGCGAAAGCCGGCCAATAGTGGCTCCGACGATAGGAGGAGACGCTAGTGGCTGAGCTGTAGCAGCTAGCAGAGTGCTGAGTATTAGCGCAGCACGGGTAGGTCGGTGCAAGAGCGAATGCAGCCGTGCTCCAAGCAAATAAAAAAGTCCTGCCATTGTCAAGGTGGGCTATAAATTATTGATAACTGCGTGCAATCGGTTATCTTGAAAACAGGGAATGCCGGACCTTTGGCATTCCCTGTTTGTCTTTTTGCAAAGACTTACCGGGAGCTAACTTTTTGATTCATCGGGCTGTGTTGTGTGCTCAGTGAAGGAGGCTGATTCCCATCAACTAGTGTTATTGGGGCTTATGAGAATAGTAATTGCTGCTTTGCTTCTCTTTCTGTGTTCTTCTTTGAATTTGAATGCACAGATTTGTCTGGGAGCTACTTCTTTTACCACTGATCCACCACCTGTTGGTGGGGAATATACGCCCAATACAACCGTTGATGTTTGTTTTACTGTGACGGGCTACAATCAGACGGCTGTGAATTGGCTTCATGGTGTTGTGCCTGATTGGGGGCCGGGATGGGATGTGTCTTCTGCGATTCCTACTGCGCCTGGATCTTGCGATGGTGACGGTAATTGGCTTTGGATGGATAGTGGTGGTGTCGGTCCAGGCTTTTATTACGATTCTTCTTTGGGTGGGCCATTGGATGGCAACCCTTTCAATAATTATGGAGATGCAGATGTTGGGGATAATTGTGCCGTTACATTTTGTTGGCAGATTACGACCATATCCAGTTGTTCAGGTCTTGTGGATCTAACATTGACCATCAACACAACCGGAGATTGGGAGACGGGAAGTTGGGGCTCTGTAGGATGTCAGACAGATCCAGATCCTACTGAACCTCTGTCTATGGTTTGTTGTGATGTTGCTCCACCTGCTACAGGTCTTACTGGCCCTACGGCATTTTGTACTGGAGCTGGTGGTACACAAACCTATACTGTCAATTCCGATCCTTTGTTTACTTCCTATGAATGGACCTTGCCACCTGGAGCAGTGATTGTTGCAGATAATGGTAATTCTGTAGATGTTGATTTGAGTGCGGCGACTTCTGGTCAGCTTTGTGTGAGCGGTGTGAATGATTGTGCGCCGGGTGATCCAGATTGCTTGGATATTGTGTTTGATGATGCTGGAGGCTTTAGTGTTGATCCTGCTCCGCTGCTTTGTGGTGGGCAATCGCTTGATTTGAATTCGCTGGTGAGTATCACCACCGGGACGGTGACCTTCTATGATGCTGATCCTGCGTTTGGGATCGGCAATGTTGTTGATATTGTCAATCCGAGTATTAGCACGAGCTATTGGGCGGAGTATATTGATGCGGCAAATGGTTGTACAGCGGTGATAGAAATACCTGTAAGCGTAAGCGATGCAGCTGTGTTTACGATCCTTCCATTGCCTCCGATTTGTCCGGGAGCAGAGGTTGATTTGAATA
The DNA here is from genome assembly GCA_020629205.1 of Chitinophagales bacterium. Taxonomy (GTDB): domain Bacteria; phylum Bacteroidota; class Bacteroidia; order Chitinophagales; family UBA2359; genus JAHDDV01. The sequence goes on along the minus strand of JAHDDV010000183.1, from coordinate 9,382 downwards.
CATTGAATGGGCCCGAGTTGGGGAGCTTTGAGTGGTTTGATGATATCCCTTCGATTGGCTTGCCTGCGGGCCTTGTGCCTGCCAATGGACTGAGCTATTGGGTGCTGTTTACGGATGGGGTGACTGGGTGTACTGATTCTTTGTCTTTGTCTGTGACGGGAGCTGGGACGATTGACTTTGATCCTCCTGTTGGCCTGGATGTATGCGGTGGTTCGGAAGTTGTACTTTCTGATTACAATGGGGCTTCGGCTGGTACTTATGATTGGTACGCAGATTTTCCTGCATATGGCAATTTGATTACTGATGCGACGGTAAGTTCCGATACTTCCTTTTGGGTGATCTACACTGATCCATTGACCTTTTGCTACGATTCCGTGGCCGTTGATTTTCTACTATCTCCACCGCCGATTTTCAGTGTACAAGATACACCTCCAGTTTGCGAAGGTCAGAGTTTTGCCTTGACTGATCTCAATGGATTTGATGGAGGAACCTATCAGTGGTTTGAGGGATTGCCTTCTCTCGGTATAGCTGTAGATATGGTTAATCCACTAGAAGGAATAGAATATTGGGTGGTATACACCGATCCAATAACTGCTTGTACAGACTCAACTTTTGTTGGCTTCACTGTAGGTGCAGGGACGGACTTCAGTGTCGCGGAAATTCCACCTCTCTGTGAGGGACAAACCATCACCTTATCGGATTACAATGGTCCGGATTTGGGTTTTTACACCTGGTTTGAAGGATTGCCTACTGGTGGTCTTATTGTGGAGGAACTGACCCTTGCGCCAGATCAGGAGATTTGGGTTTTGTTTTATGAAGATGGCAGTACTTGTTTTGATAGTCTGCAAGTTAGCTTCGAACTGAGCGGTGCTCCGGAGTTTTCCGTTCAGGAGATTCCTCCTGTTTGTGCTGGGGCAGAGTTGACATTTGCTGACTATGCTGGACCGGAGGATGGGACCTTCACTTGGTATGATGGATTGCCTTCAATCGGAAATGAAGTAGAGACCGTGAGTCCAACAGAGCCCACTCCGTATTGGGTCCTGTTTAATGCTGCAGGTGGTCCCTGTGTGGACTCCCTGGAAGTGACAGTTGATATCACGGCTACTCCGCCCTTTACTATTCTGGAGCAGCCTCCGGCATGCGAGGGGCAAGTATTTGATCTAAACCAAATGAACGGACCGGAGGATGGGAGCTTTGACTGGTTTGATGGATTTCCATCTGGGGGAAATGCAGTTGATGAAATAGAAGCAGATAACAATGATTTGTATTGGGTATTGTTTACCGATGCCATGAGTGGCTGTACAGATTCTCTTCAGATTCTATTCGCTGCGGATGGAGCTCCAGACTTTGAGGTTTTAACACCAGAGGCAATTTGTGCAGGTGATGAATTGGATTTGGAGGGCTTGAACGGCCCACAGGAAGGCAGTTTTGAATGGTTTGAAGGTATTCCATCTGAGGGAGTTTCGGTTGGATTGGTAAGTCCAGAGATGGATTCTTCTTACTGGGTGTTGTACAGTACTGATTCAGGCTGTGTTGATAGCCTCGAAGTGAACGTGTCTGTACTGCCTCTTCCACTGTCTTCCTTTGAAAGTGATCCCACAGTTTGTGCTGATGGGAGCTCTCTTATCAGCGTGAATTTCAATGGCACGGTCGTCGACGAAGCGACCGCCAATTTCGTTTGGGATTTTGGAGGTGGCGATGCTAGTCCCGGTACTGGTGTTGGCCCTCATCAAGTTAGTTTTGCCGATGCGGGTACAGTGGAAATTAGTCTTAGTGTGAGTGAAGGGGGCTGTAATTCAGAGCCATTTGTGGCTAATGTTGAAGCTATCGATCCGGTAGGAGTTCCAGAAATCCTTTGCAGTTCTACTCCAAACTCCGTCAGTTTTGAATGGTCAGCTATCCCTGATGTTGATAGCTACTCCTTGACCATTCTTGTCAATGGGGAATCAAGTACCCTTGATAATTACACAGAGCTGAGTTATGAGGAATTAGGACTCTCTCAGGGGGATGTGGTAGAGATCGTAGTGACCACTAATCCGACAGGAGATAATCCTTGTGGGCCTACCGAGAATAGTCTTGAATGTAGTGCAGATGATTGTCCTACATTGGAGATAGAGTTGGATTTGCCCACAGAGGTTTGTGCAACTGATGCAGCCTTTTCTGTGGATGCCCTTTCTCCTGCAGATGTGCAGGTCAGTGGGCAAGCCGTCTTTGAAGGAGAATTTGATCCAGCTTCTGTAGATCCGGGAAGCTACGAATTTAGCTATTTCTATGTGGCTCCAGATGGATGTGAATACAGCAACAGCGGAACTGTTGAAATACTGCCTCAGCCAACAGCGGACTTTGAAGTGGATTCGGATGATATCTGTATTGACGGTCCTGTGACGGTTAGCTACACAGGCAATGCAGGAACAAGCGCAGAATATAATTGGGACTTCGGTGGAGGCACGGAGACTGCCTTAGGCGGAGAATCTTATGAAGTGAGCTATGCTGGGGCCGGTTCGGGAGAAATCAGTCTTAGCGTCACACAAAATGGCTGTACCTCTGAACCAGTAACACAGACAATAACACTGTCGGAGCCAGTGGAGGCTCCAACCATCAATTGCAGCAGTACAACGACTACGGTCTATTTTGAATGGTCCTCTGTTGAAGGGGCAGAGAGCTACGATATTTCTATAGGAATTGGCGGGGAAACACCCACGCCAATCACAGATATTGATGATGCACTGACTAGCTACGAAATTGATAACCTACCTCCGGATGAAACAACCGAGGTAGTAATAGAAGTACAAGCACTTGGGCCACTTCCCTGTGGGCCTTCCGATATTGCCACTGCTGCTTGTTCCACTAGTGATTGTCCTCCCAATCCCATAGTGATCGATATTGAAGATCTCTACTGTCAGTCTGATGGTCAGATCGATTTTGAAGCGGCCGGTCTTGTCGGTCCGGTTGGTGTGGTGCTAAGTGGCGAAGGAATTAACAATAATGCGATTGACCTTGGTGCCTTGGATCCGGCCAGTAGTCCAATCTTGATCACGGCAACTTACACGGATGCAGATACAGGCTGTGAATATGAATCCAACCACTCCTTGAGCATTGATCCGGAATTGGATCCAGTGACAGTTGTGTGCATGGAGAGCAGCGATGAGACAGTCACGATTGAGTGGAACCCAGTAAACGGAGCGGATGACTATTCGATCGATTATGAAGGGCTTAGTGAAACAACAAGCAATACAAACTTTACAGCAAACAACTTGCCCCCCGGTAGCACCATTACTTTTATCGTGACCGCCCAAACAAACAGCCTTTGTGGCCCGACGGAAGGCAGTGTCGATTGTACAACCAGCAGTTGTCCCATCGTGGATGGACCGATTGCGGAACAAGTAGTGCTGTGTGTAGGAGACGATATAGATTTGAGTACATATGAATCAGGTGTGAGTTACACCGATGATGCGGGAACTTTTGACAGCTTTGCCTGGTACTTGGACGATGCCCTGACTCAGCCATTAACGGCTGTAGGCTATCTAGGAGATAATTGTGAAGTACAGAATGTAACGGCCTATCTCGGCCTGATCTGCACTATCTCAGATATTCCCCCGATCCCAGCAGGCACGGTACAGATCAGTTTGTATCCGGATTTTGATTTGGCATTGACTTCCGCAGTGCCGGGTGATTGCGCTCCTCCAGCCTTGACAACTAGCTGCGATAACTATGTAATCACTCCAAGTGATACAGCCCCAGTCACTGTAGAACCCGGTGAAGGTGGAGAGGTGATCTTTACCATACAATTTCTGGATGAGAATGGTATCGGATGTTTTGAAACGGAGCTGCCGGTTCCTTACTCCTGTGCTCCTCTGGGCTGTCCTACTGTGACGAGTCCATCTGATGTGATTAGCAATCTTTGTGAATCTGAAATAGTGGATCTCTCAACTGTAGAAGCGGCTGTCCAGATAGAGGATTTAGAAAACACCGCCGGCGGCTTGCTTTGGTATGCGGATGCCTTGTTTACACAGCCTCTTGATCTGAGCACTTTGATCTACACAGGCGATGGCTGCAACAGTACAACGGTGACTGCTTACCTGGGTCTGGCTTGCACCGTTGATCCAGCAATTGTATATGCCGGCAGTATTGTCGTAAATTTCTATCCGGAATTTGACGAGAGCTTTTTGCTTCCTGTTCCCGGAGATTGTGAGGGACCCAGCTTGACAGCCACTTGCGCCAATTATCAAATTGATATACTAGACCAGCCCATCGATGTGTTTCCGGGCGAAAGCGGTGAAGGGACTTTCTCGGTGAGCTATATTTCTGCCTCCGGCATTAGCTGTTTTAGCGAAGAAATACCAGTTCCTTACTCCTGTGCTCCTCTGGGTTGCCCAACGGTGACTCCGGCGGATACAATGCTTGATGTTTGTGCTGGAGAAGCTATTGATTTTGCAAGTGCAGAAGCTGCGGTCATTATTGCTGATCCCGAATTGACCAGTGCTGGATTATCCTGGTATAGCGATGCAGGTCTTGGCACCGTGCTTGATCCAGGTAGCCTTTCCTACCAAGGGGACGGCTGTGAAATATCTACAACAACCGTGTACCTTGGATTGGCTTGTACAGTAGATCCAGTGATTGTGTACGCCGGTAGTTTGACCATCAATTTTTATCCGACTTTTGATGTCAATCTGCTTGTGCAAACACCGGGAGAATGTGCAGCGCCAATCTTGACCTCAAGCTGTGCAAATTACCAGATTAATCCGATCGATGTTCCGACTGAAGTGCCAGCCGGTGAAAGCGGTGAAGGTACATTCTCTATATCCTACAATGCCCCATCTGGTTTGAGCTGTTTTACAGAAGAAATTCCAGTCCCTTATTCCTGTGCCCCACCGGGTTGTCCAATGGCGATTGCTTCGGAGACTAGCCAGTCTCTTTGCAGCAATGAAATTGTTGACCTGGCAGCAACAGAAGCTGAGGTAATAATAGACGATCCTGAAGGAACAAGCACGGGGCTTAGCTGGTACACAGATACAGGACTATCGATACCTCTGGACCCAGCGAATTTGGTTTATCAGGGTGATGGCTGTTCCAATTTTCAAACAACGATTTACCTTGGGCTGGGTTGCGATCAGGAGGCAACGGCTATCTATGCAGGTAGTCTGCAATTGACTTTCTTTCCTGACTATGATAACACACTGGTAAGCACTAGTCCCGGTGATTGTGCCCCGCCATCCATACAGATAAATTGCCCTGACTATGAATTGACAGAAGTGGATGTACCCACGATTGTCGAAGCAGGAGATACGGGCGCGGCGACCTGGTCAATTACCTATGGACAAGGAGCTGATTGCTGGACAGAGACAGTCACCGAAAACTTCAACTGCGCATCGCCTGTTTGCCCTACAACAAGCAGTCCTTTGCAAGTGGTGGAAAACATCTGTGATGGCGATCTCCTGGATCTTGTCACACTAGCCGACTCTGTACCGATCGACAATGCAGCTATGGCAGGTGAGCTATCCTGGTTTACAGATGTGGACATGATCACGGCTTTTACGGGAGATTTGATTCCATACTCAGGTGATGCTTGTCAAGCCTATACACAAACGCTCTATTTGGGTCTGGTCTGTACCGTCGATCAGAGCATGGTATCTCTCGGAACAGTGCAGGTAAATGTGTATCCAGAAATCACATCGACATCAGAATATATACAAACAACAGAAGGGGAGTGTGCGCCTCCGACCGTGACGCTTAGCTGTGACAATTTCAGTCTCAATCCTGTTGCTGTGCCAGCAAGTGTTGCTCCCGGAGAAGGAGGCGTAGGCATCTGGACAGTGAACTTCATCGGTGCAGAGTTTTGTGGAGAAACGACTATCGAAGTTCCATATGCTTGTGCGCCGCAAGGATGCCCGGTTATCGATCAAAATGCCAGTGGTAGTTTCGATCTTTGTGCCGCTGAATTGCCGGATTTGCAGGCTGTGGTAGCGGCTATAGTCATCACCGATTTTGCCGAAAATGCTGGACCATTTAGTTGGTATTCCGATGCCGCCTTGAGTACGGTTGCCGATCCAGGTACCTACACCTATTCAGGTGATAATTGCAATACAGATACCTATACGCTATACCTTGGCCTCGAATGTACCATCGACCCAAATCCGGTTTTTGCCGGCTCCGTCGATCTGGTCTTCTATCCCGATTATGACGAGAGTCTATTGCTTTCACAAACAGGTGAATGTGCTCCGCCAGTGCTTCAATCAAACTGTGGTCAATATGTCTTGACCGAGCTTGATGTTCCTACTACAGTCGAAAGCGGTGATAGCGGACAAGCACAATGGCAGGTGACTTATGCCACAGATTTCAATTGCTTCGATGCTCAGATCGTCGAAGTGGACTATGCTTGTTCGGACTGCGCCACGATAGAAGAGCCACTGGCAGCGAGTCTGAATATCTGCAACGGAGATGTTCAGGACCTCAGCCAGTATGAGTCTAATGTGTTGATTGATGATCCTGCCGGGACCTTTGTTTCCTGGCATTGGTTTAGCGATGCCGCTCTTACAGCCCCAGTGGAACCGAGTGACTTCGATTACACGGGCGATCAATGTGAAGCCGCTAATGTTACGCTGTACATCGCCATGGAATGCAATCTCATCACCGATTTGATTCCAGCAGGTAGCCTGAGCCTTACGATCTTTCCGGACGTGGATTTGACACAGCTCAGTTCGGTGGAAGGGGACTGCGCACTGCCTCAATTGACCAGCAATTGCACCGCTTACGCACTAACAGAATTGGATTTGCCAGATACAGTAGAAGCCGGAGAGGCAGGTGTTGGTATCTGGACGGTAAGCAGCCTCTTACCCGACGGTACGACCTGTAGCACCGAAGAAGTGCAAGTGGCCTATGCTTGCCCACTCGAAGGATGTCCGATAGTTCAAAATACAATCACCCAGACCTTCGATCTCTGTATCAGTGATGCAGTGGACTTAAGTACTGCCCTGAATCAACTGGATATCCTGGATGTGGACGGAAATCTGGGCGCTATCAATTGGTACGATTCAGCGGCTCTGGACAATGCTATTGATCCGAGTACGCTGGCTTACAGCGGAGACAATTGTCAAATTCAAAGTGTAGAAATCTTCTGCGGTATTGAATGTCTGATTGATCCCAATCTCTTGATTGGCGGTTCGGTGCTTGTCAATTTCTATCCCGACTACAATGCGGACTTCATGCAAGCAGTTACAGGCGATTGTTCACCTCCAATGTTGACCACTAGCTGCGCGAGTTACCTGATAACAGAAATCGATGTGCCAACTGAAGTCAATCCGGGAGACACAGGTACGGCCACTTACAATATCAGCTTCAATGAAAACGCAGCCAGCAATCCCTGCTTCCCGGATCAAGATTTTGAAGTACAATATAACTGTGGTGAGATACTTTGCTTTACCGTGACAGAGCCAGTAGATGTTCAATTGGATTTATGCCAGACAGATCAAGCCGACTATGATTCTGCTCTGGCAGCCCTGCAGATCGATGATCCGGAGGGCACCTTCGTCTCCAGCAATTGGTACAACGATGCAGCACTCACGGAGCTGGCAGATCTAAACAGCATTAGCTATTCCGGTGATGGCTGTGAAGTACAAAGCTTCCAGCTATTTGTAGGAGCAAGTTGCTCTGAGCAAGCAGAGCTTGTCGCAGGTGGCGTCCTCAATATCAACATTTACCCAGACTTCGATGCAAGTCTGCTGACGACGACAGACACCGCCTGCGAGCAGCCAGAGATTGCACTACTCTGCGATACCTATCAGGCTAGTTTGACGAGCCCTGCCCCCGATCCGATCGAAGAAGGAATGTCAGGCGAAGTGAGCTGGGAAATCATAGCCAATGGAGGCTGCTGGACAGAGATAGTCACTGCCAGCTATGATTGTCCGATTGTTCCCTGTACCCCGCCCGATGATCCAATCGGCGCGGATTTTAGCTATTGCGAAGGTACTCCCCCAGGTTTATTAACAATTGTGGATAACTTGGTGGATAACTACATCTGGTATGCAGAAGAGACCGCCACAACGGTCTTGGCAACAGGTAATTCTTATCAGCCTGATGGTCCCGGAGTGGTATGGGTTCAGGCTATGAGTCCTGATAGCTGCTTGAGTGTCAATCTGACGCCCATCATACTTACAGAGCTAGCACAGCTGGATGCCGGCTTCAGTTACCCATCTCAAACTTACTGCAGCGATGAGCCTATAGCTAATCCCACGAGCAATATGCCGGGAGGTACATACACGGCAGACGCGCTCATTCTCGATCCAATCACAGGCGCATTTGATCCGACTATTCAATCCGCAGGTAACCATACAGTGACTTACACGATCGATGGCGATTGCCCGGACAGCCAGACCTTCAATATTGAGATTATTGCACAGCCCTCAGCGACACTAGATTATCCAGAGCTGATTTGTCTCGGTGATGATTGGCAGGTAGAGGCCATTGGAAATACAAATGGAATCGCGACCTGGATTTTCCCACAAGGCAGCCCTTCTTCTGCAACCGGTAATGGCCCCATCGCTGTCATCTGGCCCGAAGCAGGCACTTTTGATTTCACACTTAGCATCGAAGATGCCGGCTGCACTTACACCACTAATGGAAGCCTTCAGGTAGATCAGCTAAGCATCGCTGCCACTGGCTCCCAGACAATTTTCCCTGGCCAGCCCGCAGAGCTCTCTATCACAGGCAATGCCGAATTTGGGAATGACATCACTTATAGTTGGAGCCCTACCGAAGGACTGGATTGCAATGATTGTAATATAGTGCAAGCCAATCCGCTTGAGTCTACAGAGTATGTCGTTCTGGCGATCAATGAAAACGGATGTGCTGATACAGAGACATTGTTGGTCGTGGTAGATGATGAGGTCTCGCTAATGATCCCCAACGCTTTCTCTCCCAACAATGATGGCACAAATGACCAATGGGGACTTATCACAAAAAATGCTACAGAAGCTCAATTTTGGATTTACGATCGTTGGGGGCAACTGATGTTTACTGGTCAATCCCTCGAAGATAGCTGGGATGGAACTCACGACGGTGAGCCCGTACAAATCGGGGTCTATGTTTACTACTGTGAAGTCAGCTTCCTCAATGGAGAAAACAATCGATACAAAGGCAATGTAACGGTCGTTCGGTAGTCTTGCGTCAAACTAGTGCTACGCAAACGAATTTCGCAGCACCTTTAAGGGCTTCTATTTCTGTCATACTTCGTTGCTCGTCGGTCGCGTAGCTAAGGCTATGCTCCCTCCTCGCGCCTTGTCTGACAAAAAGATAAGCTCCTTAAAGGTGTTACGAACTTTGTTTACGCAGCACTAGGGCGTATCCCTCCGTTCCTTCCATAGGGGCTAAGGCCCCTATTCCAGTC
>JAHDDV010000182.1 GCA_020629205.1 Chitinophagales bacterium | reverse complement strand
TTGCTCACTGTCATAAGCCGAGACAGTGGCAAATTCAAGAGGGATTTCATAAACTGCATCAAGGATGCGACCAGACAAGTCAACTTTTGCAGGATTTGCACTTAGTGAAAAACTGGTCCAGACCAGGCCCAGGATTAAAAAGAGCGTTTTCATTAGGCGATCAATTTAGGGGGTTTAGGATGCTATGGTTCAGGATAAATGACCTGAATACCATCGGGTTTTGAGAGGGTACGATTTTTCTCCAATCAAAGCAAGCAATTAACTTTTTTTTAGAGTATACAAGTTTGGTACCGCTTTGAAACCCTTACAATGGCAAATCTACTATAAATTTAGTAGAACTCCTAAGAAATTAGTAGTAAGCCGCAATTTCTGCCATTTGCGGATCTAACTGCTCCGCGATGGTGGTCCTGGAGCACTAGTGCTACGCAAACGAAGTAGCCCCCTTTCTGTCTGCGCTCTGCAGGGCATTCTCAGATCATCGTTAATTGCTGCCAGATCAACAATCGGTCAAACCTTGATAGTGCATTAATCAAATGTATTGAAATTTTCCGATGTCGTAGCTTGTTATGGTGATTGTGGCAGCATTATTGTTTAGAAGGCTGCGGAGGTCAGATTGTTGGAATCGTGAATTAATCGCCAAACTGAATATGAATGGTATTGTTTATATGAATTCGATGGCAGAGTCTCTAGCGAGAATTTGTGCAATCTTTTCGAAATGGTGTCAAATTAGGGGTTTCCGCAAGATTACCTTCCTCATTGCTGTCACGCCTCTGCCTCATATGGTAATTGCAAATGATGTTCCATGCACCACACAATCTGAAAACACGGTCGGAGTGACCTTTGCAGACAACAGTTGTGGAGGTTCAGAATCTTCGATTACATTTAATGTAACGGAAGATCTGACGATCAGCGATCTAAATGTGGGATTGAACATTTCAGTGCTCATACATAGGCATCATTTTCAGGTCGTATTGACCTCTCCTCAAGGGACCTCAGTTGTGTTAGTGCCTGCTCCACTGGCTCCAAATTGGGCCGACAATGTGGATATTATGTTGGACAGCGATGGCAGCGGCCCCATTTTGGATGCAGATGATGATAATCTGGCTGCACCATATTATGATCGAGTAGCCTTACCCTTCAATTCTCTGGATGCCTTTGATGGAGAAAACGCTATGGGGACCTGGACGATGACCATTTGCGATGATAATTACCTCGATTACGCCATTGGCGGTACATTGAATAGAGCGATACTGGTTTTCGAAGGAACTTGTCCTGCAACAGGTCCCACATTTCCTGGAGCAGATTATACCATTGATATGGGCGGGACTATCAATACGTGTAACAATGCTACTTTTGCTGATGCTGGGGATACAAATGCGGATTATGGCAACAATGAGAACCATAGCATGACTTTCTGTTCTGATATGAACAATCACATTTCGTTTACATTTGAACACTTCAACACGGAAGCCGGAACTGACTTTTTGAATATTTATGATGGTAGTAGTACTGCTGCTGCTTCCTTAGGTTCTTATTCCGGATTTGGAGAAGCAAATTCTCCTGGAGTAGTAACTTCGTCTGGCAGTTGTCTGACTTTTCAGTTTAGCTCTAATGGAGGTACAACTGCGCCTGGTTGGTTAGCCAGGATATCCTGCACTGGATTGGCGCCTCCATCTGCTGTGTCGGGTTCATGGTCTGGTTATCCTACTGGAAGTACCTGCAACCTAAGTTCTCAAATCGGTGGTAGAGTTTACGAAGACATCGACAATGATGGCCTTGAAGATGCATTTGATACGCCAGTCTATGGTGTAGCAGTCTATCTTTTTGATGACAACGGACAAACACTAGGTCCGCTATATACCGACGTCAATGGAGAATATACTTTTAATGGTCTTGCTGCCTCTACTGTTTACAGAATAGAATTTGAAGTACCAGATAACTTTATGGAAGGGCCGTATGGCAACCAGTCCGGGACCAGTGTACAGTTTATTGAATCGGGAAACTGCGATGCAAATCTGGGATTGGTAGATCCAGCTCATTATTGTGGAGAACTTGATCCCTATTGGGTTATACCTTGCTATAATAACGGTGATCCTCAGCATAGTAGTAATATTGATGGGACTGCCGTTGCGAGATTTCGATACTCTGACAGTGGAAATTCACCCGCTCCCTCCTATGTAAAGTACCTTACCTTGGGAGCTGTGGGGTCTACATGGGGAGTTGCGCATAGTACGGACTTGCAGAATTTATATGTATCATCGGTCTTGAAAAGACATGTGGGCCTCGGTCCGGGGGGCATAGGCGCAATATATATGCATAACGATGGTGCAGCAAATACTTCTGCCCCCGTTTTCTATGATTTTGGGTCGGCTGCTGGAACAGTGGCTTCCAATGCAACTAGATTTCCGGGGACCGGATCGAGCTTTGGTCTGGAAGGCCCCTGTGGTACCTGCGACAATGTGGATCCGAGTACCTTTGCGCAGGTCGCGAAAGTTGGATTCGGCGATATAGATATCAATCCCGAACAGACAAAATTATATGTAACAAATCTTTATGATCGTAAAGTCTACTCAATAGATATTAGTAATCCAACAGCGGGCTCTGCAAGTCCTTTGCCAGGAATGCCATGGCTGGACAATTCGGTTTGTAGCAATGGTATTGCCCGTCCCTGGGCACTTGAGTGGCGCCGGGACAAGTTGTTTGTTGGTGTTATTTGCGATGCCAGCTTAAGTGCATGCGCCATAGGTACGGCTTGCCCGGATTTGAGTGCTGAAGTGTTTTCCTTTGATGGAAGTAGCTGGACCAATGAATTGAGCCTGCCCTTGGATTATTACCGCGAAGCCTATTCAAAAGGCTCTGACTATTTTGTAAAATGGTTGGACAACTGGAGTGACATGAGTGCATTTGTGAACAATGTAACTGATGCAAACTTTGCGCAGCCCATACTTATGGATCTTGAGTTTGACGATGATAACTCTCTGATCCTGGGTATAGGTGATCGTTCTGGATTGCAGATGGGATACATGTCTGCCAATCCTACGGCGACCTCGGATAATACATCTGAACGCAACATGGCTTTTGGAGATATATTGCGTGCGGCCTATGATCCAGTCACGGATACTTACACAATCGAAAACGACGGTGTGGTGGGCAATTTGACGACAACAAACCCAACTGCCAGTACTGGACCGGGTGGGAAATCATTCTATTGGGGGGACTATTGGACTGGATTCGGAGCGGAGCGGTACCAGGGAGGAATCGGCCCGCTGGCACTACTACCGGGCTCAGGAGAAGTGATGTTCCCGCTGGGCGATGCGATCGACTACTATTCCAACGGAGTGAGCTGGATAGATAACTTTGATGGTTCTACCAATAAAAGAATGGAGGTCTACCAAGGGGTGGCAGATGGAAATTCGCCAAATTTCTCTAAAGGTAGTGGGGTAGGGGATATGGAACTGATGTGCTCTTCTCCACCAAATATCGAGATCGGTAATATCGTTTGGTGGGATGAGAATTTGGATGGATTACAAGATCCCAGTGAGATGGGAATTGCAAATGTGCTACTTGAGCTTTGGCAAGATCCAAATGGAAATACACAGGGAAACAATGCCCAGGATGGTGATGAAATCAAAATCGCAGAAACTACTACTGACAGCTATGGACGCTATATTTTTAGCTACGAGGGAAATGATAATGGTCTGAATGTTGAAGACTGGTCCTTTACCGGCCAAAAGCAAGTAGAGCCTAAGTCCTTCTATCAGGTAAGGATACCCAACTGGACAAGCGATGCAGGAATTGTATCACATAGGAATAGTCTTGGATATGCCGGTCATCTCATGTCTGCGACTCAGAATCAAACAGGCAGTGCCGGAGCAACTGGAATTGGAAGAGATAGCAATGGCTACGACAATCCGGGCAATGCTGCTGGTACAGTTTCCACGGGAACGATTGCAGAGAATGACCACAGTTTTGATTTTGGATTTGGTGGGCTGGGTGGCTGTGAGGCACCGGAAGTGATACCAACGGCCAATACGCCCTGCGAAGGAGAAGCTCTCAATCTGATGGCAAGTGTTTCTGGAGGACAGAGCCCCTATTCCTATGAGTGGACTGGTCCAAATGGATTTACTTCATTGATTTCCAATCCAAGCATTGCCTCAGCAGATAGTAGCCTGCATGCCGGGATTTACACTTTGTTGGTGACAGATGATGTAGCTTGTACGGATACCGTTCATTTACATGTTGTGGTAAACAGAGTGGATGCGACCATTGTTACTACCGATGCTACCTGCGGCAGCAGTGATGGTGCGGCTGATCTGAGTATCTCCAATGGCTATTCACCCTTTACTTATTCCTGGAGCCATGGAGCAACTTCGGAAGATGTTTCGGGATTGGCAAGCGGCAGCTACATCGTCACGGTTACGGATTCAGATGGCTGTACAGACATTGAGACGGCCGCGATCAATAGTACAGGTTCACCAATCTTATCAGAGACCCATGTTGATGCGACTTGTGGCTTAAGCAATGGGAGTATTGATTTACAAATCTCAGGTAGCTACACAACAATCTCATGGAGCAATGGAGCTAGCACCCAGGACTTATCCGGCCTTGCATCTGGAACCTATACAGTCACCGTCAATAATGCAAGCAACTGCCCAGCCATCCTTAGTGTCAGTCTTTCAGATAGTCCAATGCCTTCGCTTAGCACTACACAGGTTAATACTGTCTGTGGAAACGACAACGGGAGTATTGACTTGACTGTTTCCGGTGGCACAGCACCTTATTCTTATCAATGGGACAATGACGGAATTGCGGATAATGATGATGTTGAGGATTTGTCTATGTTGCTGGCAGGTTCCTACAGTGTCACGGTTACAGACGCGGAGAACTGTACTGTGTCTACTACGGTTTCTATCACCAATACATCGGGGCCCAGCCTATCTACAACTGCCAGCAATGAAAGCTGTGGACAGTCAAATGGGAGCATAAATTTAAGCGTATCTGGTGGTACAAGTCCCTATTCATATGAGTGGAATAACGGACTGACCACCGAAGATATATCGGGTTTGGGAACTGGTACTTTTACAGTTGCGGTTACAGATGCTAATGATTGTATCGCTGTAATTTCTGAAACTGTGTCTAATATTTCTGGTCCCACCTTGACTGCCGCCCCTACGGATGCAAGCGATTGCCTCAGTAGTGATGGGGCAATAGATCTCGGCGTCACTGGCGGAGTACCAGGCTACAGTTATACATGGAATACGGGAGCCACTTCTCAGGACATCAGCAATTTGCCATCGGGCAGTTATTTGGTAACGGTAACAGATGCCAATGGCTGCGTGGAATACATGAGTGTTGGACTAGCTAATGCAGCAGATCCGGTCCTGAATATCGAAATCACAGACCCCGTAAATTGTGGAGACACAGGATCAGTTGATCTGACCATTAGCAATGGCTCAAGCCCTTATAGTATAGATTGGAGCCTTGATGGTCTGGGCGACAATGACGACAGCGAAGACCAAGCGGGTCTGGAAGGTGGCGTATATACAGTCGTGGTGACGGATGCCATCGGCTGCTCTACCCAGGGCAATGCAAGTATAAAGGTGATCCGTCCCCCTGCGCTTTCGGGTATCTTGACAAGTCCCAGCTGCGGCAATGCAGATGGAGCAATCGATCTGTCTATTAGTGATCCTGATGCAGGTGCTAGTCCCAGTTACAGCTTTATCTGGAGCAATGGGGCAACGACCGAAGACCTCAGTGGCCTGACAGCAGGAAACTATGAAGTAACCGTGTCCAATAATCTCAACTGTTCCTCCGAGATTGAGTTTTCACTCTCAGACCTTGCGGCTCCCGATTTGGATATCTTCTCAACAAATCCAAGCTGCAGTCTGAGCAATGGAGGACTCGACCTTTCCGTTGCTGGAGGGACTTCGCCCTATGCCTATACCTGGTCTACCGGTAGCAATTCTGAAGACCTAAGCGGTATACCGAGCGGAGATTATCAAGTAACTGTCACGGATGCAGCAGGCTGTGTTGCTGTTGCCAGTACAAACCTTACATCCACTCAAGCCTCTACCATCGATGCCTTGATTTCTCCCGAATCATGCGGAAATGCTGATGGTATGATTGATCTTACGGTCTCAGGTGTGTCGCCCTTTATCTACGATTGGAGTGATAATAGCCTTGATGGATTGGAAGATCCCACGGGGCTCAGCGGAGGCAATTATACGGTCACTGTAACGGATGCAAACTCATGTCCCGGCATTGCCAGCTTCACTGTGCCTGAAGTTAGCGAGCCGGCAGTAACCGCAATTGCAACAGCCCCAAGCTGCTCCGGTGGCTCTGCACTCAACAATGGTACAATTACTTTGGCTGGCTTTGGCGATGAGCGATATGACCTGGTAATTGGAAGCAGCTATAACGGTTCAGTAACTACTTATGCCATGGCAACAGATATTCCGGCAGATGGACAAATCGTCAACGATTTGCCAAATCCCTCGGGATCTCAAGAGTACAGCATCCGAATCATTAATAGCAACAATTGCTTGGTTGATCGAACAGTGACATTGTCTGAAGTCAATTGTTGCCAGGGTGATTGCATTCAGATCAATGTAACGATCAACAACTAACAGAAAAGATGATGGCGCATGGGGCTTTACGGTGAAGGGATCAGGTACTTTGTTTAAACAGCGCTAATCATGTGAGTTCAAAATTGTTTTTGGGCGTGCCCTGCAGAGCGCAGCAAGGCATTGGCATATTGCAAGAGTTTATAATGCGCTCTGCAGGTCGCGCTCTCCACTATTATTCACCTTGTCCACCGCGCTTCGGCTTATGCGCTCTGTGGTCTCTCCACTGCGTTTCGAGCCCCCATAGCACATGCCTCAGTCGCTGTGGCCGGCGGCTCATACCGCTGCGATCGCTCACGCAGTCACCAGTGACCAGTCATCAGCCGAAGGTGAACAGGGTATTCTATTTGACAACAAAAGCTTTTCCGCCACTACCTTCCTCGTTCGACAAATGAAGAAAGTAGGTGCCAGCTGCCAGGTAGCCAATATCAAGCTTGTGTTTTTTTTGACTACCAGTCGACGACTCGCGCACCAGTAGTTGGCCGTTTGAAGCATAGACACTGATAATCGTTTGGGGAGAGCTGAGTTTTGCAAAATTGATCTCAAGGTAATCTTTACTCACCGGATTGGGGTGCAGACTAAATGCTAAGTATTCCTGCTCTTCTGAGAGTGTCGATGGTCCAAAATCTCCTTCATTTACATATAATTGACTGATGGAGCGTCCATTGTTGTCAAGGCCGCTTATAAAGAGATCTTCATCATTGTCATTGGCAAAATCCAGAAAAGTGACAGCACCATTTGAAACACCCTTTAGGGATACATCAGACTCCACAAACTTCCCACTACCATCATTGTGATAAATAACGGAGCGTGCAAGTCCCTCCTCATTCTTTCCTGTCAATATCAAATCTTCATCTCCATCATTGTCTACATCCCCGAAAGTGAGTGCACCTTCTCCCAAATTGTCGAGAATTGAATCAGAATGTTCTATGAAATTTCCTGGACCATCATTGATGTACAAGACTGTCTTAGGATTACCCAAATTGTCCAGACCAGTTGTTATAAGGTCAAGGTCATCGTCGCTGTCAATATCCGAAAAAGCGCAGGCACCCATTGATAACCCTGTAAAAGTATTGCCGACGGCAACATCAAAATTTCCAGATCCATTATTCAGATATAGACGTGCGATTCTAGTGCCAGACAAAATTTCACCCATAAGAAACAAATCCGCATCACCATCCGAATCTACGTCGGCAAACTCCGCCCAGCCCTCAGAAACTCCAGCAAACGGTGTTCCTTCCTTTGCACTGTATTGGTCGGCGCCTAGATTTTCATATAAGGTAGCACTTAGGTTACTGCCAGTAGCACCGGCAATGAAGATATCCATATCTCCATCTCCATCAGTATCGGCAACTGCCGCGCAACTTCCGTCTACTCCTTCAAAAGGTACAGTGACTTCGCTATACCAGACAACTGATTCCTTGTAAAGTTCTGCAATACGAACCGCACTATTCCAGCCGGTAAACAGCAAATAATCTTGATCGTCTTCTTGAAAATGATCAATCGTCCCATATAGAGTAGCAGGAAATATAGTACTGCCGGACATGTACATGTTTGCATTCTCATGTTGGTAATAGAATCTCGAGTTAAGTTGACTATCCTGCCAACCTGTAATGATAATATCGTCATCTTGGTCATCGTCATGATCAATGGTAGCAACAGCACTATAGGCCCATCCTTTTGATGGCCAATCACGCCAAAAAAAATCTCCGGAACCATCGTTCAGAAACATAACGGACTGCTTTGAAAAAGGCAGTGAGTCTCCAGAAAGGAAGCAATCAGCATCGCCGTCATTATCGAAATCAAAAATCTCCATTGAACAGTCAAAAGATCCCCAGATGTTAGACTGCCAATTTGACGATGGATAGCCAGATCCATCATTGAAAAATATGCCTGTAAATGGACTATTATCATTGTTGGCACCGGAAACCAGTAATTCAGGATCACCGTCACCATCTAGATCCGAGAATGCTACTGCGCCGTCCTTCACAGGAACAAACACAGATGTTGGCACCTGAGCAAACTGGCCATTCCCATCATTGATATATAACCTTGCGATGGCATTCCCCAGACCTTTTTGCCCGGTATTGTAGAAGTCCAGGTCACCGTCACTATCGATGTCTGCGAGTGCAAGCGAGCCTCGGGATACTCCTTCGAAAAAGTTATCTTCATCCAATGTCAGATTGCCAGTTCCGTCATTTAGGTACAGCTGTGTCACAGATTCTTCTTCATTGCTCCAGCCTGTCAAAAAAAGGTCATGGTCACCGTCATCATCAATATCTGCAAATGCAAGGGCGCTGTCCATTACTGGAAGAACATTACTAGCTACGGCCTCAAAATCACCCATACCGTTATTGAGATACAGTTGGGCTGAGGCTTCCTCATTCATTGACATTCCTGTCATCAACAAATCAAGATCACCATCAAGATCCAGATCTACGAAGGTATTTGCTCCATTGGAAAGCGGCTGCAGTGCTACAGTTTGGTTTTCTGTGAAGTTCGCAGAACCATCATTGAGGTAGAGCCTCGATTGGGCTTCATTGTTATTAGAAAGGCCGCTCATCATTACATCAGGATCTCCATCCTGGTCGACATCGGCAAAATTTACCGAGCCTTCGGTAAGGCCCTCGAAAGGGGTTTCGAATAACTCGCTAAACCCACCATCGCCTTGATTAATATACAATTTTGCTACTGCAGTGAAGGATTCGTTACTGCCGAGCAGCAGCAAATCCAGATCCCCGTCCCCGTCAACATCGGCATAGTCAGAAGCACTTTGGCTGAGACTTGAGAATGGATTGTAGTTGGGTAGGGGAATAAAATTCTGGGCTTCCAGGTTGGATGCCAGAAGCAATAGAAAGAGGGTAAAAAGGGTTTTCATTGGACTATAAATTTGGAGTTTAACTGCTTATTTATAGCAACTGAAAAGCCTTTCTCGTTTAAGTGTGGAAAAGCCAACAGTGCCAGAAGAGGTACATAAATATACATGGGTTTTGTGCTCACTGATCACCACTTTCCCAATTTTACACTTTAATGACTTGTTTTGATAGTGTAGAACAGTGGAGAATGATCCAAATTGCAGCAAGTGAAGAGCTTAACATCAAACACAGACTATGAAAGATACACTAGTTGAAACCACCTTGCGGACCCTACATCGTGACGCCAAAAAGGACTATATGCGCATTGGCAAAGGAGTTGTAAAATCAATCTTCAGGCCCATACAGCCAGCTGACTTTGAACATGCATATCTACCGATCTCGCGAGAACAAGGGGAGAGCATGCGCGAACTCATTGTTGTAAACAACTGTAAGAATGTGGTGGAATTTGGAACTTCATTCGGAATTTCCACAATTTATCTGGCAGATGCTGTTCGCCAGACAGGAGGCAGAGTCGTCACTACGGAGCTCCTTGCTTCCAAGGTAGCCAAAGCCAAAATGAACGTTCATGAGGCAGGTCTAGGCGATTATGTCGAATTCTTAGAAGGAGATGCCATGCTCACACTTAAGTCCCATGACCAGCCGATAGACTTCTTGTTTCTTGATGGATGGAAAGACCTCTATTTACCGCTGTTTCAGTTGCTTGAGCCCCTGCTTCATTCCGGTTCACTGATTTATGCCGACAATATGAACATGGCAGGCACTCAACCTTACGCGGATTACATCCTTGGTCGGGAGGATCAATACTCTTCTCTGCCAGTTGACAATGGAAAAGCCTATGTGAGTAGAGCTTGTTAGTAGATTAGGGATCTCGCATTTGTGTCTTCTTTGTCGACTGGCTGCTTGATCTTGCATTGTGGATATCTTCTTGAAATGCATTATCTTGTTAAAAAACGACGAATGAAAGCGCAGGATATTCCAAGAATGACTGTTGGTGAGTACATCAAACAGGAGCACGAGACTCAGACGAAGTATGAGTTTCATGATGGAGAAATCTTTGCCTTAGCAGGAGGAACGTTGAATCACGGCTTGATTAGTGGCAACGTCTACTCAGAGCTTAGAATAATACTGGGAAGTAGCAAAGATGCCTGTCTTCCTTTCAATAGTGATGTCAAGCTACACATTGAATCAACAAATGCCTATGTCTACCCGGATTGCATGGTGGTTTGTGGAGAGATTGAAAAGTCCGAGCATGACGAAAATGCTGTCAAGAATCCCGTTTTGATCGTTGAAGTGCTATCAAAGTCAACAGCAGATTATGATCGAGGGGATAAGTTTTTCTTGTATAGAAAAATTCCGGAGCTGAGAGAATATGTGCTGATTGACCAATATCGCCATGTCGTTGATGTACATACAAAGAAGCAGACAAGTGAATTTTGGAAGATTGTGAGATATGAGGGACTTGATGACATGGTAAAGTTGGACTCCTTATCCGTAGCAGTATCAATGAAAGAATTATATCATCGTACGGAGATTTCTGTCTAGTGCTACGCAAACGAAATTCGCACCACCTTTAAGGGCTTCTATTTCTGT
>JAHDDV010000181.1:4902-11177 GCA_020629205.1 Chitinophagales bacterium | reverse complement strand
ATAGAACCTTCACCGATCACAGCCTGCGAAGGTGCAACAGTTGTGCTCAACGGACCCACTGGAGGTAGCAACTATAGCTGGAGCCCTCTAAACGGATTTGGTGATGCAAACATAGCGAACCCGAGCATAGTACCTGATCTTGGTACGACCGTTTATACTTTGAACTACAATAACCAATTTGGCTGTGCCGCTACTTACCAAGTTACGGTGCAAATATCCGAAGGAGAGACCGCTGGTCAGGGCGTAGCCTTGACGACCAACGTTGATCCTTCAAATGTATGTGATTTTGACTCTGGTGTATTCGTTACCGCTACACCAGGCTACACTGAATACGACTGGTACTACAATGGCTCGCTAGTATCAAGCACTGCCATCAATACCTTCCAAATCACAGTTCCGGGAGCCTATTCGGTCGGCGTATCTGGTGCTACGGAGTGCTCTTCTGTTTCCGATGCCATATTGTTTTATGCAGTGGGTACACCAAATCCAGGAATCGAAGTGGATGGGGAGCAGACATTCTGCCAGGGAGAGAATATCATTCTTACGGTCACGGAGCCACATGATAGCTATCAGTGGTATTTAAATGGGGCCGAGTTTGTTGGTGAAACCAGTGAGGAATTGGTCGTATATACAAGTGGTGATTATCATGCAGTTGTGACAGATGATGGATGTTCTGGAGCAACCTTTGTAATTCCAATCCTTGTCAACCCTTTGCCATCTGTAGAATTGATCCCATCTGAGACAGATGTAATCTGTGAAGGAGAAACCAATATATTGACAGCAACGCCCGGCTTTGCACTCTATCGCATTTTTGCCAATGGTGAGCCAATCTATGAGGGAGAATCCAATGTATACCAGGCTGCCTTTGGGGCAGAATACTATGTGGAGGCTCATGATGAGAATGGCTGTATTGGTGTATCAGAAATGGTAGAGGTTGCCATTGAGGCTTTGCCTGAAATTGAAATCAGTAGCGATGGCGATCTGGAGTTTTGTGAGACAGAAAATGTCATCCTATCGGCTACAGCCGGATTTGATCAGTACCTATGGTATTTGGACGGGGAATTAGCTCAGGAGAGTTCCTCCAGCGTATTCGTGGCTAGTACTTCTGGAGAGATCATGGTCGTCGGATTCTCAGACAATGGTTGTTCCAGGGAAAGTGGAACTGTTGAAACTGAAATGTTGCTGCTAAGCACCCCAACTATTCTCGTAAGTGGAAATGATATCATCTGCAATGGGCAGGAAGTGACTATGGCGGTTGTAGGAAATTACACATTTATACAATGGTACAAAGAAGGTCTGCCGATACCAGATGCATTGGGGCCTTTATACAATGCCACTGAGCCCGGCAATTACGCTGTTTTTGTCAACGACTTGAACGGATGTCAGGGATTATCTGATGTTTACATGCTGGAAGAAGCCGCATCTCCAGATGTCAGTATTCAGCCAGCAGGTTTGATGGAAATTTGTGATGAAGATCAATTCATCACGCTGACTGCAACTGACGGTTTTGTCAACTATGATTGGTACCGAAATGGAGCCTCCATTGTCCAGTCAGGAACACAAAACACGTTTACAACCGACTTGCCTGGAGATTATACAGTTGTTGCTAGCTCATTTGACGGTTGTGAGTCTTATTCGGATGCCGTTCTGGTTTTGTACAATCCAACACCCTATCTCAATGCAGGCCCGGATCAGACGATTTGTGCAGGAGAAAGCGTGGTACTTAATCTAAACGCAACGGCGTCGATTATCGATATTGAAGTGATCGACGGCCCCGATCAAAGTATTAGCTGTACAGACTGTTTTAACCCTGTACTGTCGCCAACTGCGACTAGCACCTATCTTGTCACAGCCATGAACAATGGCGGATGTGAAGTTTCTGATGAAATTGTGATAGAAGTGTCAGAAGGGGCTGATGTGCAGATTGTAGCGGACTCAGCTACAGCAGCATGTGCGGGTGAGACGGTGACCCTCCTTGCAGATGAAGGATATGAAAACTATACCTGGTACTTTGAAGAATCTACCATGATACAAAATGGTCCTTCTTCTTCTGTGCAAATTACTCAAGCAGGTTATTATTCTGTAGAAGTGAGTAATGAGGCAGGCTGCGTTTATGGCTCGATCCCGTACTTCCAGTTTTACTTGGAAGTCGAGGAGCCAAGTCTTGAGATAGTCTCTGATGGAAATTATTGCATAGGTGGTTATGTAGATATCACCGCTACGGAAGGCTTCGACCAGTATGACTGGTATCTCTTTGGAGAACTAATTGTAACTGGAGATGACAACTCCTTTTCCATTGCATTGAATGAAGGTTTCATTGGAGCCGATCTGCAGCTTCAAGTCACCAATAGCAATGGATGCCAAGCTATGTCAGAGCTTGTACAGATTGACGTGAATGAAATAGCTTTGCCTTCAATTCTGGTACTAGGAGAAAGTACCTTGTGTTCAGGGCAAACCAGCACCTTGACAATTATAGGTGACTACGATCAAATACAATGGTACCTAGATGGTGCCCCGATATCCGGTGCCACCGAGAGCAGCTACGAAGCTAGAGAAACGGGTATGTACACAGTTTTTGTCAATGACGGTAACGGATGCTCCGGTACTTCAGCTCCGGTTGAGATAATCGTTACTGAGCCAAGTGCTCCAGTTGTCTCTGGACCTGACAGCTTTTGCGAAGGAGAATTGTTTGTTTTGTCTGTGCCAGCCAGTTATATAACTTATGATTGGTTCTTTGACGGCGTAATGGTTCAGAGTGGCTATGCGCCAACTTTGACTGCCAACGTGCCGGGACTTTATTGGGTAGCAGTTGAACAGCTTGATGGCTGTCAAGGCTTTTCCGATGCCTTTATTATCGAAGAAAACCCAGCCCCTGAGCCTGTTGTCACTTTCACAACGGAAGGTTCTTTCTGTGAAGGAGAGATCATCATGATGGAAGTGCAAAGCAGCTTTGAAAATTATGATTGGTATATGAATGGGCTGCCGGTGGTAATGGATGGAGAAGCAGCTTATGAGTTTGAACTGACAGATGACATGTTGAACAGCACAGTCACAGTGATCGTAACGGATTCGAATGGTTGCGCAGGAAGTTCTGAAACCATAAACTTCCCTTCCGGGGGACTTTCGACACCGACTATTATTGCCAGTGGTGATAACGAGCTATGCCAAGGGGAGACCTTGACACTAGCCGTGGCAGGTTCTTACGAATCGATCCAATGGTTCTATAACAACTCAGCTATCCCGACAGGTGTTAGCGCTAGTCTTGAGGTGCAGAACCCGGGTTCTTATGCTGTCTTTGTTGATGACGGAAATGGCTGTGCTGGTACATCAGAAGACTTTGTAGTCTCTGTGTCTATCCCGGAAGCACCGATCATCTCTGGAATCGACTTCACGTTGTGTGGAACAGAGGAACCTGTGACATTGAATGCCACAGAGGGTTACTCCAACTATCAATGGCTAAGAAATGGAAACACAGTGGCTCAAAACGGGCCTTCTTCAACGATCGACGTTTATCAGCCAGGCGATTACGCCGTCTTGGCAACAGATGTGAATGGCTGTGAAGTTCTTTCTCTTGGTGTGACGATTATACTAAATGAACTCCCGTACTTAGATGCAGGTTCAGACCTATTGGTTTGTACAGGAACAACATTGAATCTGGATATTAATTCCAGTGCTCCAATAGAAATCACCATGCTCACAGGTAATGAGGACGCAATGCCGTCCTGCATAGATTGCCATGATCCTGAAGTCACTTTGACTGCCGCGGCAACTTATCAAGTGATTGCTACAGCAGCCAATGGCTGTTCTGTGATCGATGTTATCAACGTCAATGTAGCGGATGCCCCTATACCATTAATCAATCCGCAAAGCAATGCGCCTTTGTGCCAAGGCGAATCAGTGACCTTGGAAACCAGTGCTGGCTTTGCCAATTATCAATGGGTGCGAGATGGAACGGTGATTGTCCAAAGTGGTGATCTTAACTACTATTTGGCCAGTGAGTCAGGTTCGTATACAGTGACAGCTGGAAATGGATCTGATTGTGAAGGGACCTCGATTGCATACGTACTGGACTTCCTTCCGGCTCCGCAAGTGAATTTACAGGTCTTGGGCTCAGGTACCTTCTGTGAAGACAATATTGTTACACTAAGTGCCGATGAAGGATATCTTGACTACAATTGGAATTATAATGGAGAGAACTTTAGCACCGGTGATCAAAACAGCTTTGAGCTTGGGCTAGTGGATATTGGCGCCGCCCTCATCTTCTCTGTGGAAGTGACAGATGAAAATGGTTGCACCGCTCAGTCAAATGTAATTGATGTGCCGGTTTGGACGGATTCCAGTCCTCAGGTATTGACTGATGGTCCTACTACAATTTGTGAAGGCGAGCAGGTGTCCTTGATCTTGGTAGGTAACTACGATAGCGTTCAGTGGCTAAAAGAGAATGCTCCCATACCTGGAGCTACCAACAATGTTTACATTGTAGAGGATCCAGGAGAATTTGCTGTTGAAGTGAGTGGAGGTGAAGATTGTGAGGGTACTTCCGAAATAATTGTAGTGGAAGTATTGCCAAACAGTAGCATAGAAATATTAGGAGAGGATTTCAATCTCTGCGGAGATGGTACGGATGCCGTTACTTTGACGGCTACAGAGGGCTTTGACAGTTATGCCTGGTATCGTGGCGGAGCACTGCTTGTGCAGGAAGGCATGTCCAATCAGTATGAGGCCACAACGACAGGTATTTATTCTGTTGTGGGGACAAACAGCAATGGCTGTAATGCCCCATCAGATGCAGTTGAGGTAATCCTTGGTACTGCACCGCCTTTGAATCTCTCTGTAGAGCACTATGAGATTTGCCCTGGCGAGACCGTAGAAATGTCGGTGAATTCCTCGGCAGCAAGTATTGCCTGGGGGCCAGCAGATGGAAGTCTCAACTGCATGACTTGTCCAGTGACCATTGCTAGTCCAACAGAATCAACAACTTATACCGTTACCATCGCAGCAGAAAATGGTTGCCAAGTTTCAGGCGAGATAGAAATCATTGTAGGTGAAGAGTTGTTTGTGGAGATTTTCTCAGAGAGCGATCACATTTGCCCGAATGGACTAACTACCCTGTACGCTACAGAAGGATACGAACAATACAATTGGATACGCGATGGCATTACTTTGGTCCAATCCAGTGATCAACCGCTACTTGTGGTGGATCAGGCTGGTAGCTATACAGTTGAAGTGAGTAACAGTACAGGATGCTCAGGTGAGGGCGGACCGGCGAATATTTTGCAAGCAGAGTTTCCCGAAATAGAAGTGATTTCCGAAAATGGTTTTGAGGGCTGTCCTGGTGACCTCTTGCTTGAAGCACCGGGAGGTGGATTTGGATATCAATGGTATATCGACGGAGAACCAGTGCAAGGAGCAAATCAACAAAACTTCCTGCCAATGTTTAGTGGGGAATACTCAGTAACCTTGACCTTCCCTGGGACAAACTGTACGGAGTCTTCTAATTTGTATCTGGTCGACTTTGGAGAAGCTGTGCAAGGAATTATTGATGTTCAGCAATCACCAGTTTGTACGGGTGATCAGGTGACCGTAGAATTTGTCGGCCAATATGACTTCAACTCCAGTTTCAATTGGAACTTCGGAGGAGCTGCTGTTCTCAGCGGTGAGGGAGCTGGTCCATATGTAATTAGTTACAATAATTCTGGTTCCTACAATATCAGTGTAGAAACGCAAAGCATTAACTGCTTCGGGCTTTATGATACCTCGGTAGAAGTTGGAACATTTGGAGGAACGGCCCAATTGCTTGCCATTGATATCACTGATTGTGAAAACTTCAATGGTGCCATGGGTCTTTCGATTTTCGGAGAGGACATAAGCACAGAGTGGAATGGTCCGAATGGTTATACTTCGAATGAAGAAAACATCTTCGACCTCGGTCCCGGTACCTATATCGCAACACTAACAGACCCAAGCGGTTGTAGCATTGAAGTAAGTGCTACACTTGAACTACCAGATGGGGGTGATGGCATCATCGCCATCAATGACGGAACCAGTACCAACAACGGTGTTCCAATTGAAATCGCAGTTTTGAACAACGACATCGGAGAAGGCTTCTACATCAGTCAGATAGTGGAAGAGCCTGAATCAGGTACAGCGAGCATCAATGCGAATGGTACGATTACCTATACACCAGATCCTGGCTTTTTTGGAAATGAAGTTTTTGTCTACCAGATTGTAGACGCTCAGTGTAATCATAGTCAGGCAACTGTTAATGTTCTGGT
>JAHDDV010000181.1:0-4802 GCA_020629205.1 Chitinophagales bacterium | reverse complement strand
GTCTGTGACGACTTTACGCCTCCAGCTTGCTCTACTTCTACGATATACATACCAATCGGTTTTGAAGATGTTACGGCCGTTCCGGATGTAATTACGATAACCGGGAATGAATATAGCGTAAATGATGACATCGGATTCTCGGGCGAAACATTGGATAGCCTATGGATAAATGTGCTGGCCAATGATATAAATGCATGTGAACTTAGTTCGGTAGGGGAGGTTGAGCATGGCGTCGCCCTGATTTCTCAGAATGGAATAGCCTTCCAACCCGAGATTGGATGGTATGGTACCACCACTTTCAGCTATTCAACCTGTTGTCAATGTGGTTGCGATGATACGGAAGTAACGGTTAATGTTCTCGAACCAGAAGAACCGGAGTTTTGCTGCAACTACCTGGGGGCTTGTAGTGAGGCTGGTGGATCTGTTACCTTCTGCCCAAAGTTCTGCGACTTTGCAGAAGATGATGTAATTACGATTACCGATGTACAGGTGGAAATTCCAACAGAGATCAATATCATTTCAAGCCTTGCCTGCATTGAATATACCTCACCGCCTGGATTCACGGGCTCTCAAACAATGGAAGTAGTGGCTTGCAATCAGGACGGTCTTTGTGAAACAACCTTTGTCTTCATTACGATCGGATCTTGCTTTGGACTAGAAGCTGTGGATGACTACTATACCACTAACGTTGATACACCGATTCCATTTAATCCACTGAGCAACGACATCGGTGGGGTGATAGAAGTGGAATCATGTGAGGAACCAGAACACGGAACAGTGCAATCGGGTTCTGATGGGCTAGTGTACATTCCTGACCCTGGATATGTGGGCAATGATCAGTTCGACTGCGTCATTTGTAACGAGCAGGGAGACTGCGATACTTCCACCACTTATATTACGATAACAGATGATTGTATCTACGAAGAAACCTACTGTACAGAGGCAATGACCCCTCTTGAGATCTGTCCTGTGTTCTGTGATTTAGGTGATGAATACTCCATTGATGCGGTACTTAATGATGTCAATTGTGGAATCACCTTGCTTCCTGGAGCCTGCGTGGAATATGTTCCACTCCCTGCGATCTACGGATTAGACAGTATCACTGTGATTGGATGTAATCCACTGGGCGTATGTGAATCCCAAACCTATTACATTGATGTAGGATGTGGAGGACCTAGTGCACTCAATGATTTTGCTGCAACAACTAATGATGAAATTCTGGCCATAGATGTGCAGTCTAATGATAGCAGTAATTGTGTCGATGGTGCTCAGATTGCGATCGTTCAGGAGCCAGTGAATGGAACAGCCTACGTGAACCAATTTGGACTAATCATCTATACGGCAAATGAAGGTTATGTAGGTTCAGACCAAATTATCTACAACCTTTGCAGCAATTGCTCTGAGAATTGCGCCACTGCTACAGTGACAATCGATGTGAGTAGCCCAGGCATTGTGATCGTAGCCGTTGATGATGATGCAATTACCTATTTGAATGAGTCTGTTGATATAGAAGTGCTACACAATGATGATCCCCCGGAAGGTGTGGACGCCTATGTAGTAGACTGGACAGAGCCGACCAATGGAGTAGTCACAAGGATAAATGACTTGTTCCAATACACACCGAATCCCGGCTATGTCGGATTGGACGAATATAGCTATGAAGTCTGTGCTTCTTCCATATGTCAAATAGCAATAGTACGTATTGAGGTGATAAATTCAGTTTTGGCATTTGATGATCATTACTCAACATGGGTCAATCTGCCTATAGAAATGGACATCACTGACAACGATTTAGGACCATTTGGGCCAATCAACATTGTTACAGAGCCAAACAACGGAAGCTACCAAAATAGTGAAGATGGAAATCTTATCTATTTGCCAAATAACGACTTTGTTGGACTTGACTCTATACAATACACTGTGTGTGACCAAGATACAGGTTTGGGATGCTCCCTTGCTACCGTCTATATTACTGTACAAGAGGAGGTAGATGTTACGGTCTCAGCCACAGATGATGCTGCAAACACCTTTGTTGGCACGGCGATTGAACTAAGCCTGTTGTCCAACGATAATTATGTGGGTAATTCTCCCCAAATAATTATCACAGATGAACCGGAAAATGGTCAAGTTTGGATTGATGATGCTGGCGTGATACACTATCAACCAGCGCCTGAATTTATCGGGCAAGACATCTTTACTTACCAGCTGTGTCTGAACGACATATGTGATATTGCTGTAGTAGCAATTACTGTGGAATCAGCGGGGCCTCCGGAGGCAGAGGACGATTACGCAATCGTCGAACAAGATGCCAGCCAGATCATTGATATTTTGGAGAATGACACTGAAATGAACGGTCTGAATCTACAGGTTGAATCTGTAGACTCACCCGAAAGTGGAACAGTGGAACTATTGCAGACTGGGCAGGTAATTTACACTCCAAACCCAGGATACTTTGGCTCTGATGCTTTCTCTTATACCGTTTGTAATCAGTTTGGGGAATGTGCCGACGCGATTGTCTTCATTGAAGTGAAAGAAATCGAATGTCAAGTGTTCATACCCAAAGGTTTGTCTCCAAATGGCGATGGTATTGGTGATTTCTTTGACATAAGTGGTACGGATTGCTATGATAACATAGCGCTTCAGGTCTTTAATAGATGGGGAGTGAAAGTTTTCGAAAGCAACTCATACGACAATACTTGGAACGGTTATTGGCTTAGTAATAATGAGCCGCTGCCAGATGGGACTTACTTCTATCTGCTGGAACTATCCAAGGCTGAACAACGATTTGATCGCGCAGGATATCTCGTCCTGCATCGATGATAAAGATGCTTAATGGTGGGCAGAATTATAGGGAGGTGAATTTCAGGTTTACCTGGTGTTCCCTCCCAATATTCTGCTATTCCAAAGCACACACACAACCCTCACAACACACAGCGCCATCTCTGACGCAACAATAAGAATACACCTTCACGCAAGGGTGAGTTCTTTCTATTCCCAAACTTGTTGATGAATAATCTCTAGTAGCAGGAGAGTATTCGTACGACTTACCGAATCATACATACACGCAGCCATTAGTCCGAATTGCCCATTCTAACAATTCGGTAATACCGCAAAACTTTGCGATATGAAAGAGATTATACTGTGGCTGTTAGCTTTGGGATACCTATGTCCGTATGCCAATGCGCAAAGTGCTGAGTCTTACAGCACCTATCAAAGGACACAAGACTATATTAATCCAGCCTACACGGGGAGCCAGGGGCCCCTCGATCTAAGTCTGGACTACAAGAAAGAATGGATGGAGTTTCAAGGAGCGCCAACTACTCTGATGTTGTCTACCAGCGGCCTGGTAGGGGAGAAGGTAGGTCTTGGACTCAATATAGAATCAAGAAATGTAAATGTTGAAAGGCGATTGAAAGTCTTTAGCAACTATGCCTATAAGCTACCACTAAGCACCGGAGTTTTGCAACTAGGTATCAAAGCGGGTGTAATGAATTTCTCCGGCAACTATACGGATGTCGAAACCAACGTAGCGGGAGATCTGGCCTTTAGCGAAAATGTGAACCGTTGGCAGGCCAACTTCGGAATGGGGGCTTTCTATCATAGCCAGAACTGGTATGCTGGAATATCCGTGCCGATGCTCTTGCAAGATAATCTCGATGACGAAGAATCTACTTTACAGAGTCTGGGATTATCACAGAGAAACTACTTCCTCTCTGCAGGATGTCGTCTGCAGCTGAATGACTTGCTTAGCATGCAGCCCAATGCCCTGCTATCCTTCTCCGAAGAGGATGGGGTAAATGGAATCTTCGGTGTGAACCTCTACTATTTAAGCAGTTTATGGACCGGGCTCAATTGGATCAGCAACAATATGCTCAATGCCAATTTGCATTACCAGCTCAATGATCGCATCAGTGCAGGCTATGCCTACGAGACTGGCATTGGACAGATCAATAACAGCGCCACCAGTGCACATCTCCTCAATGTGAGATACAATATTAAAAGCCTTGCTAAGGCCAGCTATAGTACACCTTACTAGAAAAGCTAAATATCGTATATGCGTTTCCACAGGCGCATTGATAGCTCTCTTTTTTTTGTCGTACGGGTAATGCTACATTTAATCTCTTTTAGTCCGTTTGTCCCCACAGGGCAAGCGGACTTTTTTTGTTTATTATGTATTGTTGATGGT
This sequence comes from Chitinophagales bacterium, assembly GCA_020629205.1. Taxonomy (GTDB): domain Bacteria; phylum Bacteroidota; class Bacteroidia; order Chitinophagales; family UBA2359; genus JAHDDV01. Next base: position 616 of record JAHDDV010000181.1, on the reverse strand, counting down.
GTATTGTGTGCTGATTAGTGCATATAAGGTATATTAGCAACTAACACTTAATAGAAATGGGCCTACTAGCAGTATACATGAAAGTCAATGAGGAGCAACTCAAGAAATTGAAGGAAACACCTACCAATGAATTATTGGATGCCATTGAGGATCTTGAAGAACAGGGGACCTGCGAGACAGTAGACCTTGACAAGATGTGGGATGGATTGCATTTTGTTTTAACAGGGGTTTCTGCCACGAGACCTATAACGAATCATGCGCTGAGCGAAATGGTAGTTGGTGCTCAGGTATTCTCTGATGAAGAAGATGCACCCTTTATCTCTTATTCGACTGCAGATCAAGCCGCAGTGATAACATTGGAAGCGCAAAAGGTGAAGTGGTCTGATTTGATCGAGAAATTTGATCCTAAGGTCCTTGACCAAAACGAGGTATATCCGAATATATGGGTAACAGCTGACAAAAAGCTGCTATCAGACCAACTTACTCTTGCGTTCGAGGAGCTGATTCAGTTTTATCAAAGGCTGGGAAACAACCATGTGGTAGTGAGTATCTATTGATGCAAGAAGCTCCGAAGCAAGGTCGGTGAAAAGGAGCCCTGATCGCAGCGGCTATGAGG
>JAHDDV010000180.1 GCA_020629205.1 Chitinophagales bacterium | reverse complement strand
GATGCAAATTACAAAGCGAACAAACAAGCAATCCAGCAGTTTCAGTTCGCAATCTCGAATCCCCTAAAGACACACCGGTGAAACCAGCAGCCTTTGCCGCCTCAATCTCATCCTGGCTAAAATCACCTTCAGGGCCAATCACCATGATGGAAGGACCTCCACGATATATCTTGGACAGATGCTGATGCTCTGGATGTAGATGGGCAATGTACTTTTCACTGGCACTACCCTCCACACTTGAGATAAAGTCCTTGAAAGATCTCAGTGGGTTTAGGACTGGGAGACTTGCACGCAGACTTTGCTTCATAGCACCAACGAGAATTTTCTTCAGGCGCTCCTCCTTGATTACTTTTCTTTCAGAATGCTTGCTTATGAAGGGACTAATCTCCGAGATGCCTAGTTCCGTTGCCTTTTCAAGTAGCCATTCAATTCTGCTGATATTCTTGGTAGGAGCTATCGCCAAATGTAGATCGTAAGCGGGTTTGCCATGATCCTCCTTCTTATCAATGATGTCGAACTCACAGCGCTTGCGCCCGTGAATAGCGGTAATTTGGGCAGTATATAAACCACCTAGCCCGTCTACTAAATGAATCTGGTCACCTACAGACTTGCGAAGCACCTGAAGGCAGTGATGCGCCTCTTCGCCACCCAGCTGAGTGGCCCCATCTAGCAATGAAGGCTCATAGAACAGCTGCATGCTTTAGAAATGACGTGGGGAAACAATGCGCTCCCTATCAAGAGAAAAGTCATATCCCAACATGATCTCATGGCTGCCTGAGTTTGCTTGACGCAGTTCAGTAGCTGTCCAGTCGTAGCTATAACCAATTTGCAGATGATGATTGACCTGATATTCTACAAGAAAGTCCCAGCTATCCTGCAAACGATAACTCACACCAAGTGAGAGCGCCTTTTGGATCCAAAGGCTCAAATTAAAGTCTGCACTTACCGGGGCTTTGCCCGGTACCATCTTGACCAAGGTAGAGGGGCGAAGATCCAGAGTCGGGCTGAGCGGAAGGATCAGGCCTCCTCTTACAAAGATATGTCGCCGCTCTTTGGCGATCTTAGTAACCGTCAAATCCTGTTCGAGAATCTTTGGAACAGACACCCCAATAAAAAACTGATTGGCAAAGTATAATGCCCCAAAGCCAAAATTTGGAAGCAACTTGTTTTCATTAGCATGGAAAACCTGATCATCCAGATCCTGAAGCTCCGTTTCTGTCCACTTAGAATTGTAATTGTGTATCCCGGCTCTCACACCCAAAGACATCTGTCCATATCCCAGTCGGAATCTATAGGCATAGCTTCCGTGAATATTGAGTCGATTATGGACACCAATTCTGTCATTTTCAAGGTGTATTCCCAGACCAACCTTCTCACTGGCAGGGCCATGAAAGCTAAATGCAACTGTTCTGGGAGCTTTGTCTATGCCAGCCCACTGATGTCGATAAAAGGCAACAGCACTGTTTACATCGCGACTTCCAGCATAGGCTGGGTTTAGCACCAGCCCATTGAACATATACTGTGTATACTGTGCCTCCTGCTGGGCTTGACAATCAATATTAGCTACAGATAACTGTATCAAGCAAAGCAGCAAGCTGATCGCCATAAAGTGAATCGTCTTTCTCATGTCGCTTCAATTTGAGTGGATAGACCTAATAACCTGCTAACTTAGTCATAATTTTTCGTTTTGTAAATGGCGCAGAAGAGGAAAAAAGAAAGGGGATAGCCCTCGAAAGAGCTATCCCCTCCATTTTCACTCGAAACATCTTCCAGATATTCAAGAGAACTCAGTAGCAAATACCATATTTACCCGCTACTTTCTAAGGTCCTTTTGTACTAGAAGTACCTTGGAGTGATAATCATGTCGTTGTTTTTACGTAGATCCCAGCCAATCGTGAACTCGTGTGAGCCTGTCGTGAATTGTTCCAGTTCTGTAAGTGTCAGGTCATAGGCATAACCCACACGCAGACCGTTACGCAACATAAATCCTGCAATAAAGTCAACTGACTCCGGGCCAAATTCCTTTCCGGTTCTATAAGAGCTTCCAATCCACACCATATCCATGAAGATTAGGTTTAGGTTGAAGTCAAACTGGTATGGAGCCTCTGCCGGTACCGTCTTAAACAGCATAGAAGGATTGATCTTCACCTGCTTAGTCACTGGAAGTACAATTCCCACTGTACCGAGGTAATGTCTGTACTGTCTGGCCAACTTTGTTGGTGTATCAAATTTGTTCGTCAGTAGACGTGGTGTTGATGCTCCTAGATAGAAGTAATCCGAATGATAGTAAATTCCAACACCAAAGTTCGGCATCAATCTGGATACATCCTCCTGAAATACAGGATCCAAACCTCCCGGCGATCCAGGCAGTGCTTGAACATCTGTCAGATTAGATGCATAGAAATCAACACCACCGTTGACACCTATCGAGATATTTGCATTCGCAAATGGAAATCGGTAAGCATAGGTCAGATAAGCAGAAGTAGTCTTGGTTACACCAATTTCGTCATGCTGTACATAACCACCCACACCGATTTTATCTCCTAATCGGCTATGTCCTGAAAAAGAGTAGGTTTGTGGTGCGCCATCGATATTTAACCATTGGTTTCTATAGAAAGCGCTCAAGCTGGTTCCTTCCACTGATCCGCCATAGGCAGGATTCAAGACCAGACCATTAAACATGTACTGGCTGTATCTCGTATCTTGCTGAGCCTGAACGGAGTCCATTCCGGCACCTAGCAACAGCAGTAGTGCTATACTTAGACTTGCGGTTATTTTCTGGATTAGTTTGCTGTTCATAAGCTTAAATTTATTCGCTCGCCCCGGGTTCTTCCTGCCTTGAGACTCAGGCCTTTGCCTGCAGATTATCAAAAATCCTTCCTTCTTTTCGATTCTCAATAAGCTGTCTCAAACATTCAAAAATACACTCTTTTGAGCTCTTCTTCCGGTTATATGGCTTCTGATTTTTAAGTCCTGTGTTATAATTCTGGTTTTCTGCACGTAACAGATGTACTATCTCCTCAATTCGATGAAGCCCTGTAGGGTCTCTTCGGAATCATTCTCATCCAATATCAGAATGTAGAAGTAGGTGCCATCCGGTAGATCTTCTCCGTTTACGTCCCAGGTACCATCCCAGGAATCCGATGATGTGAACGGTTGTTCTCTGTATACTTCAGATCCCCATCTGTTGAATATAATTAGCTCTGGGTTTTGCTCTTCATAGCAGTCCATCGCTGCAATTTCAAATGCGTCATTTATTCCATCACCATTTGGCGAGATTCCTTGCTGGATAATGATATCGCAAGGCACCGTCACATCCTCTTCTGGTAATACTGTCATCGAAACCGTGGCTGTGTCGCAAAGCGTTCCTGCACATAGGATGTATTCAAATGAATCCTCGCCAATGAAATCAATTGGAGGATTGTACTGAACACTATTGTCTCCATTCACCAATACGGTTCCTCCACTGATCGGTTGTGTAAGGATCGTCACATTGATCAAACTATCAATTGGCCAGGAATCATTGCCAAGGATTGGCACCGTTACTGGTACATTTTGTACTGAAGTAGCTGCGTCGTCATTCGCCGTAACCTCTGTTACCTGATCTGCAATCACCTCGATAGTGACAAAGGCCGTGTCATAAAGCGCAGGGCTTCCGTCATCACATATCTGGTACATGAGATAATCTGTTCCAATAAAACCGAGATCTGAGGTATATACTACCTGCCCTTCGGATACTTCCGCCAGACCATTCGCAGGAGGCGTTAGCAAAATCACTGTCAGATTGTCTCCATCCGGATCTGAGTCATTGTCCAGTACTGGAATGGTAATCATTTCATTTGTTTGGGCAGCCATGAAGTCATCCACTGCAACCGGGAATTGATTGGAAAGTGCTCCAGTTCCTACAGTAATAGTGACGATGGCGCCAGAACTCAATGTTGGTTCCCCATTATCACAAATCGTATAACTAAAGGTGTCTTGCCCAATGAAACCATCTGCCGGGAAGTAAGTAAAGGTACCATCAGCTTCCTGTATCAATGCTCCATTGCTCGGGTCAGTAAAGTCACACACCTCGATCATTGTTCCACCAAAAGGATCGCTATCGTTTTCCATCACGTTGAAGTTGATTGACTCCCCTTCTCCGGTTTGATACACATCATTGACTGCAACAGGTGGTACATTTTGCGTATCCTGATCCACAATCACAACGGCAACCAAGGTGGTAGCACAGCTCCCCTCTTCATCACATACCGTATATACAAAGTAGTCGGTTCCTACAAATGATCCATTGGGAATATAGGTGAGCTCGTCAGATGTAGGTCCAAAGATCACGGTTCCATTAGCTGGATCTGAGAAGTTGGTGATTACAAGCCCAATTCCGCTATCATTGGCAAGCACGTTGATATCTACCTGACTGCTCAAGTTTGTATAGGCAATATCCGGCTGGGCAACCAAGTCACTTGGCGGCTGTACAGGCTCTCCTACTTGTATGATTACCTGCGCGGTATCACATAAGACAGGGTTTCCGTCATCACAGGCCAGATACAAGAAGTAATCTGGACCCTCATAATTGGCATCAGGAGTATAAGTTACCTCATTCGATCCCGGACTCACAGCAGCTGTACCATGCAGTGGCTGAGATAGAAGCGTTACATCAAGATCGGTATTTGCTGTTTCTGCATCAAAATCATTGACCGTCACAACAATTGTTACGACCAGATTGGCATCTACATCCTGATAGTCATCCACTGCCGTCGGAGGCGTATTTGGCACCTCTACGCCAATCACAACAGTAACTGTGGCAGTTGAGCATTCCTGAGGAGTACCTTCATCACAAACCGTATAGGTGAATTCATCGATACCTGTAAAACCATCGGCTGCTTGATAGTCCACCGAACTTCCATCAGCACTGATAGTAACTGTTCCAAACATTGGATCAGATACTTCCGTGATGGTCAAGCCCTGATTTTCAGGATCCAAATCATTGGCCAACACATCAAAATTGGCTGATGCTCCAGGATCAAGTTCATACAAGTCATCGTTGGCCACTGGTGCGTGGTTTGGTTCCCCTTCCGGATAAACCGTCACTGAAACCAAGGCTTCCATGCAATTACCATCTTCATCACATGCTGTGTAGAAGAAGTAATCCTGACCTGAGAATCCACCTGAAGGTGAATAGATCAAAGCTCCCTCATTGCCACTTTGTATTACGGAGCCAAATTCACCCTGACTAAATTCCGTAATAGTCAATCCGGTTCCAGAGTCATTCAACAGTACGAAGACCTCTACGGGTGTATTGAAGTTTGTGAAAACAACATCTGCTTCCACATCAAACTCCGGTGGCATCACAGTTGGATTCACTGTTATTGTAACTGTTGCTTCAGAACACAATTGTGGCTCAGCATCATCACATATGGTGTAGGTAAAGCTATCTACACCATCGAATAGAGGGTCCGGAACATAAGTTATCGTTCCATCTGCTAGGTTTATTTCAACCGTTCCATTTTCAGGGTCTGTTGTTCCCGCAATGATAATAGCATCACCATCAGGGTCACTGTCATTGAGCAATACATCAATCACGATGGCTCCACCAGCATCCGTTTCGGTAGCATCATCTACTGCAATTGGGGCTGTATTACTCGGCGGTACACCCACAGCAATCTCCACCATGGCACTATCGCAGAGCACCGGCTCCCCATCATCGCAGACGGTATATTCAAAGCTCACTGTTCCTTCATAATCCACTTCTGGAGTATAGATAAATGTTCCATCGTCAGTCAACTCCAAAGTACCAACATCCGGAATATCAAAGTCCGTTATTGTCAATAAGCCTCCTTCAGGATCATTGTCATTTGTCAATACCGCGATTTCGACCGGCTCTCCTTCAGAACTGGCCATATCGTTTAAGGCGATCGGTGCCTGATTTTCTTGTGGCCCTTCGACCAGTATGGTCACTGTAGTTTCGGCTGTATCGCCGTTTTCGTCTGTAATGGTATACGTAAAGGCATCCGTGCCAGTAAACCCATCCGCTGGGATGTAATCAAAGCTATTCCCATTTTGAATGAGTGAACCATTGTCCGGCATGGTGTTGCTTGTAACCATGATACCGCTTCCGGTATCATTGTCCATCACATTCATAGTGATGGCCGTAGCTGGCTCAGTTGTGTACTCGTCAGGATTCGCCACTAGTTCATCCACAGGATCACCTCCGACATTTATTGTAACAATCGCTTCGTCACAAAGACCATCTTCCATACAGTCGTTACAAGCGGTATAAGTGAAGGTGTCTGTTCCGGTAAAGCCCGGATTCGGCTGATAGGTCATCTGACCATTATCCTGCGTCACAATTGTTCCATTCGATGGGTCCCCCGTAACCGTCACTTCCAATTCGAAGGGGTCGTTACAAGGATCATCATCATTATCCAGAACCTGGAAGTCTACACTAGCATTAACTTGCGTAGTGAAGTTATCATTCGCGGCAATTGGTGTGGTACAGGTTACAACAACATCGACAACAATGGTATCGCAGATTCCACCTGCCGTACAGCCAATCACCTCAAGCGTCTCTTCCAATCCTTCAGCACCAGGAAGGGCTGTATAAGTGATACAGGTATCACTATCGAAAGTAATACTACAAGTATATAGTGTGTTTGCTTCTGAGATGCTAACGTTCTCATCGGCAGGTAAATCACAGAAACTGAAGCATAGCTCCTGTTGTAGCATTGGCTCGGTACATAGTTGTGTGATGTTTCCACAACCAGCCAACACCTCTACAATCACCGTTGCCGTTGCTGTAGCACCATCTTCATCCATGATCTCATAATCAAACATGACGGTTCCAACAAAGTCGGCAGCTGGGCTGAAGACAATCTCTCCTCCAACAATTTCTGCCATACCACCCTCCATAGGTTGCTCAACACCACTAATGCTAATGCCATCTCCCTGATCATTAGCCAACACATCGACTGTCACCGGTACATTTTCATCGGTTTGTGCTTCATCGTTGAAGGCCACTGGTCCCAATGGAGGTGCCACTGTGACAAAAACAGTAGCGGTGGCCGTAGCTCCAAAGATATCTGTGACAGTATAATCGAAGAAGATATCACCACTAAAACCATTGTCTGGTGTTACCAAAAAATCTTCCCCTGAAACCGACACAGTTGCATTAGCTGGCTGTTCAAAGTCAAGCAAGGTCAGGCCTGTTCCGGCGTCGTTAATTAAGAAGTCCACAATCACGGGACTACCAAAATTGGTGATTGCGTAATCGTCGATTGCTATTGGATCCTCACACTCTCCCACCCCAACGGTCACAAAGGTTGTACTACAGTTTGGAGGTAGTTGGTTGTCACATAAGACGACCAAGACAGAATCCACACCCTGAAAGCCGGGTAATGGCCCATATGTCAAACAGGTATCGTTGAAAATATCAACACTGCAATTAAACGTTGAAAACGCACTCTCGATATAGATCGAGTCTCCATCCGGATCACAATTCTCAAAACACATATCGAATGGCTGGAGGACGCCCGTACAGAAGAACAATGGGTCATTACAAGGTGGTTGATTGCCTACGTTTTCCACATTCACAGTCACCACTGCATCATCGATATTTCCTTGCCCATCTGTTATGGTATATCCAAAGTTTACAACTCCGGCAAAATCCTCAAAAGGCGTAAAGACCAATCCACCACCGTCGGGATCTTCTATAACTGCACCACCAATACTTGGCTGACCAAAGTCCAGAATGCTCAGGTTATCACCTGTGTCATTCGCCAAAACATCAATTATGATAGGTGTTGAGAAATCTGTTGATACTTCATCATTGACTGCTTCGATTTCCAGATTAAGTGTAACGTTTACCGTTACTGTAGCGGTAGCAAACTCTCCATTAGCATCCGTAATGGTATAAGTGAAAGTTACTACACCTGCAAATCCATCTTCCGGAATGAAAAGTAAAGAGGTCCCAGGACCAAAGGCAACGGTTCCACCAGATACGGGCTGCTCGAAGCTTGAGATGAAGATCTCCATACCCTGATCATTGGCCAATACTTCAAAGACACCATTGGCCCCGCTCTGAATTTGCTCTTCGTCGTCAACGGCCAGCAATCCACTTGGATCCATTACTGTCACCACAACACTTGCCGTAGCGACTGTGCCAAACTGATCTTCCGCATCATAAGTAAAAACCACATTGCCACTAAAATCTTCAGAAGCGCTGAAGATCAACTCACCAGGACCTGTGCCGAACACGACGGTTCCACCCTCCAGTGGTTGAGAGAAACCAGTAACAGTCAAGCCTTGACCAAAATCGTTCATCAGTACCGGAATCACGGTAGATTCACCCGGTAAGGTGGAAGCAGTATCATCCTGCAAGGTCAGCTCAGGTGCAGACACTGTCACGGTGACCATCGCGGTGCTGTTGTTTCCTTCAGCATCTACTATGGTGTACATAAAGCTTGTAGTCCCAACAAAAGTAATCCCTGGTGTAAATGTCAAAGTGCCATCACCTGCATCACTTACGGAGGCATCAGCAGGCTGCGTAAAGTTGCTGATCGCAAGATCAACCCCAATATCGTTAGCCAATACATCCAATGAGGCAGGCATGCCTGCCTCAATAGCATATTCATCATCTACTGCCGACAGGTCTGTTTGCACAATGGTAACTGTCACTACTGCACTACCTAGATTCCCTTCCGCATCGATGATTGAGTAATTTATTGTAATTGTTCCCAGAAAGTCTGAATCAGGCTCTAACAATAATTGGCCATCACCCAGATCGGTGACTGTTCCGTTTTCCGGAGGAATAAATCCAGCAATCAATAGCCCTTCACCAATGTCATTATCCAGGACTGTCATGATCAGGTTATCCCCTTGATTTATTTGATATTCGTCGTCGACTCCTTGAATTCCACCGCCTTCAACCAAGACACTGACACCACCCAAAGCGGCTGTGCCAGTACTGTCTTGAATGCCGTATTCAAAAGTCGCTGTTCCAGTAAAATCCGGATCAGGCGTAAATACAAGAGTAGTGCTATCAGTGTTATAGGCCACTGTTCCGCCTGCCTGAGGCTGCGAAAAATCTAAGATGCTAAGTTCCACACCAACATCATTGCTCAGTACATCAATTGACACTGGCACTCCTTGTTGAGTACTAGCCACATCAGGAATTGCCTGTACAGCAGCTGCTGCCCCAACTTCAATCGTTACTGTCGCCTCTGCAGTATTGCCTGCAGCATCTACAATTACGTATTGAAAAGTAGCTGTTCCGATGAAGCCTTCAGCCACCGTGAAGATGAGCTGATCATTATCATCAAACCAAATGACTTCACCACCTGGTATCGGCTGGTTAAATGTAGACAAGGTGATCGAAATCCCCTGATCATTGCTCAAAGGATCCATCACGATATCCACTCCAACTTCTGTTTCATAAAAATCGTCTTCAGCGATTGGACCTTCAAAAATGAACACGGAAACGGTGCCTGTCGAAGAGCCACCTTTATCGTCAATTATGGTATAGTTGAATGAATCCTCTCCCAGAAAACCTTCAGGTGCAATGTATTCAAACGAAATCCCATCAGCACTCAGGCTGATAGAACCAAACTCCGGTTGTACCCAAAAGTCGATGATCAGATTATCTCCAAGATCATTGTCCAGTACAAGCACTTGCACTGTATCTGCTGGACCGATATAAATGGAATCATTCACAGCATCAAGGATATAGGCTTGATAAGGTAAATAGAAGTCATTGATCGGGGGACCGGGCGCAAGCTCAATCTCCATCACTGATTCCCCCAAAAAGGTCGAGCCATCAGGCAATTCGTCTGGTACAACTATCTCATAATTCCCAGGTTCCGTAGTGAATCCGAATGAACCATCGGAATTACTGGTATTGAATTCCAACAACTGGCCTTCCTCATCATTTAGCATTACCATGACTCCCTCAAGCAGGGGCTCTTCTGCATCCGGAAGCCCGTTTTCGTTGGTATCAAGAAAAACCAATCCATTTAGCTCGACGAGGCATTCGCCACCGACCACCAAGGGATCGGACGTAATACTACAACCTTCCGAATCCTCAACTGTCACCTCGTATGCTCCCAGGGCAAGAAACTCCAGATTGATGGTATCGCCAAAAAAGGAATTCGGAATATTTACCGTGAAGCCTTGCTCAATCTGAAGAAAGCTTACTTGATAGGGTGCTGTTCCATTTTGCACAACCACCTCGATAGCTCCATCAAAACAATTGTTTGTCACCACCGAGGGAGTAGTGAGAATGTTGTAACCAGTACAATCCTGTGCAAAGACCTGCCCATAAGCCGTCATTAGCAATAGCAGCAAAATCGGGATTTTGAGCAGCCCCCATTTTGAGGAGGTGAAGCTAGCACTATGGGTTGTTGAGTTGTTCATAATGATTCGTTTACGTTAGCTGCCCATATCAGGCCACTTTAAGGACGACATACAAAATCTGGCAAATGAAGTCCATCTAGCCCCTGTGGTACAATTAACATACCAATCTGGCGTAAAAAATTGATGCCATTGGCATGTCTAAGATAAAATGCTGCCAAATTTGTAAGTCTGACACCAGACCAGACCACTGATCTCACAATCGCAGGAATCAGCCCATAGGCACAAGAAACTGAATATCAACTAGTTAGAATAACTGCTTTTTGCTAAACTGACAGAAATTGACGATAATTATAGCTGGGGATCACTAAAGTTACTTTTTCTTACATAGAGTTCATTTCTATCGGGAAAAGAAACATTTAGACTAAAACAAGCAGTCATTTTCACGACATTAATGAGCCTCATTCCGGTCATTCATTGCTTGACAGTGTACAAGTTTGGACGCCCAATTGTACAATTGTGTGCGGCATGTATTCCAAAGCTAAAGATTTGATTCGACAAAGAACCCTACACTTTGTTGATTTCTGACAGGCAGTAGACTTCCTCCCATATTGAGGCAAGCTGGTCCATAAGGAAGAAGTACTAGTGCTGAATAGCAAGGGACTAAAAAGGATTTGGAGCGCAGCAGAGTAGGGCGTGGCAATAGATTACCTGCTATCCATTGCAATGCTGGCACTAGACAGCGGCTTCGCTGCTGTACTTCGTCTGTCTCTTTTTGGAGCCAGCCGTAGCACAGCGACTCAGTCGCTGTCTAGCACCATCATTTCCATTTCTATCAGGGCTATTTAGCACCGACATTGGCTCGT
>JAHDDV010000179.1 GCA_020629205.1 Chitinophagales bacterium | reverse complement strand
TCAGGGCTTTGGCACAAGACGGTGCAATGATCAAGGAGCAAGGAGCAAGGAGCAAGGAGCAAGGAGCAAGACGAATGACTGACACTAATCACTAGACAATAGGCACTAAGCCAGAACTACAGACCTCGCCCAATAGCCCCGATAGAAGAGGAAATGGTGGTGCTATGATGAGGACTGAGTCGCTGCGCTAGCGCTGGCTCCAAAAAGAGACAGCGATAGTGCAGCAGCGAAGCCTCAGCATAGTGCCTCCATTGGAACGGATAGCGGGACGGGTATCGCCATAAGCGAAAATGCTCCGCTCCAAAGTCAAAAAGAAAGATAATAGTGATGTAAGATTTTGATATGAATGACTACCTTAGAGAAAAAATAGATTATTGTTTATGCGAATTTTATTGCTTAGCCTATTGCTGTTTGCTCCATTGCTTGAGATGCAGGGGCAGACAAAATTTCCCTGGGGGCCAGAGGTAAACATCATGCTTGAGGATTTCAAGGGGGAAGTTCCGCCGATGGTAGAGGACAGTGTACAACAAAGCTACTTTGCTTCAAGGCTGGAATACAATATTCAGTACTCACCACTCTTCAACTCAAGAAACATCAATCGATATGTTCACCTTCACTTTACTCCAGAGGAGTGCTGGATTGAAGAGGGGGAAAACACGGAATACCTTGTCGCCTTTGCTAACCTCAATTGGGATATGGCGGAATTATATGCCAGAAAGTTTCGACAAAAAGCCTTCAATACGCAATTTCTGTTTGCAGATCCGAACACGGTTTCTCGGCTCTATGATGAGACGCTAAAGGAGATGAGTACACGAGAAGTGCAATTTGAAAGTCAACTGCGTGTGGCCGATGATCCGATAGCATTGCTGGCTGCAGAACTGGAAAAGGTCAATCGTGAAATTGAAGAGCTATCGGACTTTTGTAAGATGTGTAAACCAAAGAGAAAGAGACGATAAAATTGTGTATTGTTAATGTGCACATACACAATTAACAATACACAATAGACAGCAGTTAGTTGCCTACATAGATCTTCAGCGGCTCACTCCAGTGCTTATGTTCATTGGTATAATAGAGATAAGCGCTTGAGGCGGCACCGGTGAAATCACCAGCTATGTCTGCCTTTAGATCCACATTGATTTCTTTTGTGGCGGAAGGCTCCAACTGACGATAATAGAAGATCAATTTGTTGTCCAGAATCTCGTAGAAGTCGAAGACCTTTTGCTCTTGTAATTCCTTCAATTGCTGAGGCTGCGGAGTCAAGCCTCCCGGAATTCCTACCACAGCAACCGTCATTGGCTGACCTTCTTCAGTCTTATTGGTCAGTACTGTATTGAGCCGCATGGTCTTGCCCATGCTGGTCTGCGCTTCTAAGAGATTGGTCTTGATATCCACTTTTGCCTCGGGTGAATTGTTAGGTTGAGTACTGTAGTAATCGACCAGGACGCTGTAAGGCAATGGTTTCTCTACGCCCTTGTAATTGATCGAGATACGGCCTTTGCCACCGGACAGATGATCGCCCAAACCAGCGAAAACGATCGGCTCACGATCCCCTTTCTTGTAATCCTTGCTGGCAATCTTCTTACCATTTACAGAGACTTCTATAGTGCCGTCCTCTTCTGTCTGTTGCGAAAACTTAGCGTACATCGTCAGTGCCTTTAGAGCTAAAATCGTTCCTTGTGTAGAGCCAAAAGCGCCTCGACCAGAGCGACTTCCCACCAAATAAGTCACGGCATTATTCATGGCAGTCATCGTGGGAGAGTCCATCTTGAGAATGGCCATGATGGCTAGAGAGGTAGTCTCAATCAGGAGGGACTTTCCTGTGGAGCGTGTGATAGAATGGGACTTGCCATTCCAGCTTCCATCCTTGCCTTGTAGCGGCAGCAATTGATCGATCAATGCCTCCCCTTTGGCGGGCTGATCCATATTGTAATAGGCATTGGCAACTAGCGCCAATTGGTATGGGTCGGCAGATGCTTTTGCCTTTTCGTTGGCAGCGTCCAGCTCCTTTTGAATGTCTTTTATGCCTGCTTCTGAGAGTGAGTAAACGATGTAGGCATTGGTGATATCATCACTCGCTCGACCAAAGCTATCAAGGGCTTTTTCACTTTTCTTGAAGCCACCTGTACCATCACGACGGCTCATAATCCAATCGCTTGTACGACTGACCATGGCATCGTCCATATCAGGATAGACGGACTTCATATCATTGAATTGCATCAATCCGTAGGCTGTCAATGCCTCATGTGCAGGAGAGCCACCAAACCATTCATAGCCATTTTCAGCCGTCTCAAAAGAGACCAGTTTCTTGTAACCTTTGTCGAGTAAATTCTCTGCTTTTTCCAGAATCTCCGGGTCATCGAATTCGTTGGTTCGGAGGTAATCCAATACCAGGGCATTGGGATATGAAGACATGGAAGTCTGTTCAAAACAGCCGCTTGGCTCTCGAAGGATCGCCTCCACACCTGCGAGCAATTCGCTGGTGACGGAAGGATAAGCGGTTACACTGGCTTCAATGCTTCCGGCTACTTCCTTTTCGATTTCAAATTTGTATTCGGCAGATTGGTCCCGGCCTGAGAAAGACTGAGAGATTGGATATCCACGGGGTACGACATTGATTTCCTGCTCGAAGGAGTCGCGTAGATTGCCGGCTTCCAGGCTAACTCCAAACTTGTGCTTACCCGGCAGATTTAGCACTTCGTAATTGAGGTAGATGGTTTTGGACTCGCCTGCCTTCAGCATTTGATATTTGCTGGCCATTTCAAACTCTTCCAGCACATCTGGCTTATTGACTTTGAATTTGGCTTTGACTGGGGCGGCCGTCTTGTTGATCAGTGTAACTGGCAGGGCGATATTATCTCCCATGGCAACGGCCACTGGCACCTTGACATCTATACTCATTGGCAGCTGTGTAAAGTAGGTATGTTCGCCTCGGCCTGGTGTACCGTCCTGACTCATGCCTTCGACTACAGCTCGGAAGGAGGAAACCAAATCACCGTTGTAGAATTCAATTTCTGTCTTGCCCGACTTATCCAGCTCCAATCGACCTTTCCAGAATACGGTCGAGCGGAAGTCAGAGCGCTTGTCTGCTTTGTTCTTTTCGTCATAGACCATAGCCGGAAACTCTCTGGCTCTTTGGTAAGTGACACTAGGCACACGGCCTTGACCTGGCGGCATGGGCATACCCATTTTGAAATCGGGTTCCATTTCCAGAATTTCGCCGTCAGCCATATCTGCCATCCCATCATCATCTGCTTCAACCATCATGGCTTGCTCTTCTACCACCATATCGTCCATCATCATCGGAGCTGCTTCAGCAGCCTCAAAACGCATATTTTTCATTCGGGCTCCGCCTGCTCTAGCCATCATCACCACATCATCACCGCCACCGCCGGCATAGATCACAAGATCTTCACCGTACTTGGTAACCGTATACTTAGTATCCGGCTGACCATCAGCCGTCAGATGCAGTTGCGTTGGTAGACTTAGATCGAGATTAGATATATAGAACTTACCATCGCTGTTTGTAGCAGCACGACGAATGGTATCGCCTTCGACGACAATGCGAATATCGGCGGATGGGATAGCAACATTGCCACGGGCTTTGAAGATACCGGCCACGATGGCTCTTTCTGGAGGATGGGGAGCAGATACACTATCCATTTCCAGAATCTTCTTCCAGGTAAATCTTCTCCAGCCCCTTGTCATCATTAGATAATCACGGGCTTTGACGGAATTGGCTTCTGATTTGTCAAAGTAGAAATTGGGCTCTTCGATCTTGCCCTGCACATCTCCTTCCAGCATGAGTTGCGAGAGGATATGCCCTTGTCGATCATCACTATAGCTCAATAGCTTATCATCCACCACTGCCAGCGAGACATCTGCAGGCATTCCCATGCCACGCTCGTCTTTTACATTGATGGTCATTTTTACTTTTTCGCGCGGATAGTATTGTTCCTTGTCAGTAGTGATTTCGATATCGAGGTATTGGTCTTTATCGATATAGCTGAGACGCTCTGCACGCTCGATACCTTTGGAATCGAAGAGTGTAAACTGTGCTACTCCCTGTGGGAATTCTGCCAAAGGAATATTGACTGTATTCTCTCCGGCATTGACATTGATGGCTTCTTTGTAGTAGATAAAGCTACGCACCTGTCCAATCAGACTTACTTCTTCATCCAATGTAGAGTGGATGCTCATGGTGATCTTGTCCTTGGTCTGAGACTTTATACTCATCACAGCTCCTTTGTCCAGAGCGGCAGGGAGTTTGAACTTTTGCTCTATACCTGCTGGCTCCGTGATCTTTGCATAGTAGTTGGCTCCTTGATCGACAGGAAGATCGAATACACCCATTCCCTGGTGCAGGCTTTCGAAGGTTGCTACTGGCCGATCATTCTGATCGAAGACCTTACCACTGACATCCGCTGGTTTATCATAGACATTTAAGGCTTGAAAAGCTACTCTTGCAGGCAAACCTGCGACCATATCCCCACCCTCTGGGTAGAAGCTCAATCGTAAATCACTCAAAACCACAGGCACGGTGCGGGAGATAGACTCCGGCTGACCATCGTACTGCATGATCATATTTAGAGTGACATCTCTTGTTGATAGATCTTTAGGCAGCGCAAACTTGACAGAAGCCTTACCATCTGCGTCTGTCATGGCCTGATCAGAGATAAACTCCATACCAGCAATATTGACGGAATAGGCTATTGGGCTGTTTGCCAATGGCTCATTGCTGAGTGTCTCGGTATTTAGTTTAGCTACGACAACTGAGCCTGGGCCGTGTGCTTTCTTGAGGAAGTCCAGCTTCATCTTCAATCTTGGCAAAACTGGCTTCTGCACTTGTATCTCCTTTTCGAAGATGTAGGCATTTTCATCGTTTTTCTGCCATTGGGTGCTTGCCTTTAGTTTGTACAAGCCACCGGCAAGTCCTGGGCTGATAGGCACTTCACCAGTACCTACACCATCCTTACAGATAATATGTACTTTCTCTTCTGCATTGCCTCTAGGGTTGATTAGTTCTAAATGTAGTATCTCACTCTTCCTGGAGGGCTTTAAATCTTCCCCTTGACGAACGTATGCCGTAAACCAAATGCTCTCTCCAGGACTATACATGCCTTTATCAGTGTGTACATAGACTCGGTCTTCGGCGACGGTTCTGTTAAAATTGCTCAGCTTCATTTCGATTCTGCGAATCAGACTGTTGCTGGTTGGGGATAATGTCATAGAGGCAAGTGTTAATAGTAAAGTAGCCGCAATAAGCGCACGTGTTTTTACCAAAACATTTCGAATTGTCATAAGGGTCAATTTAATGGATACACACTGATAGATTCCAAATCACCAGTAAATGGTGTCTGCTTAATAAAATTTGCAATAGGTTTGGAGAGTAACTGCAATCTTTGGAATCCGAGCCGGCCGTACGAATTTAAGACAAATTGATGGACAGATAAAAATTATTCAACTGAATAGCGGCCAAAACTTCAGAATTCAATTTTCTACAATTTGGTTCGAAGAATTGGCTACACAATTTGTCTAGTAGGCTCGAAACCGAAGAAATCCCCAATTGATTAAGAATACCACGCTGTGCTTTCGAACCTTCAAGTTTATAACCCAAATCGGTCATTTCATAACTTAAGACTGGAATATGATGACTGCTGTCGCAGAGGGTGCATTCGAAGGCCATAGATGCCTGCATCTTACATAATTCGATCGGCGTGCTGATACCTGTTTGCATAGCATTTTTGCTGGGTGCTAATACATGGGTAAGGTGTCCAGAGAAGATAGTTTTAACCTTACAAACTTGAGCTTGAGAATCTTTTCATCTGCTTTTCCATTACTAATCCCAAGTAATATCTCTGTGCCATGCTCTTCATGCTTGCGGACGATGGGCAAAATGCCTTTACGATTCACAAACAATTGATTGGAATCAGACGACCATACTGGGGCACCATCGATGATTATGTGCAACTTTCTGTAGTATTCCTGATCGATACTTGTACGTTCTTCGGCTAGAATACCAACGTTTGATCCTTGAAAAAGCCAGTTTTCATGCATAGGTGGCTGATCCTCTCTTTTCTCCCCCGTGCTATTGCAAACAAGCGCCAAGATGACCATCAAGAGAAAAAAACAGAACATAAACAGCATTCTCCGCATTATTCGTTTATTTTAATGATGGCGGTAATCAAACGAACAGGCCTATGAGGCTGTTTTTGAAAAAACACCCCTTTACTGGCCTCCTGCAATATAGTCTAAAGGTGACTACCGGTAAACAAATAGACACCTGAAACATTGTCGCAAAGGTCCGAAGCCAATCAATTGACCAGCATGATTACAAGAATCCACGGCAACATACTCGTCTTTCTCATATGCTTTACGATGTTTGACATACAGGCACAAGAGGGATATGATTATACCGTACCACCCGAGCACTTTGTGGAGAGTCCAAATGAAGACCCCTACCTCAAATACTTTGAACCAGATGGCGAAGCTCATTACGAAGAATACCATTACCACAAAGAGGATCTAAGGCATATGAATCCTGACATGATCGGTGTGGTATATGTCAACAAGAGCATGAGTAGAGGCACCAAACCAGGATGGCAGGTGATGATCGCAGGAGGCGATAGGGATGCTATTCTCAAAAATTGGAAGAAGCTCATGAAGAGCTATGGAGCCAAGGTAAAACGTACCGGACATAGCCACAATGAACTCCATGCAAGCCGAGCAAAGATGATCGAAATAAGTCCATATGAAATCGATGTCTACGCAATTGCGGAAAGTCTTCATGAGGGAACAAGATTGACCGTACATTATGACATGGGCGGTGATTATATCCATGCATCCCACGATAATGATGACATTAATGCTGCAACAAGGCTTCTTCATAGCTTTGCCAAGACAGAGCGACAAAATGTGATTCAAGGGGACATAAACAAGGCCAACAAAGAGTATGATGCCCTCTCCGAGGAACTAAGGAAGATGTTTGCGGACACTGTTAAACTGCACAGAAGGATTCTCGACAACCAATCCCAAATCCTGGAGTATTATGATGATATGGCGGACTTTGCGATCAATACCAATGCCTTGCAAGACCAAATCAACCATGTGCAGCGTGGAGTGGATGATATGAGCGCGATTGTAGAGCGATTTGACGATAAATCAAAAGACAACGTTCTGTATCAGGACGATCTTGAAGAATTACAAAAACGACAGAAGGAACTTGATCGACTCAAAGTAAAGATGAAAGACATTCGCGCTCAATCGAAAGAGACCAAATCCAATATCAAGAAACGGAAAAATGATACTGTAAGAGCCCGTGCTGAGCTAGTGGGATTAAAGGGGTCCTGCCTCTCAAAAGCCGATGAGTTGCACAATCAACGACTGTTGCTTTTAGACTTAGAGGAACAGAAGGAATCGGTACGATAATGTTTATAACGAGTGAAAAAGGCTAAACCCTTGGATTGATTTTTGCGTTCTAAACTTGTGTAGAAGGGAATTCCACGGACATTAGGGCGTCCAAAGAAATGAGCAAATGTCAGCAGATCTAGTGCAGTTATTCTTTATATTTCTCGCTTCGGCAACCAAGTATCTAGTAGGTCTCTCCTGGATTCTGGTGGCCGATTACACTTTCTGGCAGTCCACTTTGGTAACAATAGCAGGTGCAATGACTGGTGTGATCTTCTTTGCCTATGCGGGTGAGTTTATCAGCAAAGCCTGGCGAAAGATTTTTCCGAAGAAAGACTCGAAAGTGAAATTTAACTGGACGAAGCGGCAACTGGTAAAACTACGACGTGGATACGGCCTAATGGGCGTGGCCTTCTTTACACCACTACTCTCTCCTCCTGTCGGGGCACTCATTGCTGCTGGCCTCGTCAAAGACAAAAAACGAATCTTTCCCTACATGCTGTTGTCCTTTACCTTTTGGTCCTTTCTTATCTGTGGCCTATTCTATGGATTTGGCATAAATATCAATATTTTTTAGCCTAAATCTATCTCTCTTCTCCTTCATTGCTTAATTTGTGAGGTGGACTAATCTGCCTCCTGCATGCAAAACTTCATCGATCAGCTGGTAAGCGAGATACTGCCTAATTCAGCTACAGGTCTCAAGGATCACTGTTTCGTTTTCCCTACCAAACGAGCCGGGCTTTTTTTCAAAAGAAGCCTCATGGCTCAGCTCGGCAAGAAGGCTTATTGGGGGCCCCAGATTTACTCTATTGCCGAGTTTGTTCAACACATCTCCGGCAAATCCGTACCAGATACCATCACACTAAGCTTTGAGCTCTTCGAAGTCTATAGGGAAACAGGTGATCAGAGTTCCTTCGATAGCTTCTACCCATGGGGGCAAATGCTGCTCAGAGACTTCGATGAAGTAGACCGCTATCTGGTCGATGCTCAGAGTCTGTTCAAACATATAACGGATATCAAGATTATTGAAGAGACCTTTGCACTGGAAGAAGAGCAACTCACCGCATTAAAAAACTTCTGGGGAGCCGTTAATCAAGCAAGAGATGGTCAGGCCAAGGGGCACTTCCTGCAGGTCTGGGAAATACTCTACGAAGTCTACCATAAGTTTCGCAATCGATTATGGTCTCGTGGCTTAGCCTATGAAGGTATGATCTATAGGCATTTGCTGGAAAATCCCTCCGAGTACATTCATAGCGATTTCAAGCAACTCACCTTTGCAGGTTTTAATGCCTTGTCCAAGGCCGAAGAAATGCTCTTCGATTTCTTCCTAAAGGAACATGAAACGCAGGTCTATTGGGATGCTGACTTCTACTACCTCAACAACAAGGTGCAGGAAGCAGGGCTCTTTGTACGCGACTACTACAAGAAATGGAAGAACGACAAAAAGCATCATTGGATCATCACCGATATGGCCAAAGAAAAGAAATCGGTCAAGATCCTCGGTATACCCTCGAAGACGGGACAGTGCCGATTGGCTGGACAGATACTTGCGGAGCAGATTGATAAAGGGCAATTAGATGAAGAAAACACCGCTGTCATTCTTGGGGAAGAATCTCTGCTATTCCCAATGCTTCACAGCCTGCCAAATGCCATCAACACCATCAATGTAACGATGGGTTTCCCGCTTAGGGAAAGTCCCATGTTTAATCTGGTAGCTCATCTCATTTCGCTGCACCAGAGCCATCGCTTCAAAGAAAACAAAAATGAATTCTATCATCGCACAGTTTTGGGCCTACTCAACAATCCCTACGTCAATCTATTTGACTGGAAAGCCTGTCGAAAAGCCACTGAGCACATCATCGAGCAAAATCTGATCTACGTTTCCAGGGAGCAATTGCAGTCACTGATTTCCAGCAAAACTATCCTTTCTCTTTTTGAAGCAAGCAGCAACCACCATCAACTGACGGATCAGATTATCCGCTACCTCAGCAGCCTCTTCAACCACTATAAGGAGAACAGCCCCGATCGACCTGTCGAGTGTGAGTTCATCTTCCAACTGGTCAAGAGTCTGCGCCGCATGCAGGACATTGTCAAAAAGTACGATAGTCATATCAAGCTCGACACCTACTGGAATCTCCTTCGTGAAGTATTACAAAGTCTTAAATTACCTTTCTCCGGCGAGCCTCTCCGTGGACTACAGCTGATGGGCTTTCTTGAAACCCGCTCTCTGGATTTCAAGAACCTCTTCATCGTGTCGGTCAATGAAGGCATTATGCCCAGGGGGAACAAGCAAAATAGCTACATACCCTTTAGCCTGCGCAAAGCATTTGGCCTACCCACCCATACCGAGAGAGACAGCATTTTTGCCTATCATTTTTATCGCCTGCTGCAACGAGCGGAAAACATCCATTTGATCTACGATTCGGCAGAAACTTCCGGATCCACTAGTGGAGAATCCAGTCGATATATCAAGCAGATTCTGGAAGAGATGCCAGTACTGTGCCCAGATTTCAAAGTGGAAAATGTCCCTGTGTCCATTCCAATAAGAAGCGGCGGTGAAGAAGAGGTAGCCATTGTGATTCCGAAAGATGAGAAACTGATGAAGCGAATCGAGGCAAAGCTCTCCAAGAACGATCCCAATGTCAGCTTCTCCCCTTCTGCCATTCTCTCTTATCTAGCTTGCCCGCTCAAGTTCTATTTCAAATATCTGGTGCGGCTTTCGGAGCAGGATGAAGTGGAAGAAGAACTATCAGCCCGTACGCTTGGAACGGTCTTGCACAAAACGATTGAGTACATCTATCAAGGCTCAGAAAATGGAATATTGACTACTGACAAGATTCAGGCTTTGCGTAATAGCCCATTGCTGGAAAGCCATTTGGATCGTGCCTTGGAAGAGTCCCATTTCAAAGGGATAGAATCTGGAAAAAACTACTTAAAGAAACGCATCATCGGAAGGCTCGTTGATAAGATTCTGGAAATCGATTTGGCACAAGCACCCTTCAGAATTGTGGGCCTCGAAGAAGAAAAGTACAGCATCCCCTTCCAATTTGGCAAAGACAAGCAAATGCAGGTCAAATTGAGCGGATCCATCGATCGTCTCGATGAAATTGCTGTCGACACCGACTCGCCCAAACTGCGTGTGATGGACTACAAGACCGGTGCATCTGATCTCAATTCAAATACCAAAGATCCCCTAAACTACATCGCTGGATATTTCGAAAAGCCTAAACTTAAATCGGGCTTTCAAGCCATGTACTATGCCTACATGGTGAGGCAATACACCAAGAAAGCACCACAAAAAGCCGGAATCTACCCGCTCAAGAAAATTAACAAAGGAATTCAATACCTCAACAAGGGCGAAGACCTAACAGAGCTACACTACGAGGCATTCGAAAAAGGACTGGAAGAGGTTTTCGAAGAACTCTTCGACCCGCTCAGACCGATTGTGCAAACGGATGATCTAAAGCGTTGCACTTACTGCCCATATAATGATATTTGCCAGAGAAGCTAGGCTGGTTGTGTATTGTGTATTGTGTATTGTGTATTGTGTATTGTGTATTGTGTATTGTGTATTTATTTAATATAACAAGCACACATGAATCGAACTTGCTCTGTGAATACGGGAGTGCTCAGGGGTTCAGCGACCTATCAATGTCGCCCCACGTGACGTCTGGCCCTCAAACTAAATTTACCCCGCTCCAAATATGGTCCATAACACCTTGATCCTTGATCCTTGATCCTTGATCCTTGAACCTTGAGCAATACACAATTAACTATCAACTATTAACCCCCTAGTGGATCCGATCC
>JAHDDV010000178.1:7504-11246 GCA_020629205.1 Chitinophagales bacterium | reverse complement strand
GGTAATCCTTGCGATTGTTGCATCTGGCTCTTTAAGGGATAGAGAATCAATAAGTTAATTATTGCCGTAACTAGTTCGGACAATAGAACATGTGATTACCGCAGGTCTTCATGAAATGTAGATCGCAACCATTGGCCGCTTTGATCTTAAAGGCCTTTAAGTCTTTGCCTTTCAAATTGAGCTTTCTGTGGTAGGTCTTGTGATTTGGACCTCCACCGATATTGGCAGTGATGCCAGACTTAATGGTCACGTTTGTAAATAAGCCGGGCTTGGCATCTTTGAAGCCTGTGTAGCCCATGGCCTTAAACACAGCATCGAGGAAATTGCGATCCTTAGCATTTGATCGATGTCTGTCTTTCAGCTTGTTGTAGAAGCCTGCCGGATCGAGCGCATGACTGTCACCAAACTCAGGAAAGAGTCCCAGTTTGGTAAGGGCCTTTGGAGCGGGTCCTGAAGGCACCTTAAACACCTTGTGACGCTGGCCACTGCAGTTGCAGGACTTGTCGGTTACAGGAGGTGGTGTTTCCTTCTTGACTTCTTTCTTAGGCTCCTCTTTAGTCTCTTTCACCGCTGCTACTTCCTTTGCCTTCTCTGCCTCCTTCTTGGCAGCGGCTGCAGCTGCCGCGGCTTTTTCATCAGCCAGCTTCTTGGCTTTTGCTGCTTTTTCCTTTGCTGCCTTATCTGCTGCCGCCGTGGTCTTCACCGCCGGTGCTACCGCAGCCTTGTTGCAGGTTTGCCATCCAAAGTAGATCGGGATGAGTAGCAGAAGAGGTAATAGCCACCACCATTTGAAACCTCCGCCGGTGGCTGCCACTGGAGCGGTAGTAGTCGTGGCTACCGGAGCCACCTTCTTGACTGCTGCTTTTTCCACCGGGGCAACCTTTTTGACTGGAGCAGGTTCTTCTTTCTTCATTGTAGTGGCAGCCGCCGCTGTAGCTACTGTAGCAGCTGCACCTACGGCGGCCACTTTAGCGGTACTGCTGGTAGCAATAAAAGGCACGGCATTCGAAACCAGACAGGAACGAGCGATCTCATTTCCCGACTTATCTTTCAAGACGTGAATGTACTTGCCACCCTGTTGGATGGTCTCGTATTGCTCCTTGACGTCTTTTAGCTTCAAGACCCCAGCCAGTTCTTGATCTCGTCGATTGGATTGCTTGAATCCTTCACTGCGCAGGCGAACGCTTCCGTCTGAATTGTACAAAGCAAAGTAGTACTTTCCTTTGGCCTTGAACATGGAAACGTTGTTCTTCTTATCGCTGACCTTATAGCCCTTGTATGCTTTGCAGGCCAGGTAAACATCCTCTTTGTAGGTCTCTTTGGGTGGGTCTTTCTTCACGGTTCCCTTGATGACTTCTGTCTTCTTCTCAATCACCGTTTCTTCTACGACCGTCTTTTCAACGATCTCTTCAACTTTCTCTTCGACCATTTCCTCTTCCCCCTTAAGGCTACCGGCTCCGGCAATCACTGCACCAGTTGTCATTATGCCCGCAGCGAGACCAGCTTTACTATCTGAGGCTTCGACTTCTTTTACTTCCTCTTTAACTTCAATTTTCTCCTCGACTTTGCTTTCTACAACTTGTGGTGGTGCTACTACAGGAACCGGATTAACATCAGAAGTATAGCAGGAGCGACCTACTTCCCTTCCGGTTTCATCCTTCAATATATGGATATACTTCCCAGCACGTTTCATGGTCTCGTAGCGGCTTGCATCATCTCTAAACCTCAAGACACCAGACAACTCCTGATCCCGGTCCTTGGCTGTTTGAAAGCCTTCACTTCTAAGGCGAACACTTCCATCATCGTGATAAAGGGCAAAGTAATACAAGTCGCCTTCCTTAAAGTGGGCTACATTGTTTACTTTGTCATTAATGTTACGATTGCCGTAGGAAGCGCAATCAAGGTAGACATCGTCTCGATGCTCCTCTTCTCCTCCCGAAGTTTCAGTACTAGAGCTCTCTTGATTGCTAGTCTCTTCCTTCGACTCTTCAGAAGATTTTGAAACCAAGCTGCTTCCAGCTACTACTCCGCCAGTTGCTGCTAATCCAGCTGCCAATTTGGAGCTATCAGAACCCGATTCTTCAGAAGATTCAATGCTGCTCACTTCCTTCGACTTCTCCACAATTTTTGTTTCCACATTTTGCTCTGTCTTCTCTACTGTAGACTCAGCTTTTGCAGAAAGAATTGCTAGCGGATTAGCCTCAGTGCTATAACCTGAGCGACCGACTTCTCTCCCGGTCTCGTCCTTCAGAATGTGAATGTACCGACCTGCTCGCTCAATCGTCTCATAGCGGTCTTTGTCGTCTTTAAATCTGAGCACACCAGATAGCTCCTGATCACGGTCCTTGGCCGTTTGAAAACCTTCACTACGGATACGCAGGCTTCCATCGGGATGGAAGAGGGCAAAGTAATACAGATCGCCATCCTTAAACATGGCAACATGGTTGGTCTTGTCATTGATCTTGCGATTGGCATAGAAGCTGGCGGCTTGATAAACATCTTCTTTGTGCTCGTCTGCTGCATCAGACTCAGTAGACTTTCCGCTTTCCTCGCCACTTTCCTCGCTGGATTTACTAACAATACCACTGCCCACAACAGAACCGACTCCTGCCGCTGCCAAGCCTGCTTTGAGCTTTTCATCTGCTTCCCCTTTGACCTCATCGACTATAGTCTCGCTTTTTGTTTCGGTTTGACTGAGCAGACCTGAGCTGGTGCTTATACCTGCCATCATAGATGCAAGGGCTCCTTTCGCCATTCCCTCATTGCGATAAGGACTGCTCAGTGCTATCTCCTGATGGTTTCCAGCCTTCAGGCTGATAAACCAAGATCCATCTCGCTCCACAAGCACAAATCGGTCCCGATTTGATCTGTTGTTTTCAACCGAGGCGATTCCATTGTCTCTTGCCGCGGTGGACTTGTAGCCCTGACTCCTTAGAAGCACTTTGCCCTTGTCATTCAACAATGCAAAGTAGTGCTCTCCGTCATGGCTAAAGCTCGAATAACTGGATTCCGCAGCAGCTCTGGCATGTCCTTCATACTTTTCAGCACTTAGGTATTCGTCCTTTCCTGTGCCAGATGCCACCTGTGCCTTTTCACCTCGCATAATAGCCGCAGCTGATTCTGCCTCACTCTTGCTGCTATATGCTCCACTGAGTGCAATTTCCTGATGGTTGGCAGCCTTCAGGCCGACATACCACTTCCCATCCTTTTCCTGCAGATTATAGCGGGCTTTTTCCAGGTGATTCTTCTTGACCGAGGCAATGCCATTGTCCCTTGCCAAGGCCGACTGGTAGCCCTGCGAACGCAGAACACATTTTCCAGAGGAATCCAAATAGCCAAAATAGTAGAATCCCTCTTGCTCAAAAACACAAAACTCCGAATCAGACTCAGAACGAGCAGCCGAATTATAGTGTTTGAGCTCAAGATAGTTGTCTTTGTTTTCCATGCCGTTTATAGTTTTTTTAGTTAGTCAATAATCATAATATCATACCACATAAAATAATAAAAACGCCAATCACTAACAAACAAAGAGCAGCCAATGCACCTAACAACGGTATTATAGCACTGACGATCAAACAACTACTTCGCACATAAAGTTAACATATTAAAGGCAGGAAAGTGAACGTATCATAAGCAGATCACAAGCCAAGTCAACATTTCATACATAGACTCTGGCCTAATTAGAGAGCAGGTTCATCCATCAACAAACCTCAAGCAATTGAATCCGCTGTTTATTGAAAAT
>JAHDDV010000178.1:0-7404 GCA_020629205.1 Chitinophagales bacterium | reverse complement strand
GAAGACTTGGTTTCATTGTTTCTTGCTTCGATCACACTCGATAGCGCCTTTTTGATCTCGGCAATTTGCGCATCCGTTTGCTGCAAGGCCAAATCTCGCAGCCGCTCTTTCTGTTCCATATTCGAAGGTACACTTTAGTCCTCATAGAAAGGACCCATTTTTGAAGAGCGGAACTTTCTGTTTTTGATTTGGAGCACAGCCTTATTCTATCGCGCTAAGGACCGTCTCGCTTTCCGCTAAAATGCAGGCCCCCTTCGCTGCTTCTTGCATCCACTGGCAGGGTCTCTTATTGGAGCCCCTGCCAGTGGCGCAATCAGCGCGCTCAGGGCACCTGCATTACCGCTACAATCGAGGCTAGGTGGCCACAATCAAGGTCGTGGCGAAGAGGTCCGGGGCAAAGGAAACGGACAATTGACTATCTTTCCAGCTCAAACAGCAAAAAATCGATTTCGCCGATGCGCCTAAGATCTCATAGACTAAATCTCTCTCCCTGGCTAAGCAGCTGTCAGATATCTTTCGGCCTACTCATTTTTGTATTGTCGTGCACTGCTTGCAGCAGCAAACACTTCAACAAACATGCTTCTGCTGAGAACAGATCCGGACCTCGGGTTTTGATGATCGGTGTGGACGGCATGAGTCAATTGGGCATCGATCGGGCAAAGACCCCGACTTTGGACAAGCTAAGGAAGCAAGGTGCTTTTACCGGAGTGGCGCAAGCCGTTCTGCCCACCAAAAGCAGCCCCAACTGGATGTCGATGTTGACTGGTGCCACCGTGGAGCAGCACGGTGTTACCAGCAATAGTTGGCAGCCTCATAAGCAAAGTATCAGCCCGGTCTGTGTGAGTGGGAATGGACTCTTTCTTGATGTCTTCAGCCAACTGAGAGCGGAACGCCCCAAGATTCATCTGTCTTGCTTCTACGATTGGGCGGACTTTGGCAGACTCTTCGATTGGTCGCCACTCAATACGGTGCAACATTACGATAATGCAACCAAGAATGCCCATCGTGCCTCTCGTTACTTCTGCAAAGAAAAGCCTGACTTTCAGTTTGTCCACCTCGATCATGTAGACCATAAACTACATGCTATGGGCTTCGATTCGAAAGCCTATGCAAAAGGAATTGAAAAAGCCGATCGCCTCATCGGACAAATGATCAGTAATATCGAAGCAGCTGGAATGATGGATGAGACTATCCTAATCATTTCTGCTGATCACGGCGGTAAGGGAAGGAATCATGGTGGTGACAGCCCGGCTGAAGTGCAAATTCCAATTTACATAGCAGGCCCTGGAATTCCCGCCGGTGTAACCTTATCAGATGAGATCATGATTTATGACATTCCTGCCACTATCCTGGACTTGCTTGGGGTAACAATTCCTGATTGCTGGACAGGTGAGCGCTTTCTGCCGAAGGCAAAGTAAACCAGATGCTCCATAAAAAGTCGCGATTGAGACGAAAGCGTAAAGCAACCAAGACCTTTCACAATGCATATACACAAATAGCGGCTGTTCTTTACGAACTTTGACTCGAAAGCAATCTACCTCACCCTGTATTTTGCCATTTGGCTGCAGTCCACACCTGCACGTAATTGGAATACAATGGTAAACTTGCACAAGTACTTCTTTGTGTTGGGCATGCTGATTAGCATACCTTCACTTCTTCTGGCTCAATGTCCTTTTCTTCCTCCTGGTTCCACAGTGAATAGCACTGAGGAAAACCTGCTTACGCTCAACTTTGGTCCGGGCTCCGGCTCAGCCATCGAGGTATGTGGTTTGACAGAGGGAAACACCTACACGGTTTCAACTTGTGAGTTTATTCTCACTTTTGACCCACAGATTCAGATTTACAGCTCTGATGGCAATCAGCTCATCGCCAATGATGTGGCGGGTTGTGGTCTTCCGAATGGAGCTGCAACAGCTAGTTTTGTTGCAGGGTCTGATGACTGTGTACAGATTCAGATCCTGGACTCCAGCTGTAGTATCAATAACAGCATGACAGCCAGCTTTGTCTGCAGCAGTTGTGCCCCACCCGAGTCGGTGACCGCCTCTCCAAGCTCAGACCCGGATCTCATCACTCAGACATTGCTTGCCAGCGGATGCTCTGAAATCTCCAATATGCAGATCAGTGCTTATCAAGGGGCAGTGGGCACTTTTGCGGGTGGTGCTGCAATCGGTCTAAATGGTGGAGTAGTGCTAAGCTCTGGAGATGTATATGTCTCACAGGGACCAAACCCAGGCACTGGGCAAGGCATAGAGGCTTATTTTGGCTCAGGGGATCCAGACCTGGCAGGACTCATCAACTTCGCTCTGAATGATATTAGCATCATTGAGTTTGACTTTCTCCCCTCTGGTGATCTTGTGCAGTTTGACTATGTCTTTGCCTCTGAAGAATACTGCGACTTTGCTAATGGTACTTTCAATGATGTCTTTGGATTCTTCATCAGCGGTCCCGGAATAAATGGTCCTTTTAGCAATGGTGCCGAAAACCTCGCTTTGATACCGGGAACCTCTAGTTATGTGGGCGTCAACTCTATCAACCACACTCAAAATGTAGGTTATTACAACTCCAATGTTACTACGGGCGAGCAGCTAGGCTGTACAGGAGAAACAGCGGGAATAGCCCTGGGATCCTTCGGCTATGATGGCTTTACAGATGTTTTCACTGCAAGCACCACTGTGATTCCCTGCGAACTCTATCATATCAAATTGGCTATCGCTGACGCTGGAGATGCGGCTTTTGACTCTGCCGTCTTTATTGGTGCAAACAGTTTTAACACAGGAGACAATTCAAGCGTCTCCTTTGTGGTGCCAAGCACCAATGGAACAACTTCATTGGAAGGCTGTACGGATGCTTTTATACTCTTTCAAAGACCTGAAGAAGAAGTCGACGAAGATTTGACCATAGAATTCACTGTTTCCGATGCAAGTACTGCCATACCGATTGTAGACTACCTTTCCTTGCCTCCGAGCATCACCATACCCGCAGGGCAGGCCTCCCTCCAAATACCACTGGTTGCCTATCCTGATGATATCCTTGAGGGGCCAGAGACCATCATCATAGAATTGGAATCAGGCTGTGGATGTAGTGATCCTGTTACGGTCACTGAGTTAATCATCAATATAGATGACACTTTGCCCATAGTGGCCATCAGCGACACGATTCAGGCTTGTACAGGTATTACGCTGACACTGGAACCAATGGTAGAAAATCCAGTAGGTGAGCTCAGCTACTTCTGGCCTATTGATGGCAGTGAAGCAGCTAATTATGAGCTCTCGGTCACTGAAGAGACCAGTTTAGACTATGAAGTTAGAGATGCCTGCGGGAGATCTGCTGTAGGTTCCTTTGTTATTGAAATCATTGAGCCGGGCTCTTCCGTTATTGATACCTCCGCCTGCTTTGGTGAGTCTGTTCTTTACTTTGGAAGCGCCATCGCGGCAGGAGCATCACAAGATGTAGTGATCTCCGGGCTGGATGGCTGTGAAACTGTGGTTACCGTAAACGTTGCTGCCCTCGAAAATAGTGCTTCAAGTCTGGACACCATAGCCTGTTTTGACTCCAGCATTGACTTCCTGGGAAGTACTTTGGCTGCCAATTCAGTAACGGATTTTGCTTTTACCAATGTGCTCGGATGTGATTCAATAGTGACTGTGAACGTTGCAGAAGTCTTTGCTCCGGAGTACCAGATCGATACCATAGCCTGCGAAGGAGAGAGTCTGCTTATCCTCGACCAATTTGTTCCCTCAGGCAGTTCGACACAGATCACGATACCCGGTTCCTATGCCTGCGATACGCTAGTCACCGTAACAGTGAACAGCTACCCTACTGCCTCTTCGATTGTAGATACAGCCGTGTGCCTGGGATCGACGATCAGCTTTGCTGGAGCAACGTTACAGATTGGAGACAGTGAGGATTTCTTGTTTTCCACTGTGCAGAATTGCGATTCGATTGTAACGATAAATGTAAATGAGCTGAGTAGCTACTTTAGCATCGTCGATACTAGTGTTTGCGAAAACGAAAGCCTTGATTTCTTGGGTGAAGAATTGGTTCCGGATAGCAGTAGTGATTTTCAGTTTATTAGTCAACAAGGTTGCGACTCGATCGTCTCTGTGATAGTAGCAAGTCTGCCGACGAGCTATGTCCAGCTAGACACTGCTGCTTGTGAAGGCGATCTGCTACAAATATTGGGGCAAGGCATTGTTGCCGGCAGTGATCAAGTATTTGAACTCAGTTCAACGGCAGGTTGCGATTCGACGGTCTTGGTCAATGTAGCCGCGTTGCCCTTGTATGAAACAGTCCTTGACACTTTTGCCTGTCCAGAAGCCTTCGTTTTGATTGAAGGGACAGAGATTGCCGCGGGTGAAAGCGCGCTCATAGCTTTGCAAAGTACTGAGAATTGCGACTCTATTTTAAGTGTAAACGTACTGGAGAAGCAAATCTATTTTGAAACAATTGATACCTTCGCTTGCCCCGGCGCTACCATCTTGTTTGATGGTTTTGAGGTCTTTGAAGGTACTCCCTCCGTCTTCACCTACAGCTCTGAATTCAATTGTGATAGTAGCATCCAAGTGATCGTGACGACATGGCCTGAAAATGAGGTCTCGGTAGACACGCTTGTTTGCACAGGCGGCAGTATCATTATTGAGGGACAGGAATTCAGTCCTCCCGCCAGCAGTCAGCTACAGCTGCTGAACGCTTTAGGCTGCGACTCGTTGGTCAACCTCGCAGTACTGGCTACCGATGTCTTGACTTCCAGTTCAATCGAACTAGTCTGTCCCGATGAGAGCTATACATTTGAAGGAACGGAAATCGCCATTGGTGAAACCGCAGACTTCAGCTATTCTACAAGTTCGGGCTGTGATTCGATTCACAGCATTTCCGTGCAAGCTCACCTTACTTTTGAAGTCGAATTAGACACTGCGAGTTGTCCGGGTTCTGAATTGCTCCTCGGCGATGATTTTTATCCCGCTGGTTTTGTCGGTAGCCGGATTGAGAGTGATGCTAATGGCTGCGATTCGCTCATCAATATCTTTATCGAAGAGCTAGTGCTTCCTGAGATTAGTCTGGACACCAGTGCTTGTCCCGGGACAGAAATCCTATTGGCTGGGAATACATATCCAGCCGGTTTTATAGGGCAAATCTCGGAAGTCGACGCCAATGGATGCGACTCTTTGGTCAACATCTTTGTGGAAGAATTGCCAGTCATCGAAGTATCGGTTGATACTAGCGCTTGTGTAGGATCTGCACTGCTGCTTGGCGATGCCTTGTATACGCCTGGCTTTGAAGGCTTGCTTGTCGAAACAGCAGCAAATGGATGCGATTCGCTCATCAACCTTCGGGTGCTGGAGCTAGCCAATTCCGAATCTGCCTTAGACACTAGTGTCTGTGTCGGGTCATCAGTGACGATCAATTCTGATGTCTATGAAGCAGGTAGCAGTACAGCGCTTAGCCTAAGCAATAGCATTGGCTGTGATTCAACTGTGTACATTAATGTGCTTGCTTTGTCAGACTCGGAAAGCTACATAGACACCACTGCTTGTCCGGGCACTGTCTTGTTTTTCAATGGTATTGCCGTATCCCGAGATACCAGTTTCAATTTGGTTTTTGTCAATAGTTTCGGTTGTGATTCTATCGTTCAGATTAACTTCCGACCTACGGAATTGGCCTGTCCTAGTATATTATTTCCCAATGCTTTCTCTCCAAATGGAGATGGGATTAATGACTCTTTTGGAGGATTGCCGAATGTGCCCTTGCAGGAATATGTCTTGCGCGTCTTTGATCGTTGGGGTCAGCTCGTATTTGAGTCACTGGATCCGAATCACAAATGGGACGGAAGCAAGCAGGGCGAGGTTTTGCCTTTGGGTGTATATGTTTATTTCGCCCGTGCTACTGCTGTCGGTGGAGAGCTACTAGATAGCAAGGGCAACGTGAGTTTGCTACGCTAAGCAGCCATAGGATCATCAGTTGAAATTAGTGTTATGCCTTTGCTGTAATCCGTCGGAGCGAGTCAGAGACGGTGAATTGGAGCCGCGGGCGCAGCGGAACGAAGTGCTCTGATAGCGTGGTGAATGCCAGAGTCGGGCTGGCTCGGAGCGCAGCGGAGAGACAGACTGGCTCCGGCATGAACAGCTAGCAGAGTGCTGAGTATTAGCGGAGCACGTGTAGGTCGCTGCCACGTGTGCGTGCTGCTGTGCTCCAAAAAAAAGAAAAAGAGTCTATTGCCCTAATCGAATGCGAATTGCGGACAGCAGAAAAGCCCATAAATTCCTTAGCTTTATAGTATCATTGATCACAAAATTCTACGTATGCTAAGGACTTTTACCATCATTTGTACACTGATCGCCAGCTTTGCTCTTTGTAGGGCACAGGAGGTGACTAGTGTTCAGGCATTCACCTATCATTCTGAAACGAGGGATACGATTGTGAGCTTTCCGACCGGGGACCACAATCAATACGAGAAAATCTTAATGCATTATTCGATGCGCTGCAAGGATGGGAATATCTCCACACCTGCAGCCGGTCAACAAAACGTTGGTTGTGGAGAGTGGGATTATAGTTGCAATACCAATATTGTAGATTCGACAAGAGTAGACTCGCTGTACACGCTTGCGCCCTCTCATGTGATTTCCAATTTTTCAGAACCCGTTTTTCCTTATACAAGTCAAGCGACCTACAGCTATGCTCAGGAGTTTCAGTATGATGCGCTTGCCAACAATGGATCGGAGGAAACGGAATATGTGATTGGCGAAGGATTGGCATCCGTTGATGGATTGCTGGATGCGGAATCGTCGGTGCATTTTCAGGTACTTTATCCGCAGGAGCAATTGCAAAACGCAGGAATGAGTGCAGGAATGCTGACGGGTTTGAAGCTGCAGACGCTTGTGGATGTGGCCGGATTAGACAAGCTGCGCATTCAGATGAAACAGACAGGCGCTACTGAACTGGATCGGACAGTGCTGGATCGCGATGGTTTTGAGCTGGTTTATTACAAGGATACTGATTTAGGATCTTTCGAAAATTTGCTGCGATTTCATGAGGCATTTGATTGGAATGGCAGCAGCAATATCCTCATGGATGTCAGCTATACCGGCAATGGAGACAGCAGTTCAATTTGGCCCGGATTTGAGAGCCAGGATGCGTTGATTCTTTCTGCCAATTCTGCGGGGGATGAATATTTGGAACTGCAAGGAGCTGGCTATCTGGAAGTGGATCAGCCGATGCCGCAGATCAGCAATGAGATTACGGTTTCCTTTTGGTCTTATGGTGGCTCGGCACAGCCGGTCAGCGCTTCGACTTTTGAGGGTATGGGACCGAATGGCGAGCGTCAAATCAATGCGCATGTACCTTGGGGGAATTCGCGGGTGTACTGGGATTGTGGTAATGTAGATGGCAGCTATGACCGTATTGATA
>JAHDDV010000177.1 GCA_020629205.1 Chitinophagales bacterium | reverse complement strand
GTAAACACCGGGTCAAGTACAGTCGTACTGTTAAGAAATGCAGCACCAAGACCTGTCCAGGAATGAGAAGTAATTGCTCCGCTGCCAGGCACTACCCCACCGTTCATCTGCAAGTCCTGCCCTGCACAAACAGAAGCAGGATCTGGACTAACGGTTGCTGTCGGACTTTCGTGAATAGTAATCGTAACCACATTACTGGTATCGTCTGGGCAGGCACCGGAAGAAACTATCCGAATAAAATTGTAGGTGCCAGCCGTTAAGTTTGATGGATCATAAGATTGTCCAGATGCTCCAGTGGTAGAATATCCCGAACCGGAATCAAGCTGCCAATCATACCCATAATTTGTTGGACTGATGTTGCATTCAGTTGCACCGGCAGCGATTCCGCCAGTTGGTAAAGTTCCAGAAATAGTAGAAGGATCACCAGCATCGCAATATTCTGTTATCCCTGGTGCAGTAATGATGTTGTTATCTATCGGTGGCTCTACAATAATGTATTCGTAAACGGGAATAGACCAACCACAGCATTCATCATTTACTCGCAACCTGATTTGATAGCAAATCGGTTCTGTGGTAGAATTTGGCAATGTAACTAAACCAGGGTCCTCGACATCAAAAGTCTCGATTGGAGCTGGTGTGCCCACAGCAGTCACCTGCATTTCCTGAATTGTCCATTCAATTTCAAGTGTTCCATTCGGCTCAGACAAGGTTGATTGAAGATCAATCTCTTCCCCTTCACAAATGGGTGAATTAAATGGCTCGATGACCGGAAGGATACGTGTCTCTACGATATTGATATAGCCAGGGAAAAGAACTCCATTAGCTTGTAAGTCCTGAACGCCCAGTGCATCATAGAATACAGAGACCGGACTAGAACTGGTATTATCGGTTGAAGTAGTTTCTGTTATGTCATTAACCAAGCTTCCGTCTGCTCCAAAAGAATTCCATGGCCCGGCTGTAGTCGTCAACTCTAGTTGAGAATTTGTACAAGCAGTTCGATTACAGTTAGCAGTAATCACAGTTGGTGAAGAGAAAATACTACCTCCTTGTGAGGAGGAGTTCACGGTAATTCCTGGTGAAACCGAAACACTTGGCTGAGCTCCAGCTTGTGATCCAACTGCGTAGCTTACACCTGGGGAACCGTTTCCACCATTTCCACCGTTTCCACCATTTGAACCATCTCCTCCAGCTCCACCACGATTTACCCTACCACAACCATTGCAGCTATTTTGTTGTGGTGCACCATTTCCGCCAACACCACCATTTCCTCCGCTTCCCCCAGCTCCAGCTGTTCCCCCGTTACCAGCGTCCAGGGCAGAGTTTGTGATGACACCACCTGTGCTATTATAATTGAAAACGGCAAATGAACCTCCGGCACCTGTACCAGGGTAGCCACCGCCGCCGCCGCCGCCGCCGCCACCGCCACCGGAACCACCGTTTCCAGCAGAATCGCAATTGTGTGTGTTGGTGCCACCGCCGCCACCGCCGCCACCGCCGCCGCCGCCAGTACCGCCGCCACCGTTGGTGCCTGGTTCTGGAGAAAGAAATCCACCTATGTATGTTGCATTTCCATTATTTCCATTGGCTCCATTGACTCCATTTGTATTACAATCTCCTCCGTAGCCTCCAACAGTTGTATCACTTGATTGAGGACCACCAGCGCCACCACCTGCACATGCAGTTCCAGCTCCTGCGAATCCTGATCCGCCATTGTCATTGCGACCATTACCTCCAGCACCACCGTTAGCTCCCCCTGTACCAACATTTGCACCAGTCCCTGGTGCTCCACCGGAGCCTCCTCCTCCTCCGTTTCCAGGAGTGTCTGTTCCCCAGCTACAGGTATCCTCTCCTGCACCACCGTAGATACCGTTTTGGCCATTGCCGCCATTGCCTCCGGAGCTTCCTGCAGAACCGCCTGTAGCATTTCCAGAGTTGATATCACAATTATCAATCGTATATCCTGAAGTGTTGTTTATCCAAACTGCATAGTTAGATTTTCCGCTTCCATTAATGGTCTGTCCAGTAGCATTTGAAGTATTGATGGTTAAATTTTTCAAGGTCCAAGCACTTAGACCATTGGAAACAAATCCAATGGTGTGCGCTACATTACCACTGATGGTTTGTGTACCGCTCATGTTAATCACCGTATTTGCCGTGCCGTCACTGGTCTTGATCCAATCTCCGCCCGACTCCACAAAGCCCCCGACCATTGATACTCCACTCACCAAATTTACCGGGTTGTTTTCGGTATATATTCCTTCTTCGACAAGGATTGTTGTTCTTGTACCAGAGGAGCTTGCAGCCAGAGCCAAAGCCTGGCTGATCGTTTGAACCGGCGAGTCCGGCCCACCGGGATTAGCATTGCTGCCAGAAGGCGACACGTAGATAATTCCGCAGTAGTCCTGCGTGACATCGACAGCACAAGTTGATGTGGCGTTCGCAGTTCCACAATTGTCCAAAATGGTAAGTGTAACGGTGTAGGATTCATTAGTCTCTGGAAAAGTTATAGTTGGGGAAGCGGCTGAAGGATCTGAAATCACAACACCGGTACTAGGGCTTACTGACCATTGGTATCCAAAAGGTGAAGCACCTGGTACAGCTACCGCACCGATTTCTGGAGGCAACAAAGCTGAAAAAGCATAAGGTGTCCCGCCAACAGCAGCGGCCCCACAAGCTATACTCTCAATCGGCGGGGCTGCTGGAAAACAAGTAACTCGATAACAATCGGAATATGTTACGTTCAATCTTGGTCCCGAGAGGCTAGTACTGCCCGATCCGGACCGATTCATCATTTTTAGTCTATAGATTCTGGTACCACTACTTCCACAAGAAACGGTTAAGTCTTCACATACTTCACCCGGCATATCAATCCATATATCACCTGTAGGACATGCAGGTCCAGCCGGTCCGGTCACGTCTGTGTATTGCCACTGAAAGTAGGTTGAGTTGGTGGTTTGTAAATCAATAGT
This sequence comes from Chitinophagales bacterium, assembly GCA_020629205.1. Taxonomy (GTDB): domain Bacteria; phylum Bacteroidota; class Bacteroidia; order Chitinophagales; family UBA2359; genus JAHDDV01. Next base: position 8,280 of record JAHDDV010000177.1, on the reverse strand, counting down.
TGTACTCTGACCGCTGCAAAGGACTTGATCGTAATTAGCATCTGGAATCGTCACAGCAGGTGTTCCAATAGTCCATTGGTAACGAATCCAGATCGTCCAGTTATCATAATCACTGGCGTTATTCCTCAAAGGCAGGTCCAGGTAGTTCCACATATTTGGGGGACTGTCCCTCCAGGAAATTAAGCCTGTCGGTGCTGGGCCGTAATGTGCGTCGTCATCGGTAATTCCAAGAAAACAACCAGTATCAAATGCACAATCCGTTCCGCAGCCATCTATCCAGCTGTCCTCCTCCCAAAGCTCCAATTCCAATTCGAAAGATTCAAAGTCTGTGTCATTTATCGTGTAGGACTCCGAGACCATTGTCCCCATTGGACTAGGGTTGAATGTGTTCCATTGTGGATAATCTTGTGCGGCTCCTGTAAAGCAGATTGGTGCTCCAACGAAGGCAGAAAGATTGTCTCTGCCTCGGTAATTGATTCGTAAGTCTTCCACATCCGCAATTCCGGCAACACAGGTTAGACCATAGTCGTAGTCGCTATCACTCCAAATACCAAAAAGCTCTACATCAAGGTTTACTGGCCCATCTTGGTATGTCGGAGAAGAACAGAGAGGCGGTAGAGGATCCACCCAATCCCATCGAAAAGCGAAGATCAATGCATAGCGATCATCTTCAAATACAGAACCGGTTTCTTGCACATCCGTTTGCACATATCGAACTTCTCCTTCTGGTGCCCCACGGAACGGATTGACTACAACACCCTGAGTATAGCTGATGTAATTATCATCTCCCAAAGTTCCACAGCAAAAGTTCTGCTCATAAGTCCAATCCGTATTGGCCGTTCCATTACATGGCCAGGGGCAATTGGTTTGGTCATCTTCAAACATTTCCTGAACAGACCAGTTAAAGCTTGTTGGAACAACACTGGAAGGATAAGTAATATCCAGCATTCTCACTCCATTGGCATCGGCATTCATCGGCCAGTTGCCACTTCCCGCTGGTGTTTGTAAGCCTGACCATTGTCCTCTATCCCAAAAGCGGTTTTCGCCTCCGGTGGCTTTTATGTTGAGCCCGGTTGGTGACCATCCTATGCCTGTCACATCCGTTTCAGGCTTTACGCGAACACCACGATACACATATTCTTGTGGCCCTATTTCGCTGCAGTTTGCATTGGTCCATACCTTGTGGACCCACACCTGCAAGCGTATTCGCCCATCGTTATATTGGGTTTGTGCATTTAGCTCGTCTGGTGAGAAGGGGCATAATGAAATTAAAATCAGAACGAAAGTGAAAATTCCAATTTTGTTGTAGAACTTTTCCATAGTGTTGATTTTTCGCCTAAGCATCCGGCATAGAGGAAAGCAAAAGAAAGACATTTGAATAGAATGCGATACTAGCTATCGAAATTTAGAATTAGATAGCTGTCTTGATACTCCACTAGGGAGATTCGAATGGTCTCGATGTTGCCATCACAGGAGTATAGGTTGAAGTGGGAAATAACCACTTTCATAGCTTCAGATTCTCCAAACCTTTGTCGATGACCCAGATATTCCATCTTGTCCACCTTCCCTGCCAAATCAGAAAAATGATCTAAGACAGGTTGAGATATGCTCATAAAGAATGGAACTGCTTGCATATTGATGTGCGGGTAATCCTGATCCATCAGATATCGAATGTAGGTCTGGCATGTTTCCTCCTCGCTCAAAAAGTAAGGGCGAATATCTCCAGACTGCTCGGGATCCACAAAATGCACTTCAAGATCGGCCATAAGCTGATCAAGTGCTGCTTGCTTGACTTTGAAAGGGGCAGGCTCGGGATTGTGCTTCACTACCACCCTCTGGCAGAGAGCTTCTTGAGTAGCTGGAAGAAGCAGAAAGACCGTGAATAGGAGCAGGGTAAGCAGAGGTTTGAAATTCTTCATTGTTAGCTATGATTTTTACAGATTGCTATGTTGATAAAAACCTAATTCCAGTTAAATCATAATATAGCAGTTTGGCACAACTTTGTAAGTCTGAGAACAGCTGAAAAATGTCTAGAATTTGCTCAATAGTGCCCAAAAACAAGGAAGAGACGCCATTTGGCTAAATTCTAGACTGTAAATGGTCATTTTGAAGACCCTGAACCCTGTGTTAGGTGTCCATTTGCGAGAATCTAATATCTGGACTATTGCTGCTAAAAGGACAAGAAAAAGAGAAGCTAACGCGCCCGAATGTCGGTGCCAAATAGCCCCGGGCGCAGCGGTATGAGGCGCTCAGATAGCGTGGCGAATGGCTGGCAATGGGGGCTCGTAGCGAAGGCGGAGAGACCACAGTGCCAGACCAATGAGCAGCTAGATGAGTGCCGAATATTAGCGTAGCACGGGTACCATGCTGCGACGACCGAAGACTGCTGTGCTCCAAAATAAAACTTAGAAATTCCCTCCATTAACACCCCGAATTTGCTGCAAGTACTGATATCAAAACACTGCACTGGGAACCATTTTCCTCGGATTTCGTTTTGATATTAAACTGATATCACATTAGCATCATAGTAAAATCCTAAAAATCATGGAAACTACAAGAAAATCGATCTCCGCATATCCCATGCTGCTACTCCTCTTGCTAGTCATCGGAAGCATCGTCTACGGGGTCGCCGTATTAGAGAAAGAGCTATTTTTATTATTAGTTCCAGTAGTAATCTTCCTCATTAAGGGCTTCTATTTGGTTCACCCAAATGAGTCCAAAGTGATGGTCTTGTTTGGAAAGTACGCAGGGACGGTAAAGGAAAATGGCTTCTTTTGGGACAATCCGTTTTTCGTAAGAAAGCGAATTTCTCTTCGAGCGCGCAACTTTGACAGCGAAAGATTGAAAGTCAATGACCAACTGGGAAATCCAATTATGATTAGCGTTATTCTTGTATGGAAAGTATTGGACACTTATCGGGCCGCATTTGATGTGGACGATTACCAGAGTTTTGTAAGAGTGCAAACCGATGCCGCAGTGAGAAAGTTGGCAGGCATGTACCCATATGATGACTTTGATGAGGATGGGACAACTGGCAATCAAATTACACTTCGATCTGGTATGGATGCGGTGAATGAAACCTTGGAGCAAGAAGTTTCAGATCGACTATCTATAGCAGGAATTGAGGTGATGGAGGCACGAATTGGGTATCTGGCTTACGCACAGGAAATTGCCAATGCAATGCTGAAAAGGCAGCAAGCAACAGCGGTAGTGGCTGCAAGAGCAAAGATTGTGGAAGGGGCTGTAGGAATGGTAGAGATGGCCTTATCCGAATTGAGCAGTAAGAATATCGTGGAGTTGGATGAAGAAAAGAAGGCAGCAATGGTTTCGAACTTAATGGTCGTTCTATGCTCTGAAAAAGAAACAACTCCGGTAGTAAATACCGGAACCCTAAATCACTAGACATGGCACGCAAGAAAGCATTTGCCCTCCGGCTTGACCCCGAAATGATGAAGGCCATTGAGAAGTGGGCTGCGGATGAGTTTCGCAGTACTAATGGACAAATTGAATGGATGCTTCACAGGGTCTTAAAGCAGGAGGGCAGATTGAAATCTGGTAGACCAAGGGCAAGTAAAAAGAAGAAAGATGCAAAGGACTAACAATGCTTTTCACTGTTCCTCAAGAGCAATACCATTTTGATCCGTTAAGATACCGGGCTTAGAATCAAAGGTATCTCTCGACATGTTGTCACTCAATTGCGGATGAGCTGCCTTCCCATTGAGCCAATCAGTCGCACTATAATAGTAGGCAATCTGAAGATTGTTCCCACTATAAAAGAGATCAGCTGGTAATCTTTGAGACTCATTCGAAGGGTCGTCGATCACTGCGTCAAACTTAAGGAAACCGAAGATATCGCTGAGGATTATCTGCATGCGTTTCTTGATCATGTTGCCAAAGGTACGCTCTACCGGCTCCCAAATTTGCTCCCAGATTTCAAAGCGAATTTGCTCATCTCCACGCTTGCTATACATGTCAATCGTACGGTTAAAAGCTTTAAGCTTTTCTTCGAAGTTCTCCGGTAAGGGTACTTTTTCAAGCATAGACTTTGAAGAAGAAATCCCCAAAATGTATATTGATTTGTGCTGAGACCAAAATTTCAGCAAGACTTCATCCTGATCCAAACGTCCGGAAATTTCTTCAAAACTTGCCAGACTGTGGCGAAACTTCATTTCATAGAAATCCGGATATCGTTTCTTGATGCCCGCGATCAGCGTCTGATACTCGGATCGCTGTAAGAGATACTTGCTATTATAATTGACTTCTTTGGCATCATGTCCTCCCCTCCTGGGCTTGGGAGAGTAGACCTGTCGACAAAGAATACCCAATCTCGAACGCAACTCGCGCTCTTTATTGATTAGCTGTCGATCGATATTGGCCTCTTTTGTGCGGACATCTCGTAGTTGGGTACTGAGCAGATAATTGTTGCTAATTAATTCTGACTGAAAATGAATTCGCTTCAAAAATGCCTGATCACCAGTCAATAACATCATTCGCTGAGAAACATCAATGCTTTCTTTCAATAGTGCATCAGCCTCCTCGATCAGAAACTTGTCTCCTTCGAGTTTGAAACTCAACTGTAGCAACTGAATCAAATTGCCGATCACTGAGTAGGTCTCATAGGCTGCCAGCAAATACTTTGGCACATCCGGCACCTGACGGTAACGACTGATAAAAGACCGTGCTTTACTCCCAAGCAGCATCAACAATCTCGGCCCAAAAATATGAACCCATGCATAATCACTGCCTTCGTAGAAAAGACTAATGATTGGATTTTTATATTTATCCTCCTTATCTGCCGGACAGATATAGCGAAGTGCCTTTTGATATTCCCAGATAGCTTTGTCAAAGAGCCCTTGTGAGCTAAAATGATTGCCAAAGTACCATCTAATTTCCATCACGCGCTCTCTATCTTCTCCATCGCTATCGACAGCTACATCTATGGCCTTCTTGTGTAGTTGATAAGCCTCCGAAAAGTTGCCTTTGAGGTCATTGCAATAGGCCAAACATTGATAGATCGAACCAGTAGACACATGGTCCTCCCCTACTTTTGAAGAGATAAACTCCAAAGCCCGGGTAGAGATTTCTATGGCCTCTTCTACCCTTCCAATATGCGCTTTACACCAGGCAATACTCGCCTCAAGACTCACTACCTCAATGCTATCCTGACCACTCAATAACAAGCGTTGGCGATGCGCAATTTCATAGTATTCCAAAGCACGCTCATACTCCTCCAACTTCTGATAGGCAAAAGCCACATTAGAGCAAGGAAGACTAATGTCCGGATCATCCCATCCAAGAACCTCAGACTTCAATTCCAGCTCCTTAGTAAAGTAGCCAAGGGCCTTGCGATAATCATAAAGATTTTGTGCATATAAATAACCCAAATCCCCATAAACCTCACTTAGATGTAGTTGACTCGAATTTTCTTCAGCAGCCGTGCCACTATTCTCAAGTGCACGTTTATAAGAAAGGAATGCCTCCTCCAGTTCGCCTTTAAAGCAAAGGTAACGACCTCTACGACAATAGGTAATGGTAAGCTCAGCAGGAGTATCCCCCAATTCGCGATGCCCAATCTCCAGTGTTTCCTTCAATAATGGGGTAAACTTCGACAATTGTGAAGTAAGCTGGTATGCTGTCAACAATTCATTGGAGGCCGCAATAAATTCAGGCCAATTCTTCTCCATCAAAAACATTTCCCTGGCCTTACGCAGATAACTCAGCGCCTGCCAGAAATGTCCCTGATTGGTGAACATGTCCAGACTCGTATTGAATAGATGATCCCCAAGGGAGAGTTGTCGAAATTTTTTCACAAAATTCGTTCTAGTGTAATTGCAGCAATTTGCCGAGCGTGGTGCTTCGCTATGATGGCATTAGGAATTTCGGCCGCTGTCGAACTGAAACAAATTTATCGAAATGAGGCGTCAATTCAAAGTTTCTGGCAATTAAACAGCGATATTCTAAAAAGCTAGCTCTGACTGTCGATATAAGCCATACAAAGGTCAATTGTCGCCTCAATTCCATCGATATGTGTACGCTCCATTCCATGTGAAGCAGCCACTCCAGGTCCGATTAAAGCCACACGAAAGTCATTCCCAGCGGCCAGTGCTGCAGAGCCATCAGAACCATAATAAGGATAAACATCCAGTTTATAAGGGATTTTCTTCTTTTCAGCAAGACGAACCAATTTTCGGCGAAATTCATAATCATATGGCCCAGTAGAATCCTTGGCACAGATCGAACAATGGGTCTCCCGACCAGCACATTGATCACCAATCACCCCCATATCAATCACAAGCAACTCCTCAATGCTCTCAGAATATCCACAAGTTCCTCCATGCCCAACCTCTTCATAATTAGAGAAGAATATCTCCACAGCCGGTTTCTTCCTGGCCTTCTTCAATCGTCGCGCCAACTCAAAGAGCACATAACAACCTGCCTTATTGTCCATATACCGCGACTTGATAAAACCACTCGATAACTGCTGATAGCGAGTATCAAAACAGATGATATCCCCAACGCGAATCCCCAACTTTTCAACATCTTCGACAGAAGAAACCACCTCATCCAAACGCACATGCATATTATCCGTCGTCCGACCACTTTTATCCACTTCACGATTCGCATGAATAGAAGGATTGTCAAACAAAAGCGTACCACTAAGCACATGATCATCCATCGTATATACCCGGCAATACTCCGAATCATAACTACTCATTAAAGGTCCACCCAACTTTGAAACCTTAAGTGTACCATTACCATTCACGCCACTCACAATCATACCTAGTGTATCCACATGCGCCGCAATGGCCAGTTTTGGCTTCTTTCCAAACGCACAACGAACCGCCCCCTTATTTGTATAAGCAGGCTTCCAACCCTGCTTCTTTAAAAAATCATAACAATACGCACTCGCCCGATCTGTAAATCCCGATGGAGAGTCAATCATCACCAATTCCCGCAAACTATTATACTTTCCCATTTGACATATTTTTCACGAAGCTAAACAATATGTAGCAAGACATCCAAAACCATGCTACCTTCCCTGAATCCTCTCCTCAGATTAGGATTTCAGAGGTTTCGTGGGACTAGTGCTGCGTAAATACTTGCTCCTTTTCCTAATGTGTTGTTTTTTCTCATTTGGAGCACAGCTGCATTGGGCCGTCGCAGCGACCTACGTGTGCTCCGCTAATACTCGGCACCCGGCTAGCTGCTCCTGCTCGGGCCAGTGCGTCTCTCCACTGCGTTACGAGCCGCCCCGGCCCGGCATCCGCCACGCTACCCAGGCACCTCGTTCCGCTGCGCCCACGGCTATGCATCACCGTTCGTCGAGCGCGCTAAAGATACTGATCCGCTTGCCCACTCCTCTATCATCCATCATCTATAACCAGTCATCAATAATCAGTCATCAGTCATCAAAAAAGGGAGCTCACCAAAAAGGCGAGCTCCCTATCATTTCCTTGCAGGCAGGAAAGTATCTACATTAAGTACAAGACTATCGCACCACCGTTACATTGCCCTTGAACAGTTTTGTTACACCATCATCGAAGGTGATGTAAGCATAGTAAACATACACACCAAGATCCACTGGCTCTCCTTTGTGTGTACCATCCCATAGGTTGTCAAGAGAATAAGATTCAAAGATCAACTGTCCCCATCGATCATAGACAAAGAATTCCATGTCATCAAGGTACTCTCCAATCACAACCAGTTCATCATTCACACCATCCTCATTAGGCGAGATGGCATTCGGTATCAACACATTCTTAACAGCACAGTCCTTCACAAGTACGGTGACCGTAAAGGTCTCTTCGGTACATGGATAAGTAGCGCTGTTAGTGGTGTAAGTAAACTCATACAATGCTGGAGGCACATTCTCGAAATCGAGAATTGGGAAGCTTCCACTTGCACCAGAGCCATAAACATCCGTCCAGGTTCCATTCAAATCACCTCCAACGATCAGCTCTGACAAGTCCACAATTGTTCCATCTATTCCTCTATTACAAGTCTGTGTACCTGACAAGACCTCTGCCCATGGAGCTTCATTCACATTAATCAGATGTGTGCTGGAAGCTGGTCCACAAGTAGCCGGATCACCGGCCGGAGGCTGCACCGTGTAAGTCACTGAGTAGGTACCCGCAGGCAATGCGAATGGATTGAAGACCGGACCAGTTAGCGTGCCAGCTGGTGCATTACTTGATGTCCATACACCTCCCGGTGTCGTGCTCTCGGTAAACAGATCATTCAAGAACAATGCCGCTCCATCATTACACAAATCACCCGGTG
>JAHDDV010000176.1:4068-11277 GCA_020629205.1 Chitinophagales bacterium | reverse complement strand
AGATTGTAGATGTTTTTCATCATCAGATTCCAGATCGGCAGCTTTGGTCTTTGGGCTGTGCTCTTCAACATTTTGAGGAAGAGAATAGGCTCTTGACCATTCACAGGCGCCTTATTTTGTGCGAGCTCCCCTACTCTATAGGTTTCGCTGCTAAATATCGTGGTGTATTCAAAGGCAACTCCCAATACTTCTGTTGTCTTGAGGGCAAAATTCAAGGAGATAAAACCCAGTTTCGGATCATAGGTATATTCTGAAGGTTTCAGTTTTCTTGCCTGTGTCTTCTTGAAGTCCTGAATATCTTTCAATCCAATCTGTGTCTCCGCCGTTGATACAACAAGATCTACTGGAATTGGGGAGGTTGGGCCGTTAACAAGTTTATCGTAGAGATCATTTGCTGAGTTGTTTGGAAACTCTGCTCCACTACCATTCAGTGAATTGGCATATGGATCTGGTTCTCCAAGATCAGCGAAGGCTATGATGTCGCGGATTTCCTCTGTAGTACCTCGACTATTGGTCACCCAAACTTCGAGGTTTGTCACCTCAATTTTGGAGTTAATATAAGGCATGGTCTTTAGGGCATCCTCATAATTATCATGAAAGTACTGAGCCAGGAAGAAGTGTCTGTTTTCCTCGTATTTATCGGCATTGATCTCAAAGGTTTGTGTTTGTGCCCCATTTTCGACCTTGATGTTACTTGCACGAGACTTTTGCTGAGAAACAACTGAAGATAGTCTGAGCCTCCCAAATTTCAGATCTGCCTTGATCCCCCATAGTCTTTGTGCACCAGGAATCAAAGTGGTTGGGAGCGGAAAGCTCACATTTCCAGCTTCTATTTTTTGTATGATCTCGTCTTCGTCGCCCGTGTATTCCAATTTCAATTCCCGGTCGTAATCAAATGTAGTTAGGGTATTGTAGTTGGTTGTAAACTTCATTCTATCCCCTATCTTTCCTATCACGTTGATATTGATATCCATATCAAAATCGAACTGTGCGGGAGGAGATTGCTGGAATGCGGGAAGAACCGGGTTTACTACTTTGTTTTTTCGGAAGCCTGCAAATAGGGTAATATCTCCTGAAGGTCTAATATCTACAGGAGGGATTCCTTTCTTGCCTGTAAGAATAGTTGGCAAAGAGCCTCCAAGGCCACCACCGCCCTGGCCACTACTGGTACTAGCCTTTTCCTGCCAATAGTCCTGAATACTATTATTGGTTTCGAGGGCTTGATATTCATCAAAGCTATAAGCTTGTGGTGTACCAACTGGAACGCCATTTACGGTATTTGTAACATAATAGGTGCCTGTGGCTGGGTCGTACTCGACCTTCTTTTCAACCCCAGCGGGAACATAGTCGTCAAATGGATTATGTTCTTGTTGTCCGGAGAATCCTCCTGATGGGTCGTCTTGAATAGGGTAAATGAGGTCAGTGGAGTCTGTTGGCTCTTCCTCAGCAAGAGGTAGGAGTTCTGGTAGAAACGAAGATGGTAGCAGCGCGGAGGTATATTCACTACCTGCAGCTGAACCAATCGCCAATAAAAAACCTGTCAACAAAAAAACGTAACCTGTAAGCTTCAGTATCCTCACAATCTTCCTTATGGTGTAATTTACAATAGTTTCAAAGCGGTCTTCACCAATCCTTCGACGGTGTCGCTTTTAGACTCCTTTACCGCTTTGCTTAAGGCCTTTTGAGCTAGGGGACGGGAGATACCAAGTGCTGCCAATGCTGATAACGCATCATCCAGGTTACTATTGTGCCCTCCAGCAGCTTTAGTAGTCGGCAATTCTTCCCTTGCTACTTTATCCTTAAGTTCAAGAATGATCCTTTGTGCGGACTTTGGACCAATACCCTTAATACCTTGCAACAATTTGACATTTTCCAGAACTATAGCCTGCTGAATTTCAGACGGCTCCATTGAAGACAGCATCATTCTGGCCGTATTCGGTCCCACACCTGATACAGAGATCAAGTATTGAAACATTGTCTTCTCAGCTGTCGTAAAAAAACCATACAGCGTATGCGCATCTTCCTTGACATGAAAATGAATGTGAAGTAGTCCAGAATCAAGCCCTTGTACCTTTGCATAGGTATTCAGACTGATGTTTACGTGATATCCTAGTCCATGTGACTCAATCACTACATTTGTAGGGGACTTGTGTGTAAACTGCCCTTTGATATAAGCGATCATTCGAGTGAATTTCGTTCACGGTAGAGAGGAAACGCTTGAATCTCAGGAAAAACTGTACTCCATTTCTCACCGATGCCACCAGAAAAAATTAGACCAACTTTGAAAAGTAGAAGTCAATTAAAAGATGGCCTGAATTGATCCAAACAGCGCGCAAAGTTAAGAAAAATGGTGGAGAAAGATATTTTGGGTACTTTTCTTGATTATCACGGATTAAGCGTGTATAATTGTCCTACAACTGTATGTTGAAAATGAAATTTACATTGACTGCAAATAGAAATTGGTGGCGCTTCACGCAAACTCAGGTGCGGGTGAAGAGGAGCTGCTATATTTGTATGTAAAATTCCACAAAATACAATCAAGCAACGGCTTGTCGGATATCCGGCAAGCCGTTTTTTTATGTCAATACTGAAACGTCAAGTAATGAAAGGGCACAATATTCGTCAAAAGCAGATTGCGCTAGCTGCTGATCTACACACTCCCGTGGGTTTGTATCTACAGCTTCGAGATCAATATCGGGGCTCAGCCCTGCTGGAATGCGCAGACTTCCACCAACAAGAAAATAGTCGTTCCATTATCTGCTGTGATAGCATCGCAAGAATCCAGGTCAAAGGAGATCAAATGACCAGCAGATGGCCCAATGGGGATCAAAGGACTGAAACGATTAAGCATCAGGAGCTGATAAATCGACTTCAAAAGTTTGTTCGTGATTTAGGTATTCAAAATGCTGAACAAGGAGTCAACGGATTGTATGGCCATTTCAACTTTGAGGCAGCTAAGTGTTTTGACAAGCTCGAATTAGACGGTGATGCAAACAGTCCGCTCGCCAATTTTTCCTTGTATCGGTTTATCATAGAGATCAACCACTTTCATGACTCTATGACAATCACTGAAAACATACCTAATGGAGAAGCATCAGAGATGGATCGTTTCCTTTCTTTAATTGAGGGAAGGCAAAGCAATGCCTATGGCTTTCGAGTGATCGGCAGCGAAACTGCGAATATGAAGGATGAGTCCTTTATTAGGATGGTGCAACAGGGCATCGCTCATTGCAAGCGAGGTGATGTGTTTCAGATTGTGCTTTCTCGATCCTTTAGTCAACAGTTTAGTGGCGATGAGTTTCAAGTTTATCGGTCTCTACGTTCGCTAAATCCTTCACCGTATCTGTTCTACTTTGACTTTGGCAATTATAAGTTGATGGGCTCTTCACCCGAGGCACAATTGACCGTCAAGGATGGTCTCGCTACTATCAACCCCATCGCTGGAACTTACAAGCGAACAGGTAAAGATGAAGAGGATCGCGCCAGAGCAACTGAGCTGGCAACAGACCCCAAGGAAAATGCGGAGCATACGATGCTAGTCGACCTCGCTAGAAATGATCTGAATCGCTGCGCCAAGCAGGTTCGAGTGGCTAGCTACAAAGAAATACAGTTTTACAGCCATGTCATTCATTTGGTCTCGAAAGTGGAAGGCAAACTAGAAGATCCGAGACAGGGTCTGGAAATGTTTGCTAAAAGTTTTCCTGCCGGAACTTTGAGCGGTGCTCCAAAGTTTCGGGCGATGGAATTGATCTCCGAATTGGAACCGAACCCACGTGGATTCTACGGAGGTTCCATTGGCCATATCGGGCTAAACGGGGATATCAACCAAGCCATTTTGATCCGAAGCATGATTAGCAACAACAATGAATTGCGGTATCAGGCCGGAGCAGGTGTGGTCTCCGCTTCTATCCCAGCTTCTGAGCTAGCTGAGGTAGACAATAAGCTGGGAGCCGTAAGAAAGGCCATCCAAGCTGCGAGCAAACAAACAAAAGCCAAAGAAAGCATTCGTCTATGAAGCCAATATTGATACTGGACAATTACGATTCATTTACCTACAACCTCGTTCAATTGGTAGAAGAAATTTCTGGAACACGACCGGATGTAGCACGCAACGATCAAATTGCTGTCGAGCAAATTGCGGAGTACGAAAAACTGATACTTTCTCCAGGCCCGGGAGTTCCGAGGGAGAATGGAATACTGTTGGATTGCATCAAGGCTTATTTGACTGAGAAGCCTATCCTGGGTGTTTGTCTGGGTCATCAAGCGATTGCTGAAGCTCTGGGCGGTTCTCTAATTAATATGCCTGATGTACTGCATGGAATCTCTAGCAAAATCAACATCACTGCTGAGAAAGATCCGCTGCTGTCTGGTTTGCATGAAAATCCAGAGGTCGGACACTATCACAGTTGGATTGTAGATACCCTAAGCCTTCCGAATGAGCTTGAAGTTCTAGCCACAGATCAAGATGGACAAATCATGGCGATCAAGCATAAGCTTCATCCAGTATGGGGAGTACAATTCCATCCCGAATCAGTTCTGAGCCCAAATGGATCAAGCATTATCAAGAACTTTCTTGACCTCAAACACATCAAGTAATGAAAACTATATTAGAACAACTATACCAACACGAGCAACTAAGTCGCGAGCAGTCCCGACAAGTATTGCATCGAATTGCTACAGAGGATTATGATGACATTTTGTTGATGGCTTTCATCGGGGTATATCAAATGCGAGATATCAGTCTAGAAGAGCTGCAAGGATTCAGAGATGCCCTCTTGGAGCTTTGCCGACCAGTAGACCTATCCAGCTTCGATGCCATTGATCTATGCGGAACCGGTGGCGACGGGAAAAACACCTTCAATATCTCCACAACTTCTGCCTTCATTGTAGCAGCTTCTGGCTACAAAGTAGCCAAGCACGGAAACTATGGCGTTTCATCCATTTGTGGTTCATCAAATGTTTTAGAATCTCTGGGCTATCAGTTTGTCACGGATCAAGATACCCTCAAACAACAATTGGACAAGAGCAATATCACCTTCCTACACGCACCTTTGTTCCACCCAGCCATGAAATCTGTGGCCAATGTGCGTCGCACTTTAGGCATGAAGACCTTCTTTAACATGCTGGGGCCTCTGGTCAATCCAGCTCAACCAAAGTATCAATTGACCGGGGTCTTTAATCAAGAACTTGCGAGGCTATACAAATACATTCTACAGGATTGCGGTAGAGCGTTTGTCATTCTACATTCTATGGATGTGTATGATGAAATCTCATTGACAGATGAATTTAGAATGATATCCAATCAGGGAGACCGCCTTCTTCATCCCGAAGATATTGACCTGCCAAAACTCGATCCACGTCAGCTTCATGGAGGTGACAGCATTGAGGCTTCTGCCAAAATTTTGTTGGACATTCTTAAGGGCAAAGGCACTGGAGCACAAAACCTCGCAGTAACGGCAAACGCCGGTGTGGCCATCAAATGTATGGAGCCCAAAAAGAGTATAAAACAATGCATGGCTCTGGCAAACGAGACCATTCAATCAGGAAAGGGCTTTGAAGTTTTGCAGTCCCTAATTAACTAATCACCCAATTAAGAACAATATCAATGTATATATTAGATAAGATAGTAGCGCATAAGCAAAAGGAGATTCAACAAAAGAAAGCGCTGGTGCCGATTGCATTGCTGGAATCAAGTCTCTATTTCCCCACACCAACCGTTTCTCTCTCTCACTATATAAAACGAGAAGACAAGAACGGGATCATTGCTGAATTCAAAAGGCGATCTCCATCAAATCCCGATATCAACTTATTTGCCGATGTGGAAGAAGTCTCCATCGGATATATGCAAGCTGGAGCCTCTGCTCTTTCGATCCTAACGGACGAACAGTTCTTTGGAGGGTGCAATTTGGATCTAACAGCTGCCAGAAAGTTCAACTTTGCCCCAGTCTTACGAAAGGACTTTATCGTAGATGAATACCAGATTGTCGAAGCTAAGTCAATAGGGGCAGATGCCATACTTTTGATAGCCGATTGTCTTAGCAAGCAGGAAGTGGGAAAACTCAGTCAGCTTGCTCACCATCTGGGACTCGAAGTATTGTTTGAAATCAGAGAGGCTACAGATCTAGACAAGCTGAGTCCAAATATCGACCTAATCGGAGTCAACAATCGCAACTTACATGACTTTAGCATTAGCCTGGATCGCTCAAGAGAATTGTCGAAGCTCCTACCCGCAGAAATGGTCAAGATCTCGGAAAGCGGTATTCAGAATCCGGCAGATGTAATTGACTTACAAGAACATGGCTACGATGGCTTTCTGATTGGATCACTCTTCATGAATCAGCCTTCCCCTAAGAAGCAATGTCAAGGCTTTATTCAAGGCTTGAACGCAGCATCAGTCTCCATCAAATCCTAAACAAATGAAGATCAAAGTTTGTGGAATGAGGGAAGCAGATAACATCATGCAACTGAATCTGCTTGCAATCGACTATATGGGATTGATTTTTCATGAGCCGTCCCCGCGATTTGTACAACAAGCCGTGCCTGTCTGCTCAGGCGGCATACAGCGGATTGGCGTGTTTGTCAACAAGTCTCTCCCCTATATCACTTCAAAGGTGCAACAGTACCAACTTGATGGGGTACAGTTGCATGGTCAAGAGTCCACCTCTCTTTGTGGCGAGCTGAAACAAATGGGACTTATCACCATAAAGGTATTTTCTGTGCTCGATGAACTTCCCATAAGCAAGCTTGAGGAATATGAGCGGTATTGCGACTTTTTCCTTTTTGACACTAAAGGAAAAGCAGCTGGGGGGAATGGTGTACAGTTTGCCTGGCAAATACTCGAAAGCTATCATCTTGACAGGCCCTTTTTTCTCAGCGGTGGAATTGGTTTGAAAGATGCCAAAAGCATCAGGGCTCTAGACATCAATCAACTTTACGGCGTAGATATCAACAGCGGATTTGAAAACAAACCAGCCATAAAGAACATCAAAATGATCAGTGAATTTATTAAGATCCTACAAGAATGAGTTATACAGCAAATGATAAGGGCTACTATGGAAAGTTTGGTGGCGCTTATGTACCAGAACTACTATACTATAATGTTGAAGAGCTTCGCGAAAGTTATGAGCGCATCATTGCAAGTGATGCCTTTCAGGCAGAGTTTCGTCAGTTATTAAGAGACTATGTTGGACGTCCTAGTCCGCTCTACTA
>JAHDDV010000176.1:2227-3968 GCA_020629205.1 Chitinophagales bacterium | reverse complement strand
CTCAACCTTTCTGGAAGAGGTGACAAGGATTTATCCACCCTAATCCCAAATGAAAATGAATAGAATTGACGCCCTTTTTTCTAAGAAGCCTTCTGAAGTGCTAAACATCTTCTTCACGGCTGGCTACCCTTCCCTTGGAGATACGCTTCCGATTCTGAAAGCCCTTCAAAGTGGCGGTGTGGACATGGTAGAAATCGGCATGCCCTTTTCCGATCCACTGGCCGATGGACCAGTCATTCAGCAGTGTAGCGAGGCTGCGCTACAAAATGGGATGAACCTGGACTTGCTATTTGAACAGCTCAAGGGATTCAGGACTGACATCAAAATCCCAGTCATATTGATGGGCTACGTAAACCAGGTCTTGCAATATGGCATGGAGAAGTTCTGTAAACGATGTGCTGAAATTGGCATCGATGGATTGATCCTGCCAGACCTTCCACTGGATGAATATGAGCATCAATTCTTGAGCACCTTTGAAAAGTATGATCTCAAGATCAGCTTTCTAATTACCCCAAGAAGCAGTGAACAAAGAATCCAGCGCATTGACAAGCTCAGCAGTGCCTTTATCTATGTGGTTAGTCAGTCCTCTACTACTGGTAGCAGTAGCAGCAACGAAGATGCACAAAAGAGCTACTTCGAGAAGATCGCAAACCTAAAGGTAAGCAGGCCAAAAATGATCGGTTTCGGAATCAGCAACCATCAGCAATTTGCCCGGGCTTGTCAATATGCCAACGGGGCCATCATCGGATCGGCATTTCTTCGAGCTATCAAAGATCAAAACGATCTAAACGGTAGCATTCAACAATTTATCAAAACCATCAAATCAGATAGCCATGATTATTCAACTCAAGCCTGAAGCAAGCGAACAGCAGATTCAGGATATATACAAAGCTTTGGAACAAGTAAAGTACAAAGCCAACCCAGTATCTACTCAAGAGCGAAACTACCTTGTAGCCATCGGAAAGGCAGAGATAGACATACGATCAATTGGCGTACTGGATGGCATTCAGGACATCCATCGGGTAAGTGATCAGTACAAACTAGTATCGAAGAAATGGCGCTTACAGGATACCATTATAGATCTGGGTGATGGTGTCAAAATCGGAACAGGTGAATTTGCCATCATGGCAGGGCCTTGTTCTATTGAATGTGAAGAGCAGGTGGAGAGTACCGTAGCCCATCTGGTACAGAATGGGGTTCGAATCATGCGTGGTGGTGTCTATAAACCGAGAAGTTCGCCCTACTCCTTTAGAGGTTTGGGGCAGGAAGGACTCAAGATGTTCTACCGGCTGTGTAATGAGCAAGGTATCAAGATTATCACAGAGGTGATGCAGGTTTCCCAGATAGCCGAAATGCACGACTATGTCGATATCTTTCAGGTAGGTGCGAGAAACGCTCAAAATTTCAACCTTCTAGATGCTCTTGGAGAAGTCGATAAGCCGGTACTTTTGAAAAGGGGTATTTCCGGCACAGTTGATGAATTGCTCTTTGCCGCAGAATACATTTTCTCTAACGGAAATGAAAAGATCATGCTCTGTGAAAGAGGAATCCGCAGCTATGAGAAAGCTTACCGAAACACGCTAGATCTCAATGCTGTGCCCATTCTAAAGGAGCGCACCCACCTTCCGATCATCGTCGATCCGTCCCACGGAATTGGCCTAAGGAAGTTTGTAGAACCAATGGCTCTGGCAGGAATCATGGCCGGTGCAGATGGCATCATCATGGAAGTTCACAGCCAACC
>JAHDDV010000176.1:0-2127 GCA_020629205.1 Chitinophagales bacterium | reverse complement strand
ATCCGGCCCACTTCTGAGTCGATAAATGTACAAACCCGTGTCCAAAGATGACAGGTCGAGCTCCGCATGATTTTCTCTTGTATAGAGCTTCTTGCTACGAAGAATCATTCCCTTTGCATCGAAGATCTCCAACCAGATAAAGGGCACTTCAGTCGGCAACACATATTGAAGCTGAGCAATCTCTGGGACTGGATTCGGGTACAGTGTAAAGGAGATGTTTTCGATGGTGGTTTCAAGATCGGTACTAACATCACCCAAGATGACCTCGTAGCAATCAGCTTCTGGACAATGATTACCAAGGCTGTCGATTTTGGTTACCCAGGAATATTCATAGGGAAAGATGTAGTCGCCGCCAATGACCAAATAACCCCCATCTGGAGTCGGAGCAAAATCTTTTGGAGCTATGTTCAGGTAATCCATCGAAAGTAATGGTCTTGTAAACTGCAGCTGAAGATCAGGACTGATCTTAAAGAACTGCGCTCCCTTAGGCTTAAGGGGAAATTCCGTCGAATTATACATTGAAACACCCACAAAGCCATCTTCCACTTTCCTCATTTGTAGATTTGGACCCGTGATCCAAGGCATCAATAAGGGGTTTTCATAAAGAATCTGGCCCTCGGAATCGAGGTAAGCAAAGTATCCATATGTAGTACCTGTTTCAGTTGAGCAAACGGAAGACATTAAAAAACCACCCGTATTCAACTCAAGTAATCGCGCTTGGCTATCATAATATGGATAGCTATAGTGATGGTCCCAAAGCACTTCTCCATCCTCGTCGATCTTCATCGCGAAACGATCAGTGCCAATGCCGCAGCCATATCCCATGTTTGTCAATCCAGAAACTATAAAATTTCCATCTGAGGTAGTGCTGACATCGTTACCTGCCTTACCGCATAAGTCATTATTGCCATAGAAATATTTTACCCATTGCTCATTTCCGTCTGCATCGAGTAAGATGACAATAGTATCAGGATCCGATTCATTCAAGCTCTTTACTCCCGAAACAAGGATATTGCCACTCGGTGCTTCACTCAAACTTGCTGCCATATCTTGTTCTTCGGTATTGTATTCGTAATTCCAAATCACGTTTCCTTGACGATCAAACTTCATTACGCAGAAAGAGCCTGGATCCTGATTGGCCAAAACTCCAGCCTTTACATAAGCCAGTAAGTAGTTTCCATCCTGACTTTTTCTCAAAGAGCTCCCTGATGCCATCGCCTTGTGATACTCAATATCTTCATCAAGAGCAATCCTTCCTGTGATCTCTCCTTCATCGTTCAAATCGACTAATCCCAAGAATTTGTTTTCACTATCGCTAAATGTAGCTACCACAGTAGCACCGTCAGCACGAGTCTCAAGTATAGCCGCAATCATAAATGCCGTATTCGGTCCGAAATAGTAAACTCGATTGTAAGTTGTAAACAAGGTATCCTGTGCTTTGACATTAAGGCACCCTAAAAAGCAGACACATAAACAAAATAAAATTCTCATGTTAATTGAACTTTTGGTAAGAAAAGAGGCCAGGCATCTGCAATGTCCACAAACACCTGCCTCCGATTGCTAAACATTTACTTCACTAGCAGCTTTCCATTTGCAATGGCCATATTATTCTGGCTCAGACGCACATAATACAATCCAGCCTGCAGTTCCTGAATTTCAAGGACATCACAGTCACTTTGACACTGCTGCTCAAGTACGAGACGACCGTCACTCGCAAAGAGTGTTATTTCGACAACTCCATCAAGAGGCAAGTGACCAAACAAGATCCTCACCTTTTCGCTTGCAGGATTGGGTTGGAAGAATAGTTGAGGAGAGGAATCAGTCCCAACATTTGTTGAGCTACTTGTCTTGTAGCTTCTCGTGAAATGCCTACCCTCTAGCAGAGCCATAGCGGACTCGCCCAGAGTGATATTAGCTGATCCCTTCTGCCCCCTTTGCATCGCATTGACCATCGCATGCTGGTCGCTCTGTTTGCCAGTACCACTAGCAAGCATACTACTATAGAACTGCTTGAGCTCCACATCACGGTCGTTTTCGGGAACAATTTCTTCGAGAATTTGCTCCGTTTGCAGAGTATCCTGATTACTCAGGTGGTTCACCGCTCGTGTGAATTTTGTCCAGTTTTGG
>JAHDDV010000175.1 GCA_020629205.1 Chitinophagales bacterium | reverse complement strand
ACTAGTGAATGGTGCAAGTAGTTTATTGCTTAGCCATGGCCCGGCCTGACCTCTGGTCCGGACGAAATCCTAAATAGCTTACATGTTTGACTTAGCAAAAAAGCAAGCAATACAAAGCAAGGACAGTCACACGCAAAGATAGTCGGGCCGCTCACACTCGCTATATGGTCCTTTCACGGATGACATCTCGCTCCCTTTCGGCCACGGCAGTGAATATAGTGAAGCAGAACTTGCCATGAATGGTGTTGGTATCAATAGAATCTGTTATCCACTTTGATGTATCTCTATTCGATTCTCAAATATCTCCAAGCAACAAACGTCACTCTCAAAAATATCGATTACTTCGAAGTGCCCCCGGCTCATTTAGCACCGGTCTTGGGTGGCGGTACTGGGTGCTCAGTGGCGCTAGTTTGAGGGGTATCGCTAGCGGTATTCTGTAAGGGCTCTGTTTCCCCGAGCTCCGCACGGGGTAAATGAGATTTAGGCCCTCCGGGCCTTTCTAGTCAAAACTAGCTACAATATAGAAAACCCGTCATCAGTCACCAGTCATGAGTCATGAGTCAACAGCCATCAACTATGGCCCAGTGATACCTCCGGTCAGGACGAAACCCTCAATAGCTTACATCTTGGACATAGCACCGGTACCTGCTTGGAAAAGGCCGCATAGCGGTCAAATTTTGATAGCCAGGGATGTAATCCCTGGTATGAATGCAGCTGTTTATTTTTGGCGCGTCGAAGTAGGGAATGGCTATGGTATTTCCGCTCTCCGATCCGAAGCAATACCTCAATGCTTGGTCTCGGTAGCGCGCGCTCGAAGGACTTGGATGCATAGCCCGGATAGAAATGGAAATGGGGGTGCACTGAGCGCCCTGACTGCGCCGCTGCCGATGGCTCGACGATAGGAGAGACGACGGCAGTGGATGCAGGAAGCAGCGAAGGGCGCCTCCATTGGAATGGATAGCCGGACGGTCGGTACCGCGGCCGAATCCTGCTGGGCTCCAAAAAATAAAGAATTGATCAGTGGCTATAAGCTGCCTCTTGCTTGACTTGTGGTACCAAACAAAAAAAGCAGAAAACAAGATGGACTAATGCCCACTTGTTTTCTGCTTTCTATTTATGAACGGTTTGCGCTAGTGCTACGCAAACATCGTCAATTCCTGATTACTTGCTGATGATCAAACGCTCAGTAGCGATCGCTGAATCAAAAGCAAATTGTACCATGTAAACGCCTGCAGCCAAATCGCTCAAGTCGATGTCCTGGCTGAAGCGGCTCATGTTGTTTTCAGTAGTTTGGAAAACCAATTCACCGGCTACATTGAATACATTCATTGTGAATTCTACGGAACGATCAAGCTCGATGTTCACTTGTACCATTCCCTGAGATGGGTTTGGATAGAATTCGAATGACTGTAGACCTTGTACTTCTTCGATGTTTACGCTGAGTCCTTCAAAAGACATTGAAGCTTCGCAGCCGTACTCATCAGTAACTGTAGCTGTGTAAGTAGCACCGCCTTCAATCTCAGAAGGATCAAGGTTTACTTCCAAACCAGATCCAACTTCATTGCCATCAGCGTCGGTCCAAACCACATCATGTGAGATAGGCTCAGAGAACGGGTTGTCAATTGTTTGGATAGCCCACTGTACATTTCCATTTGGCAGCTGCTCTTGACCCATAGTAAAGTCCAGGCTACAAGCTGGCGTGCTGAACTCCAATTCGTCAGATACACAGCCGCTATCATCAGAAACTACTACTGTGTATGTAGTACCTGGCTCAAGACCAGTGATTGTCTCACCAGTTTCATCGTTGTCAGCCCATTCGTAAGTGTAACCTGCACCACCCGTTCCGGCAATCGTGATCTCGTTAGGAAGGGCAGATTCCAAGTCTGCGCCTAAGCTACATTGTACGGAGATTGTTTCACAGTACTCAAGACCGTTTTCGCCGAATACACAAATCTCGTAGTCACCTGGCTCAGAGTAAGAATATGATGCAGAGCTACCGCTATCTGCAGTATCACCATTTCCAAAGTCCCAGCTCCATTCGCAGTTGATACCATTTGCTGCACCGGTAAGATCTACGGTCAAACCAGTGATCTCATAAGTATAGGAAATCTCGTCAGCTGCTTCTGAGCTACCGCCCATGATTGCATAGATTTTAGGGATCACCGCTCCTGAGCTAACTCCAGTACCTACCCACTCACCTGCATCGCTAAGTGTCAAGCTTTCACCTGGTGTGTTGCGTTGAGTAGAGCAGATCATACCAAGGTCAGAACCATCCAATACTTCGATAGATACAAAGTACTTTCCTGTTGGCAATTCAATCGGGCAATCAAAGTTTACGGTGTGTACTGCACCATCTACCTCGTCTGGTGTAGGCTGGTAAGGGCCGTAAGTGTAGAATTCACTTCCAACGGTCAGATCATCCATTTCGTAAACGACCAATTGTACTTCTCCCCAATCAGCACCGTCCGGCCCAAAGGCTTCAAAATTGATTCCGGCTAATTGTGTATCGTCAAATGCTTCGAATGAAGAACCATATGCGCCAGTACCTGCCAGGTTGAATTGGGTGAAGCTGAAATCAAGTCCAGCATTGCCTTCTTCATCCAGTGTGATAATATCAACGAAATCTATTGCTCTACCAAATTTGCCTTCAGTGATGTAGCTGGTGAATACTTTTAGGTTATCAAAGCCATTTAGCTCCTCTTCATCTTCATCCGAAGATAGGAAGTAGTTGAAAATGTAGATACCGGTATCTCCTACTTCGTAGGTATTTGGGATAGTGATGGTAGCACTTTCCCCGCCACTCAGACTTTCAATCGGGTCACTTGTCAGCTCTTCCTGAGTGATAAGCTCACCAAGCTCTTGATCGAAGTATTGGATCGTCATCAACATGGCAAGGTTGTTACGAACCTCATAGCCACCATTGGTCAATTCGATGGTGAAATCACCGAAATGCTCCCACTCAGACTTTGGGAAGAAAGAGTATTCATTTGGCACAACCACTTTGTCGATTCGAAGATCGTAAGCCATTGGCGTGCTGATCACAAAGTTGTCGATGGCAAATCCGCTGGCCCATGCACCTGAGTCATCGTGCCAGAAACGCACGTGAAACTGGTCGCTACCAGTATATGCATCAAGGTTTAGCGCCACTTCTTGCCAGAAGGTTTGTGCATCCAGTTCGTAGATTGTTTCCCAGCTATCGCCTCCATCTGTACTGACTTCTACAAGACCTCTAGAGTTCCAAAGACCTGTCATGAAAGCAGAGAAGTTAAGTCTTGCGCCAGATTCGGCAGCAGAGGTAAGATCGATGGCTGGAGAGATGAAGTAATCCATGCTCATATCGCAGTTACACTCATCATCATTGGACACCATAAATGCATTGCCTTCGATGCCTTGGCTTGGAGGAATCTCCCAATAAGTACTGGAGCCGGAGATTTCATCTGCCCATTGCCAACCGTTTGAGTCGGCGGCTTGCTCTCCTGTCCAACCATCCGGATAACCATCGTTGAAGTTCTCTTCCATGAGGATGTCCTGAGCTATAGCCGTCGAACAAAAAAAGCACATGAACGCAACCAAAAACAGGCTGGTCATGCCTAATCGTAAAGATTTCATTTTCATACCGTTTTATTTATTTGAACTTTATAGGCCCTAAAGATAATCAATCTCAATTTAGGCGTGTAAAGCCGCCAAAAGGATTTTAGTCAGCGGCTTGCCATCGAGTCTCGAAATTAGTACTTTACTAGCCTGAAATTTGCGCATTTATTAAAAACATCCCCCAAATGATTAGAAATATCACACTATTGTCGGCCTTAATCTGTATTGGCCTGATGTATTGCAACATTGAGACAGGCCATAGCCTGAGCTCCACTCCTCCGGTAGGACATACCGGTGCTTTCGCTCTCGGAGAGCTGACCTGTGCCAAGAGCGGCTGTCATGCCGGCAATGGCCCTCAGAATTCAGGGCCGGGAAACCTTGTTATCAATTTCCCTGGCGGCGAATATACCCCGGGGATGAGCTATGACATGTCTGTAACGATAAATGATCCCGGGTTTATGCAATACGGATTTCAGTTGATTGCGGTTGCCGATGATGGGCTCAGCGAAGGAGAATTCATCTCAACTACCTCCTTGACGACGATTTCAAGCGATTCAGGTCGCGATTATATCAGCCATTTTAACATTCCTGATGCCGTCGGTAGCACTTTCGAATTTACCTGGGTTGCCCCTGCTTCCAATGTTGGAACCGTCACTTTTTATGGCGTTGGTGTCTCTGCAGATGGTAGTAACAGCCCTGTGGGAGACTTTGTTTATGCCAGTGAATTAGCGATCAGCGGACAAGCGGGAGATGCCATTGGAGATGTTAATCAACTACAATCTGTGTCACTCTACCCTAATCCGGTGAAAGATCATTTCAAACTCGATTTTGACTTGTCTGACAAGGAGACGGTTCGCGCCGAATTGCTGGATATGTCCGGGAAGCTGGTACAATACTGGGATTTGCAAGATGCCAAGCCTGGTGCAAACAGCTTTGATCTGCGTTTGGATGCGGCTTATGCTCCGGGTGCATATGTGCTCAAATTGGATGCGGGTGCTTCAACGCATAGCAGCAGTCTAATTATTCAGTAGTTCTCAATAAATCCCAGCCTTTGAGAAAGTTACTCAGACCCCTGTCCTGGCTGTATGGCTCTGGAGTCAAGCTGAGAAACCACCTCTATGACACTGGTACATTTAAGCGTTTTGAGTTTGACCTCCCAGTCATTACGGTAGGGAATCTAAATACAGGAGGAACCGGCAAGACACCACATTGCCTGTTCCTCCTTTCTCGTTTGTCCGAATTCTGCCAACCGGGCTTTGTTAGTCGTGGATACAAACGAAAGACCCAGGGCTTTGTGATGGCAGATGCGCATAGTACCGCCTGGGATATCGGTGATGAGCCAATGCTAGTGAAGCATCATTATCCGGATGTGCCCGTAGCTGTAGGCGAAGAGAGAATCATGGCCATACCTGGCTTGATGATGGAAGCAGAGGGCACTGATTGTGTGATTCTAGACGACGCCTTTCAACATAGAAAAGTCATTCCTTCCTTATCCATTCTATTGACGGATTATAGTGACTTGTATACCCGGGATGAGCTTCTGCCATCTGGCAATCTGCGTGAGCCGGTCACATCGGCAGAGCGCGCAAACATCATCATTGTTACCAAATGTCCTCGTACAATCAATTTGGCTGAAAGACAGGCCATTACAGCCGAGCTGAGGCCAAAAAATGAGCAGATAGTGTTATTTTCGTGGCTGGATTTTGATCCCGCTTATCATTTACTTGAACCGAGCAGAAAATTGGATTGGTCGAGCATTGAAAATGTGCTTTTGTGTTGCGGCATTGCGCGCAGGCAGTCCTTGCTTCAGTACTTTGACCAGCAAACAGTGAAATTGGAAGTGAAAGCTTATAGTGACCACTTCTATTTTCTGGAAAAGGACCTGAAGCAGATTGACAGGACCTTTGATCAATTGGCAAAGCCAGGTGTAATCATGACGACGGAGAAGGATGCTATGCGATTTCTTCTTTTTCGAAAATTCATTGAGGAGCAGTCCTGGCCGATATTTGCACTTCCAATACGGGTTGCTATGTCAATTGAAGATGAGAATAAACTATTTGAGCGGATCAGGAAAATCTTGTAGAGGTGTCAAGAGATGCACAAGAAATCAGTCGTGCTTAAGCACTAGAATGACAAGTACTGTGCAATTTTGAGATTTGTATTCCGATGCAACTATAGAATTACTATTTGGCAGGGAATTCGTAATAGTTGAAGCAGTCGTAGCCGGAAACAAGCTGCGGTGTGGTGGAAACAAATTGGTGGATTGAGGAACAGATAACTATGCAACTTCAGGAATTGGTACTATTAGCAGTCAACTGGCAGGAGGGGCTCTTTTTTGTAAAGGAGAATCAACACATTTTTGTGATCAATACCCCTTATGATAAGCTGGATAACAAGCGTTTATCGAGCATGGAGGAGCTGGAAAGTGCGCTGGTACACGGGAAGGTTGAGGATATAAGAGCACTGGATATGCGCTACTTCTCCTATAGCACCTTGACTACTTTCATCGAGGAGAAAATGGAAGAAGTGTTCTACGATGATGAGAATTGTACCATGAGTGATGAGGAATTGGAAAATTTCTTGCACGAGTTGCCTATAGAAGCGATTGAACTTTTTGTTGAAGATTTAGAACAGGAAATGAGCATGAAGTGCTACTCCGTTCATCAATATGATTTTGCCATCACACTCTCCGAAGCACCCTCTTTACGCTCCGATGCACTGATCCAGGAGCGCCTTGAAAAGGTGATCCAGGCATTGCAAAAACATCATCTGCTATTTGATCTACCAAAGCCCGGTAGAGTTGGGGACGCTTCATCAGAAGAAACGACTATCGCAGGTACTACAGCTACAGATATAGGTCCTGAAATTGGTCAGGCACGTGGCAATTCACAGGAAGGCCTTGCCTACTAGTGCTACGAAAATGAAGAGCTAGACAAATCTCCCCTTCATTTTTCTGTCCGTGCTTTGTTGTCCGTGTGCATTTGACTCCATTATTTGCTGTGGGAGTCCTAACTTCGTACGTCACAAAGACAGCAGCATATGAACCTACTTGAACAGCTCATAGAATCGACTGATTACATTGGCAGTCAAACTACCTTTAAGCCCGACTATGGAATCATTCTGGGTACAGGACTCGGAAATCTGGCCGCAGAGATTGAAGTCGCATTTGAGATTCCTTACTCGGCGATTCCACATTTCCCACTTTCCACTCTGGAGTTTCACCAGGGAAAGCTATTGTTTGGTCAGCTGGCCGGTAAGGCAGTGGTGGCCATGCAGGGACGCTTCCATTATTACGAAGGCTATTCCCTAAAACAGGTAACCTATCCCGTTCGGGTTTTGAAGGCGCTGGGAATCAAAGGGCTGTTTATCTCCAATGCAGCAGGCAGTGTAAATGAAAATATTGACACCAGTGATTTGATGATTATTCAGGATCATATCGATCTTCAGCCGGAGAATCCTTTGAGAGGCTTGAATCACGAAGAATTGGGCCCGCGATTTCCGGATATGAGTGAGCCTTACTCATTGGAGATGATTGCCAAAGCTCAGGAGATCGCAAAAGGCCTGGACATTGTAGTTCATACCGGGGTGTATGCCAGTGTTCCCGGACCAAATCTGGAAACCAAAGCAGAATATGTCTATCTCAATCGAATAGGTGCTGATGCTGTTGGCATGTCGACGGTACCAGAGGTGATAGTTGCGGTGCATGCCGGTCTTCCGGTTTTTGCCATTTCTGTGATTACCGATGCCAATTATCCGCCCGAAAAAGTTACTAAAGTGACACTTGAGGAGGTTTTAGCTGCTGCAAGAAAGGCGGAGCCCAAAATGACCCTGCTAATCAAAGAACTTATCGCTAGTTTGTAGCTTACAAAGTACATAGGCTAAGATGTAGATGAAATC
Organism: Chitinophagales bacterium; assembly: GCA_020629205.1. Taxonomy (GTDB): domain Bacteria; phylum Bacteroidota; class Bacteroidia; order Chitinophagales; family UBA2359; genus JAHDDV01. The sequence goes on along the minus strand of JAHDDV010000175.1, from coordinate 3,896 downwards.
GCCCATTTCCATACTGTTCTTGCTGTTTACCACCTTATGCTTTGCTCAGATTCCAGTGCCTGACCAAGTAGAAGAGGCGAAAATCAAACAAGCTCCTACCGTCAAGGTGAATGCCCTTGGCTTCGGCATGGGTATGGAATTGCATACGGCGAAAAACCAGAGCATATATGGTGAGTTTGGCTGCTCTTTCGTGATCGATGCCACCAATGGATACAACGCTGCAGGCCAACAGACAACCGTCTACACACTAGTACCCCTACCCTATGCATCTCTGGAGTATCGATACTATTATAACATGGATAAGCGAAAATACAGCAGTAAGAACGTAGATGCATTCTGTTCAAACTACACAGGTGCTTTTGTACGGCGCGTTCGAATCAGCCGTTATGATATTGACTTCTGGAACTTCGCTCCAACCTGGGGTATGCAAAGGCGCTTTTGGAACTTTCTATACTTTGATGCGCAAATTGGACCTTCGATCTATCTGGCACAAGGAGAAAGCCTGATCCTTCCACATGTGAAGTTTGGGATGGGGCTCTCATTACAATATGGACAATGATGAAATATACCTTACTGTTCCTCCTTCTTTTCGTTTTTCAATCAAAGCCCGGATTCTCTCAGGAACTGACGCTGGCCTTTCACTGGGCAGATGAAACCCTGGTTGGCTCAAGCGAATACAATAATACTTACAATGAAGTATGGGGACTGGTCGTCAACGATCGGGAGTTTGCCGTAATTGGCTCAACAGCTGGAACCCATATCTTCGACATTTCTGACATCGAATCGGTTTCACAGGTGGCTTTCATTGAGGGAGCAGTAGCCAATGCTGAGATCATTCATCGCGACTATCACGATATCGATGGGCTGCTCTATTGTGTGGCTGCTGAAGGTGCCAGTACCTTGCAGATCGTTGATATCACAAACCTTCCGGAAAGCGTGGAAGTAGTCTACGATTCCGGTGAGATCATCACTGCCGTGCACAACATTTTCATTGACACCTCCGCGCATATTCTGTATGGCTGTGGCGTGCAGACTGGCGGTGGCTTCGGGCTCAACTTCGCCCAATATGACATCAGTGAAGGGCTAGAGCCTGTTTTGGTCAATACAACAGCCGAGGCCGGTTATGTGCATGATGTATATGTACGCAACAGTATCGCCTATATTGATGCCGGAAGTTCAGGTGGCCTCTATATCATTGACTACAGTGATCCTACTGATTATGTGGTACTGGGAACGATGCTGGATTACTCCGCATACGGACAAGGATATACCCATTCTGGCTGGCTTAGCGAGGATGGTTCTATCTACGCACTGGCCGATGAAACGCCTGGGCTCGAAATGAAAATTTGTGATGTTTCTGATCCTACCGACATTCAGGTATTGTCCACTTGTAGCTCGGAGGTAGACCCTGGCTCTATGGCGCATAATCAAATGATCACTGGAGATTATTTGTTTACTGCCTATTATCACGATGGATTGGTCATACACGATATATCTGATCCTTCCGATCCAAAGCTGGTCGCGAGCTATGACACCTATAGTCCTCCGGATCATGACTCCTACCGAGGAGCCTGGGGCGTTTACTCTTTCTTGCCTTCCGGTCGCATTCTGGTTTCTGACATGCAGTATGGACTTTTCGTCTTTGATTTTGATTGGGGAGAACCAGCTGTGTCTAATGAGACATTGGCCACAAATTCAGGCTTGTCAATCCAAGTCCTGGAGAATTCATTTATCCAGTGGCATTCCGGGCCTTCAGATACTGAAGAACTAATACTATCGTTTTATGATGTGCAAGGGCGCCTCCTAATGCAAGAAGAATTTGATGCAAATCTGTCAAGCGGTCAAGTAGCCTTGCCTAATGGCACTGGCCAGCAGCTTGTGATTGTACGTCTTCAACAAGGGGAAAAACAATTGACAGAAAAAGTGATAGTCGGTTCTAAACTGTAAATTGTGGGCCATTGTAGATAAATCGAAACTGTGCCTATCCCTTCCAAGATCATCATTCTTCTTTCCTGTCTGTTCCTAGTGCTGGGAATAGACCTGAAGGCGCAGTTGCTACAAAAAGACACGCTCAATGTTGCCAAGCGATATGAGGTAGTTGGCTACACCACTAATCTACAAAGCAAGAAAATCGAGCGCCTGGATACCTCGCTCAATAACTTCCACCACTTTGACCCCAGCCTCACCTGGCCCTATCAATATCGAAGTCTAGGCAATATCGGTCTGCCCAATCATGTCATGCGTTTCGATTATGATCGAGGCTATGAGTTTGATTCCGGTTTCCGTAATTATGAAAACCTATTCTTCCATCCGCACAGTGTGCCTTACTTTCAGGTTCGTGCACCACTGACCGATTTGTACTATGGGCTGGGAGCACGGGAGTCGCAGGTGCTTCAGGCCAGCCATGCCCAGACCGTCAGAAAGTATCATCAATTGGGCTTGCACTATCGTCGACTCGTTTCGCAGGGCCGATATCAACGACAGAAATCCGGTGTTCACGCACTCTCGCTCTCGGACTGGTACCTATCTAAAAACAAGCGCTATCAGCTGTTGGCTTCCTTGGTATGGAACAGGGCTACACCCCAACTCAATGGCGGCATGGCCGATCCGGACTTGTTTGCCAATTACTCCAATCCCCTGGAGCGAGCAGGACAGGAAGTGTTGTTGTCTGCCGCCGAAGCAAAGTACAATGAGCTCAACTATTTCATAAGACAAGAATATGCCCTGGGCTACCAGAAAGAGCCTGAGAAAACCGATACCCTCGCCTGGCAGGAATGGAAGGCCACCGAACAAGGTAACGGGCTTAGCCTCTTGCATGAATTTCATATGAAGCGGAGCCATTACGAATACAAGGATGATCCCTTCGCCGACGATGGCTTCTATACCAAGAATGGCTACCGTACTTCAGTCGGCCGCACCTGGACCGACAAATGGTATATGCGCAGCGTGAAGAACTCGATAGGCTTGAGCTATCGCCCCAAACAGGATAATTTCCTCAAGGGAAGTTATGGGGAAGCATTGCTTGTACATGAGTACAATAGTTTCCGGGATACGGTCCCGAAGGCAGACACCATAGGGCTCCTCTATAAAATCAAGAACCACAATCTTGGTCTCAGCGCGAGTCTGCGCAAGGAAGCGTCCAAGCTGCAATATGTCATCCATGCAAAGCTAGGATTGCTTGGAAATCGCGCCGGGAACTTTCAGATCGACAGCAAGGCGCAGTTGCTCTTTGCTGCTTCACTGCCTGTGCTATATGGCAAGTTTAAGTTGAGCAATCTCAGCCCTGCTTTCCTACAAAATTTCACCTTCATGGACAATTTCTTCTGGCAGAATGACTTTAAGAATGAGCAACATGCCTTATGGACTGCCGGTGCCATGTGGTCTTCGAAGAATCTAAAACTAGATCTAAATCTCAGCAATCACCTACTGACCAACTACATTACTTATGACAGAGAGGCTTTGCCTATACAGCTGGCAGATGCAGTGACGATTCAGCAAATCAGTGCCAGCATGAGTATCAGTTTGGGCAAGTTTCATTTTAGGCCCCATGCCTTATGGCAGACCACTGGCTCTGATCAAATTTCTTTGCCCGAGCTCTATCTGGCCGGCAATGCCTGGTATGAAAACAATGTTTTTGGAGACGCAATGGTGATGCAAGTGGGCGTTGAATTAAGCTATTGGTCGAGCCATCGTGCCTATGGTTTCATGCCGGCTACAAACATCTTTTATCTCACAGCTGATCAGGAAGTGGATGCCTATCCCCTACTGAGTGTTTTCACCTCTGCCCGGATCAAGCAGGCCCGATTATTTTTGAGTGCCACGAATGCGCTCATGGGGATTCCGGAAAACGGCTACTACACGGTTGCCAATTATCCGATGCAGGATCGGGGGATTAA
>JAHDDV010000174.1:4678-11449 GCA_020629205.1 Chitinophagales bacterium | reverse complement strand
ATCAACAATCAACAATCAACAAAAAGCAATCCTTGCTCCTTGAAGATCTCAAAGACAACTAGCTAGCCTCTGTAGTCCCTTTCTCTCTCTTCAAACTATCCGGCACAATACCCTCAAACTCCTTCAAGATGCCTTCCAGCTCTTTAAGCAATCCACCGCCCTCTTTTTCGATCAGGTTTTTGGTGTCTTCGAGTTGATCGCGGAGCCCATTTTTGTTGGCTTCTTTGCTTACTTCTTTGGTCTTGTCTGCTACCTTGTCAATTAGGTCTTTGAGTTTTCCTATGGTTTCTTCGGAGTTTTCGAGCTTATCTCGGTTACGCTCAATGAAGCCGCTAACGTCTTTGCCGTGCTTATCCAAAAGTGATTTCACTTCCTCTGCAGCTTTGTCAATTTCCTTGGTTTCTGCTTCGGTGCATCCTACAAATAGTGCGGTGGCCAATGCCAGAAGCAATAAGATCTTTTTCATCTGATGATGGTTTTTGTATTTCTCTCTGAAAAGGTAACATTTTTTCACAGCTCTTGGGTCGCTCCTGCTAAGATGAATTTTAGGCACCCTACTTTCTGAAATGCGGCTTTGGGCGCTCTCTGCACCTAAGCATCTTAAGCCTAAGAGGCCTTTAAGGTAGTCAAAGTGTCGATACTGTGGCCAGAGCATCGGTGCCAGAGCGAATGCCGGTAGATCATAGTCGCGATGGAAGTGGAAATGAAGGTACACTGGGGCGGACTGAGAGTGCCTCTGGCGGTGGCTCGGAGTGCAGCGGAGAGACGACGGCAGTGGATACTCGAAGCCGGGCCAGGGTGCCTTCATTGCAACGGACAGCGGGCAATCCAGTGCCAAGAGTGAATGCAGCTGCACTCCAAGAAAAGAAAAATGGGCAAACCCGAAGGCTTGCCCATAAAGTGTAGAAATGCTCTAAATAGTGCTTTTGTTATGCGATGAGTCGTTCGAGTTCCTCAAGGTCTCGTACCAATAGTTTCTTTCTTCTGATGAAGATGAGATTCTTGGCTTTGAGCTTGCTCAGTACCGTCGTGACGGTCTGGCGGGACGTATTGGTGAGGTGTGCGATCTCTTGATGTGTGTAGAATCTCGGGACCAACATTTCGTAGCCAATTCGCTTGCCGTCTTCTTTGACGAGGTCGGTGAGGAATTGAATGATTCGGGATTGTGCATCTTTGAAAACAAATGACTCCAGTCGGCGCTGGGCTCTTAGAAGTTTCTTTCCGATCACTTGAGTAATTTCGTTGCAGAAGACGCGATCTGTTTTCATACGCTTTTCGATAGACTCGATAGGCACCATGATGATCTCTGTGTCGGCGTCCATGGCCTGGGCAAATTCCTTTCTGAAGGTGTCACCAAAAAGGGCTAGCTCGCCAAATAGATCTCCTTCTTTCAGGATGCTCTTAATGATAAATCGGCCGTCGTGAGACTGTACTCCGATTTTAACTCGTCCGGCTCTGATTAGACAAACGTACAATGCTTTTTCTTCCGGTAGAAAGATGTACTCGTCTTTCTTGAAGATGTGTTTCTTAACGTTTTCCAGTGACTGATTCTCCTCATCAAGGAAGTAGTCCATCAAATCCTGTACCCCGGCTTCAACTGCTGCTGATGAATTCATAATCATAAATCGATAATCATTTGGTTTAGTAAAATGCTCATAAATCAATCCGTACACTTCGCAACTCATATTCCCCATGAGCGGCTGAATGGATTGTGTAGGATTTTGCGTTATTGCCTACGTAAACCAGATGACACAAAATATATGCCAACTATAGAGAGAAAATATGTTTTGTATTGATAATCATCATTTTAACTTGCATATTTTTGATTATTGTGAGTGGCGTCTGTCGGCTGCTATGCATGTGCATAATGTACAATTTTTGCGGAAGTGACTCATTTTGTGTCCAAAGACTGTCAAATTTTTGTCCATTTTTTCGCTTGTGTAGGTCTGCAAGAGCTATTCCAGAAAATAGCACGCCAGCATCAAAACGAATCCGGTTTCTGGATTCTGGGCATAACAAAGCTGGAAATGAAGTCGCTATGTATAGGTAACAGGCAACTGCAATTCAACCCGGGTACCATTCGCTTGTTGTTGGTCGTCATAGAGGTCCACAATACGGACGGTAATACCAGTAAAGGCGCTTAGTTCACTCATGATCTCCAGACGCTTTCTTGTCATACTCATACCACGGGACTGGTATCTCTTCTGATCTTTGGTCTTTGATTGTTCAGATTGTTTGCGGCCGATACCATTGTCTTCAATGACGCAATAGAGTACATCCTCTTTCTGCTTGATACGCACAATGACCTTGCCTCGCTCCTCCTTGGGCATCAATCCATGCCAGATAGCGTTTTCAAGATATGGCTGAAAGACCAGTGGTGGAACCTTTGTACTGTAAGTGTCTACACCGGGATCGATTTCAAAGCGATAATCGAATTTATCAATGAATCTGAAGGCTTCCAGCTTTAGGTAGATTTCCATGGTTTCCACTTCCTGGTGTAGGCTTACAACTGTCGAGAAAGAGGAGTCGAGAATGGAACGGATCAGTTTTGAAAAGAGCCCCAGGTAGCGAGCTGCCATGTCCGTATCATTGGCCAGCACATAGCGCTGAATAGAGTTCAAACTATTGAAGATGAAATGTGGATTCATCTGAGCACGTAGGGCTTCCAGCCGCAACTGAGAGATCTTCTTTTCTATTCGGGCTTGCTCTTGCTGCTTTTTCAACAGCCGCTGAATGCGCATCCTGTAGAGTAAAGTTGCCAGCAAGAACCCAATGGCCGTGGCCAGAATTCTAAACCACCATGTTCCGGTTATCGGCTTTTCGATATCAAAGGCAAAGGAGGCAGGCTCTGGGCTACATTCGCCATACTTGTTGCAGGCCAGTACCTGAAACTCATAATGTCCGGGATCGAGATTGGTATACCTTGCATTGGTCCGCTTGCTCGGTTTCGACCATTCTGAATCGAAGTTCTTCAACATCGTCTTATAGCTAATGGCTTCGGGATTAATCATACTAATACCCTTATACTCAAAACTCAGATTGCTCTCGTCATAATCAAATCTGAATTCTGACTGTTCATCCCCTTGTCGACTTTGCCAATCAATGCCTTCGTCAAAAAGTTTCACCGCTCTGATACTGACCTTAGGCAGGGCAGGGTGGTGGTTCTCATTGGCAGGGTCAAATGCAAATGCCCCATCAATGGTCCCGAGCCAAAGCCTTCCATGCCCATCTTTGGTAACTGCGTTTTGGTTGCACTCCATACCTTTGAATCCCTCGGCAGTGCGATAACTGCGAAAGCTGTGTTTACCTTTATAGAAGTCGCCCAGATGAAGTTTTATTAGCCCATTTGCAGTACCAAAAAACATATAACCATCCATCTTCTCGATCAGATAGACGGGACTGGAGCGGGAAAAGGCTTCGGTATTGAGACAGCTGATCTCCCCATCTTTCAGCAAGCTCAGACCACTTTGTGTCCCTATCCAAATGCCGCCATGATCATCTTCGCAGAGCGCAAAAACATGGGCATTACAAAGTCCATGGGACTTGTCGTAGTTCGTAAAATTTCCTTCACTCAATAGGCTCAGCCCTCCCTCGGTTCCAAACCAGAGCTTACCTTTGCTATCAACTAAAGAAGTGTACACATAGTCATTGATCAAGCCATCTTGCGAGTTTAGCGACAGGACTTCTTTGCCATCCCACTTGCGCACACCGCCACTAACTCCTTCCAGAAATTTCTCCCCTCTGACAGTCGCCCAAATATTGCCTTCGCGGTCTTCGCTTATCGAGTAGACCGCATTTCCACTTACCTCCAGCTCCTTTGATAAATTGACAAATCCCTGATCGCTAAATTGACAAATGCCGACCTCGGTACCGATCCATATTTGATTTTTTGAGTCGCGAAAAATGCAGCGCACCGTACGATGCAGCAGACCATCACTTACTTCATAGTTGATCAGATTTTCTCCTGTAAAAACAGAGAAGCCGCCTTGGATTGTGCCAATCAGAACATTGCCAACACTATCCGTTTCGAGGGCATAGACCAGTTTGGAAATCAGCTGATCGGGTGTGGAAAGACTCTTGAAGGAGGGCAGCAATTTGTCGATACCCGAGCCGGAGGTACAGAACCATATCTGCTCTTCCTGATCCTGAAAAACCCTAAAGATGTAATTGTTGGACAATCCTTCCTGCCTTGATAGCACTTCAAATTCACCGCTGTCAGCATCCCTCCGAATGGTGCCCAAACCACTGGTGCCAAACCAGAGATTTTGCTGATTGTCCTCAAATACGGAGAGGATCGTGATGTCCTGCATTTCTGCAATACTTCGATTGCCTAATGGTCGGTGACGTACACTTTGTTGCACAAAATCCCTTCCTTGCTGCTGGTATATTCCCGTGATCGTACCCAGCCACAATTCCCCGCTACTTACCTGCTTTATGTCCATCACGGAGCCAAATTTTCCCTGCTCGGTTCCGGCTATTTTTTCTACATTTCCCGACTCATATCGGATCAGGCCCTCCCTGCTTCCAAGCCAGAGTACAGCATCCCGATCCTGCTCGATACACAGTACCGAAATTCCATTCAGCTTGATGTCGAGTGGCTCAAATTCTTGCTCAGAAATTTGCAGCAGTCCCTTGTCGGTCCCGACGATGATGGCTCCGCTGCTCAGTTCCTTTATGCATTGCAGACGGAGATTTTTCAGGTCTCCATCAAAGGGAAAGTTCTGAATAGATTGACCATCAAAACGGGATAGTCCATCCGCTGATCCCAACCAGATTGTGCTATTATGGTCCTTGATAATATGCGTAATCGCATTATTGAGCAAGCCTTCGCTTTCGGTGAGGCAGTCAAACTTCAGCCCATCAAATTTGCATAGACCGCCGCCAAGTGTAGCCAGCCATAGGTTTCCCAGATCATCTTGCACAATCCCCGATACCTCGGACTGCTGCAGCCCGTCTTTCACCGAGTAATTTCTGACAATATGCCGCTGGGCAGAAAGCTGCAAGGTGAAGAGCAATAAGAGGAGGGAAAGCAGTATACGCATACGGCCTGAGCTTGGTCTGCATATAAGATAGGATTTTTTTATTATTTAGAGCCGAGCGGCAGGACTCGTAGCAAGGGATGACCCGTGCTCCGCTAATACTCAGCACCCTGCTAGCTGTTCCTGCTCGGGCCAGTGCGTCTCTCCGCTGCGCTTCGAGCCACCCCGGCTCCGGCAGTCACCACGCTATCAGCGCACTTCGTTCCGCTGCGCCCGGGGCTAGTTTTCACCTGCACGAGCTCGTTGCAACAGTAGATTCATTTGATTTGCAGCAGCCCTGCTTCGTAGCTAGCGCGATAAGAGATACTCGCGAAATGGGGCATAATCAGTCGACATCAAAATGGACTCCTTCTTCAAATCAACCAGCTCTGCCAATGCTTTGGGAAGCTCCACTTTTTGTCCTAGCGTCTCTTCTACGATGTCGATAAACTTCGCCGGATGAGCCGTCGACAAGAAGACACCCTGATGGTCAGGGTTTTCCTGCAAATACTTCTTCATGCCCAGATAAGCCACCGCGGTATGGGGACAAGCAACATATTTGTACTTGTCATACAGCTCTCGGATACCTGCTTTTGTTTGCGAATCGTCATAGCTCCAGCTGCTGATATTCTTCTTGATTCCCGCGCTGTCCGTTCCATACAGATCTTGAATTCTTTGCAAGTTGGAGGGAGCGCCCACATCCATGGCATTGGATAGGGTAGGGACAGAGGCTTTGCTTTCGTAAATATTTGTTTCAAGGTATTGAGGGAATACATCGTTGGCATTCACTGCGGCTACAAAGTGCTCAATCGGCAATCCCATTTCTTTAGCGATGAGGCCTGCTGTCAGGTTGCCAAAGTTGCCTGAGGGTACTGTACAACAAACTGGCTTGCTGCGATCAGCGAGCTGAGCGATGGCGCGGAAGTAGTAAAAGGACTGTGGTATCAGCCGAGCGATATTGATGGAGTTGGCCGAAGAAATCTTCATTTGCTTCCTTAGTGCTTCATCGAGGAAGGCCGATTTCACCAGCTTCTGACAATCATCGAAAGTCCCTTCGATTTCCAGAGCCGTGATATTCTTGCCCAGTGTTGTCAGTTGCTTTTCTTGCAAGTCGCTGATCTTGCCGGAAGGGTAGAGGATGACGACATCTATATCGGTCTCATAAAAGCCTCTTGCCACCGCGCCGCCGGTATCTCCTGAGGTAGCGACAAGAATGGTCAGCTTTTCTTTTTCTTCGCGCACAAAATAGCTCATGATCCGAGCCATGAATCGAGCGCCAAAGTCTTTGAATGCCAGAGAAGGCCCGTGGAATAGTTCCAGGCAATACAAGTCTTTTTCAAGCTCCACTAAGGGCGCTTTAAAGTTGATGGCATCAAAGACGATGTTCCGTAGATCAAGCGAAGGGATAGTTCCTTCCAGCAATCGATCTGCCACTCGAAAGGCCAGCTCCTCAAAGTCGAGATCTGCAATGCCCTCGATAAAGTCCTGATCGAGTTTGCGAATCTGCTCAGGCATGAACAGGCCATTGTCTGCTGGCAAGCCGGTGATCACCGCTTCTTTGAGCGCTACTTCTTCAACTTGACGTTTTGTACTGTAGAATTTCATTTCTCTTTAGTTTCTAGCACCTGCATGCAAGTTTTTTAACCACAAAAGGACACAAAGATTTGTAACACAAAATAATATATAAGAAGTTATAAACAATAAACAATAAACAATAAACAATAAACAATAAACAATAAACAATCACCTGTCA
>JAHDDV010000174.1:0-4578 GCA_020629205.1 Chitinophagales bacterium | reverse complement strand
ACCATGGCGAACATGCTGGGGCCAGATCCGGAGATTCCGAAGGCAAGTGCACCTGCGTACATGGCCACTTTTTTGACCTTATCAAAATGAGGGATCAGCGGCGCCCGATAGGGTTCTGCCAATACATCTACGAGGCTCTTCCCAAGTAGCTGATGGTCATTGCTGTGTACAGCATGAACGAAAGAAGCAATATGCCCCATTTGGCTGACACAATCATGCATTGGTACTTGCCTGGGTAAGACGTTTCTTGCGTCTTTGGTCATTAATTCAACATCCGGATGTACCAAAGCGATGTAAATATTATCCGGGGTGGGCAGCTCCAAAACATCGAGAGGATCGTAACTGCGCACTAGTGAAATGCCACCGAGTAGGCTAGGGGCTACATTGTCGGCATGGCCAGCGCCGCAAGCAATGCGTTCCGCTTCCACTACGAATGGTAGCAGCTCCTGCTTGCTTAGCTTATTGCCTAGCAGTGCATTGGCCGCAACGACTCCCGCTACTGCGCTGGCGGCACTTGAGCCCAATCCACTACCCAAAGGCATTTGCTTGTGGATGACTATGTCGATGCCTCGTTCCTCACCGAGATGATCTCTTAGCGCGGAGATAGCAACGCCAGCAGTATTTTTCAAAGTTTCCCGTGGTAGCTTGCCACCATCACCAGTGATATCTGTAACGACGACTTTGCCATGTTCATTGAAGCGGACATCAACCGTGTCACCCGGAGCCTTTACGGCCATACCGAGTACGTCAAAACCACAGATTACATTACCGATGGAGGCCGGGGCAAATGCACTTACCATAATAGCGATTGATCGTTGATAAGGATTGGACTATTATTCGAGATAACTCGCAACACTGATAATCTCGGCAAAGACTCCGGCGGCAGTTACTTCTGCTCCGGCGCCCGGGCCCTTGACCACTAGCGGCGTATTGCTGTATCTTTTGGTTTTGAAGACAATCATATTGTCACTGCCAGAAAGATGGTAGAATGGATCTGACTGATCCACAGCCTTTAGCGACACGCTGGTTTCTCCATTTTCAATAGTGGCCAGCATGCGCAGCACCTTCTTCTGCTTCAAGGAATCGTCTCTAAGCTTGGCAAAGTGCTTGTCATGCTTTGGTAATTCTTTGAAGAAGGCGGCCACAGACTTAGCTTTAATCAGCGGCTTTGGCAATATGTTTTCTACTTGTACATCGGAAGGTTCTAGATTTAGTCCCATCTCACGCGCAAGAATTAGCACCTTGCGAGCTACATCCTTTCCGCTTAGGTCTTCTCTAGGATCTGGTTCCGTGAACCCGAGTTCACCAGCCTCTTTTACCACATCGCTGAAGTTCTTCTTCTTGGTGAAGGAGCTAAAGATGAAGGACAAAGATCCAGATAGCACTGCTTCCATCTTTACGATTTCGTCGCCACTACGCAGGAGATCGTTCAATGTGGTAATCACAGGAAGGCCAGCACCTACATTTGTTTCATACAGGAACTTAACTCCGTGTTTTTTAGCCAGTCGGTTGTATTGTTTGTAGTCTTTCAGCGCCCCCGAATTGGCAATCTTGTTTGGAGTAACAATGGAGATGCTGTTCGACAGCAGTTTGGAGTAGTGGCTGATAGGTGCCTCGCTCGCTGTACAATCAATCACGATGCTGTTTGGTAGATTCAGCTTGATGATCTTGACTATGAAGCTCTTCAAGTCTGCTTTCTTTCCTTCTTTGTCCAACTTCTCTTGCCAGGCATTCAGCTCGATACCTTCTTCATCAATCAGCATTTTCCTGCTGTTGGTGATTCCGGTTAGACTGAATTCCATTTTCATGTTCTTCTGCAGTCGCGGTAGCTGATCCTTGATTTGTTCTAGCAAGGCTTTCGATATCAAACCCGTACCGATGGCAAAAAGGTTGACAGACAGGTGGTCGGCCAGGAAGAAGGTTTTATGTAGCGCGTTCAGCGCTTTTTTCTCATCTGCTTTTGAGATAACCACCGATATATTGAGCTCTGAAGATCCTTGCGCAATGGCGCGTACATTGATTCCGTTTTTGGCCAAAGAGCCAAAGAGCTGTCCGGAGATTCCGGTGGTATTTTTCATGTTGGAGCCAATGATGGCCACAACAGAAAGTTTGTCTTCGATTTCCACTGCATCAATGGAGCCGCGTCGGATTTCAAACTCAAAAGCCTGCTCGATGGCGGCTTTTGCTTTTGCGGCATCTTCTGGCTTTACAGCAAAACTGATGGAGTGCTCTGAAGAAGCTTGTGTAATCAAGATCACATTGACCTTGGCGCCAGCCAGACTGTTGAAAAGGCGACCGCTGACACCTGCTACGCCGATCATGCCCGATCCCTGTACGGTTATCAAAGCAATTTGACTGAGTGAGGAAACGCCCTTGATTAGGTGCTTGTTATCGCTCTTCGAGGTAATTGATGTTCCAGGGAAGTCCGGCTGAAAAGTATTACAGATTCGCAGTGGAATATTGTTTTCCAGTACAGGCTGTATGGTTGGTGGATGGATCACCTTCGCACCAAAATGAGACATTTCCAAAGCCTCTTCATAGGTCATCGAATCCAGCGTGAAGGCCTTAGACACTTTTCGTGGATCAGCTGTGAGAACACCGTTTACGTCGGTCCAGATTTCCAACTCTTTAGCTCCACAACCAGCAGCCATGATGGCCGCTGTGTAGTCGGAACCACCTCTACCCAGCGTAGTTGTCACACCATCTTCATTCGAAGCAATAAAGCCACCCATCAAGAAGAGCTTCGATTTGCCACGCATAATGCGCTTGATATTGGCATTAGTGGTTTTGAAATCCACTTTGGCCGCTCCAAAGTCGCTATTGGTTCGAAGTACCTCTCGAGAGTCGAGCCATTTACAATCCACTCCGGAGTGATTAAGGAAATCTGCTATGATGATGGAAGACATCAGTTCTCCGTAACTAGCGATGCAGTCCAATACTCGTGGACTCAGTTCGCGGACCAGAAATACACCACGCATTAGATTGCGAAGGTTTTCGGTTTTTTGCTCCATGGTAGGAAGCAGGCGCTTTAGTCCTTGGTCTCCCGATAGCTCCAAGACAGCATCTTTGTGCCGCTGTAGCATCTGGTCGATCACTTTGCTGTATTTCTCATCGCCTTGTTGTGCCAGCTTACTGCTATCGATCAGCAGGTCCGTCAAGCCGCCCATCGCAGATACGACGACCACTAATTTCTTGTCTTTGCGAAGTTTGGACTTTACTATTTCGCAGACACTATTCATTCGTTCTGCACTTGCCACAGAACTTCCGCCAAATTTTAGAACTTTCATTTGCTAAAAGAGGATTAGTCTGGTCTCGCTACTTCAAAAATAGAACCAGAATTAATGGGAAATGTAGGGGATACTCTCGGTTTCTGATACTAACCTCTAGTACCTTCTGCATCCGCTAGAAATTGAGCCAATCCTTTGTCTGTCAAAGGGTGGTTTAAAAGGCCCATCATGGCTTTAAGGGGACAAGTAACTACATCGGCTCCTAGCTCAGCACATTTCACGATATGAAGTGGGTTGCGAATGGAGGCAGCGAGGATTTCCGTCATGATGCCATAGTTGGCGTAGATTTCCACGATTTGCTCGATAAGGCCAAGTCCATTCCATCCCGTATCATCGATTCTTCCAATGAAGGGGGAGAGGTAGGTAGCCCCAGCCTTTGCTGCGAGCAATGCCTGTCCAGCCGAGAAAACCAGAGTGCAATTGGTCCGGATTCCGTTGTTGCTAAAGTGGTTGATAGCCTTTACACCATCTCGGATCATGGGTACTTTTACAACGATATTTGGAGCCAAAGAGGCGAGTTCTTCGCCTTCTCGTACAATGCCTTCAAAGTCTGTAGCGATTACTTCTGCACTGATATCGCCTTCGACCATTTCGCAGATCTTCACGTAGTGTTTCAAGACATTGTTGTGTCCCGATATCCCTTCTTTGGCCATCAGGGATGGGTTGGTTGTCACGCCATCGATGATGCCTATGTCATTGGCTTCTTTGATTTGCTCAAGGTTAGCCGTATCCAGGAAAAACTTCATGTTTTACTCGTTTAGTTAAAATGCAGCGCAAAGGTAATAAATATCGGATGACTGGTCACTGATGACTGATGACTGATTAGGGGATTATAGATGACAGTCTTGTGACAGGAGATAGGAACCAATCCGATGCTGAAAGTCATTATACTTATAAAGCTTCCCTCTATGCTGAGAAAGGGATTCCTCAAACCCCATGCTAGCTTGTCTAGGAATTGGCCTGCGGCCATTGCTGCTTTGCTATGTCTAGGATTGGCTTTCTTTGCCTATGCAGATATGGATTCTGAACTCAGATATATCTTGTCTCGATATCACTTCTCTTATGCTTTGGAGTTTTGAGCTCCAGACACCAGACACTTGGCACTAAAAAACTCCAGCTACGGCAGAGGATCCTTGAATAACAGTTCACCGATGGAAGGGGAAATGCAGGTGCCACTCTACGGTAGCGAAGACGGTGATGCATAGACCCGATCGCAGCGGCTATGAGGGCCGCTGCTGCCGTGGCGAAAGCTCAGCTATAGTAGCTCGACGATAGGAGAGATGCTAGAGCT
>JAHDDV010000173.1 GCA_020629205.1 Chitinophagales bacterium | reverse complement strand
ACCGTATAAGTATCCCATACATCCCTCGTTCCGGTTATCGGATTGTAGACGTAAGATCCGGTCTGTAGATTGTCATCACCCGACAAGACATCGGTGTTATCCGACACATTTTGCCAGTTGTATATTTCCACAGTGAAGACTACATCTCCTGGAGTACACTGAACAGCATTTTGGACGTAGAATGCGTAGGTAGGTGCATCATTTGGAATACCAGGTGTCGGGTGGTCTGTATAGTTCCATTGAGCCAGAGCAGCTGCAGCATCACAGCCTGATGGTGTGTATGCCCCAACTGTTAAGTTTTCCATGGTACTTGTCCCAACAGCCGTAGGATTCCCATTTGCATCCAGCGGTTGGTCAATATAGCTACCATCTGCATGAGAAGGACTTCCGTGTGAACCTCCTTGCGAAGTTCCTGTATCCAATCTAATATAAGAAGAGTTACATCCTACGTAAGTAGCAGAAGGGTGAACAACGTAGACTGGATCAGTTGTTGGCGGCATCGTGTAAGTAGCAGCAGTACTGGCATTACAATCACCATCTGGCATGATCATCACTCCAGTAGCATTACCACCATCGCAACGTCCTCCTGGAATAGTAGAGGCGACATCATTCACAATTCCATTATTATCATTGTCACCCAAAGTATAAGCCATGGCATCGCCAGAAGTGATACAGTTATCAGGACCACCAATTGCACCAGGGTTTGTTCCCCAGGTTATTGCATCGTGAACGGTACCATCTGGTTGGAAAAGAACCACTTGATCTCCATCACTAGCATTTGAGTTGTCTATAGTAAATCCAGTTGCCGCTGGCCAATAGTAGGCAGCATTGGCTGGATCGCAAACATCAAAGTCAATTTCAGCAGCAGCGAAGCCTGGGTTAAAATCCCCGTCTCCAGCAGCAGGAGAAAGTCCGTTTGCACCAAATGTTCCACCTACTCCGCAAGAACCACTTGGATCCTCGCCACAGGCGATCAAATAAACACCGTCAGGTCCGGTTGTAGCAGTTGAAGGCAGCACGACTGCCCACTCACTATTTGAAATCACCATACACCCAATGGGGGTGTTGGGAGGTCCGCACAACTCTACAATACCGTCATTGCAACCATCAGTCTGACCCCCGTCTCCGGAAATCTCACAGATGACTATATTGTCATAAGCACCAGGACATGCCTGCCCGGAAGCAGTCACCTGTGCCATGACAAACAGCAAGACTATTAAAAAATAATTCTTCATTTTATATAGTTATGTTATTATCAATTTTGTTATAGCACAATCCTACTGCTGTGAAACAGGGAAAGTAGTGATAGATGGTGTACATACTAAACCACAGCTAAAAGGCACCATTATCATGATGTCGTTGCAGGCTGCTGGACGATTGACGTCCGGATCTGTGATCGTGTAGGTCACCGTACCTGCTTCAGTTGGTTGAGCGGTAGGGCAGGCATAGCCGGCACCTGTATCGCCGTCGGTGTAGCCACCAGCAACATCAGTAGTCACTGCGATGGTATAGCTTGCAGCATATCCGCAGTCATCAGAAATTTCTACATCGCATCCATTGTCTACTATAGTGAATGGAATTGTACTTGGGTATACATTGGCAGTTAACGTACCTGCGTCTACTGTTGATCCATCATCGCTACAGGTGGCCTGAGCGTAGAGAGTTACTTCTGTTGAGGAGCATCCGTTTGCCGCTCCTAGTGGTGTGCCCGTGTAAGGTGTAGTGTAGCCAGCATCTGTGTACCATACTACTGTGAAGACAGAACCATCTCCTGAATAAGCTATAGTTGCTTCTGCTGCAGTTACTGCTGCACTTGCATCATCGCCATCACAGAGATATACGGTATCCGCGGCCGGAGTATCCACTGTTTGTGAACAAGCTGCTGCTGCACAAGCTGTGGCTGATCCCGTTGGGCTCGGCACTCCAGATGTAAAAGTTCCGGCATTGTCGTTTGAGATTGATTGTCCATCTGTATCAGAGCCAAAGTCTTCTGTACAACTTAGTACTGATCCAGCTGGCTCAATCGCTCCAACCGCCCCATTGTAAGTCATTTTGATACAGGTGTTTGTGGTTCCGTTATCACACATAACGATAACTTCTCCACCGTTCCCCAATGAACCTCCAACTTCAAAAAATCCCACTGGAAGGGGGTTTGGGTTATCGATATCCCAATCATTAACCAGGACAATTGAACCATTGGCGGCCAGACAGGTTGTATTACTACCTACTGCTCCCGGAGCTGTCCAGTATACCTGTTGTTCATCTGGCCCACCTTCTGTATAAACTGTCCATCCTGAGATATCCACAGCTGCACCAGTACTATTGGTAAGTTCCAGAAACTCATCTCCAGTCGCAAAAGTACCATTACCATCTGTATCAAAATTGTCAGTCGCCGAGTTAGGGTCTGGCAACACCTCACTGAAGTAGATCCCGTTTAGCGCACACTGAGCTTTTACATCGTTGAGCGAGGTCGCCAGCAGCAAGAGACAGGCTGCGACGTAAACTAGCTTCACTTTTTTATATAAATAATGCATTAATTTCAATTTTCTTTTTGATTAAACAAGACTATTGATTGAATGGGAAGTTTCCGCATTCAGCGTCGCATGGACCACCTGGCTCACAAGTTGGTGCAGCAGCACCAAGTGTGTAATCACAAGCATTGCCAGTAATTGTCAAAGACCAGGCATTTGGCTCTGTGTAGGTCAATACGATAGCATCGTTGGCCACACTTAGGTCTGCAGTAACTGCATCTGCACCAGTAGCACTTACAGTAGCAATGGCATCCGAACCAGTATATGGAATAGTCACTGTGTACTGATCAGGACCAGCAGTGATGGCAGAACAAGTAATAACTGCATCCCCTAGTCCGGTAATCCCACATACTGGGGGTGGCCCTTCGCCAGCAGGGAATGGCGTTGCATCATCATCGATGGTCGGCCCAACATTGGCATCACCAAAAGACCACATGGAGAGATCAAATGGATTGGAGGGACAAGAGGTGATATCTCTTGAGGCCCATGAATCTGTATATTCCCAGGGCTCACCGTTTCCGTCAACATTTATATCTCCAAATACGTCGATCACCGCTCCATTGCAGAACAATTCAATAGCATCATCACCATTGATGCCCATGGCACCATCTGCATAATCAGGAGCAAAACCCATATAAGACTCAAAATCCAGTGTATTGGCTGCTACATAAATGTAATCACCAGCAGTTGCTGCTACAGCAGGGAAGGTAAACTCTTCACCATCTGTACCTCCGCCATTGTTGGCAGATCCCAAACCATAGATACTGAGATCTGCAATATCATTGACAATATAGATTTCCACAAACTTAGGCTGACCACCTGAAAGTGGGCCATCAAAAACACCAGAAATGATGATGTCACAGCTACCAGCAACGATTGGTTCGCATACTGGTGAAAGTCCAGCTGCATCAAGATTACAGTCGGCTGTGTTTGCCACCAATGCCCAGTCTACTCCTTCGTCATATACAAGTGTGATTGTACCATCTACTGTGCTAAAGTCCCCTGTGATAGAGTTGCTACCGGGAGCGGTAGGTAGGACCGTGGCATCAGAACCAGTATAAGGAATCGTCACTGTGTAGGTATCGGTTCCTGCTGTGTTTGCATCACAAACTACGGAGATGGTACCTAGTGTTGCTCCACAAGCCGGAGGCTCGACAGCACCACATTCTCCACAGGCCCATCCGCCCTCGGTAGGGGAAGTTGTGCCGTCAAAGCATTGAGCGCAGGTCGTCCAATCCGCAACATTAAAGGTAGCGCTTGGACCCGCTGCAATAGGTCGAGATGAGAAACCATCTTCGTACTCCCAGGCAGTCCCATTTCCATCTACATTAATGTCACCATATAAGTCAACTACCACTCCTCCACAGAAGAGCTCAACAGCGTCATCGCCATTGATTCCCATAGCACTAGAAGTATAGTCTGGTGCAAAACCGAAGTAGTTGGCAAATTCTGTGCTTTCGCTAGCTACATATATGTAGTCACCAGCCGTGGCAGCAACAGCAGGGAAAGTAAACTCCTCACCGTCTGTGCCACCGCCATTGTTGGCTGAGCCGAGACCGCAGGAGCTTAGGTCTGCAATGTCGTTGATCACATAGATTTCGACTCCCTTGGGAAGTCCACCCGTGAGCGGACCGTCGAAAACTCCTGTAATCATCAAATCCTGTCCATTTACATTCGTCAGGCAGACGAAAGATAAGGCCAGGAAAAAGAAAATTTTCTTCATGATTAGGCTTTATATTGATTATCGATATTTCATTTTTCCACAACAAATAACAATACATCACAATCCGTACAGGAAAGTAATGCGTTGCCATGTCAGTATTAG
This sequence comes from Chitinophagales bacterium, assembly GCA_020629205.1. Classification (GTDB taxonomy): domain Bacteria; phylum Bacteroidota; class Bacteroidia; order Chitinophagales; family UBA2359; genus JAHDDV01. Next base: position 7,095 of record JAHDDV010000173.1, on the reverse strand, counting down.
TATGAGTGTATGATGTTGGTTGGTATTGTGCTTTGCGACTTTTGGCTTTCTCATTGATTTTCGATCTGCAAGTTGCCTTGCGAATGGTTCATTCATGTAGCCGTGTATCACTCTTGGTGACGCTTATTTCATCTCTCGAATAGCCTAGTCCAAAACACATGCAAAGGTAGGATTTCGAGTATTTCCTAAAGGTCGTGCTTTATTAAGTCTTAGTTAAGTGTATTCAAACTGTCTCCTCAAAAAAGAGACCTCTTGTAACACTGGCGTCAACCGGGGGTAACAGTTTTGGTGTATTACTACTTCGGTGTAAGGAAGATATGTTTAATATCGGGTAAAGTTGAAAATCGCTGTATCAGAAAGTAGGGTCTTAAATCATCGTAATCTATCCATTGATCGGACGAGGTTTTCGTCTGCTCGTATTCCACGAATGGCCATCAAATTCAAAGCAAGAGCCAGGAAGGGAATAGCCATCCCCATCCATGGCGAAAAGTCTTTATCTAGATACTCCAAATAGAATGCGATGCCGATCATTGCCAGTAGCAGCAGCAAATTGAAACGACAGATGTTTATTTGGAGGGGTCTGTTACGATATAGGAAAACATCAGCGAGGCCTACCACTGCGGAGATGATACTAAGTACCAGCAGTGGTGTGTGGTCGAGGGCGGAGGAATAGACATCATTTTGTTCGATACTATCCACAAAGAGGAACACGATGCAGAACAAAGCCGCCAGTGCCAGATATACAGATTGTAGTCGCTGAAGCATGGCACAAAAATATGAAAAGGTGCTCAGATTGTGTACTACATTTGCATAATAAGTTACACAAACAATGTACAGTCGTCCATTGACTGCATATGCGGACAATTTGCGGGCAAATGAGTGACTTTCGGGCTACCGAACAGGTCATTCTCACAATAAGGTATTGATTTTCAAGCTCCAAGAGAGCCAAGGTCGGTGCAAAATAGCCCCGATGGAAGGGGAAATAGAGGGCTCAGACAGGGGACTGAATGCGCAGCTGGCAGGGGCTGTGAGGAACGAGCAGACCGTGCCAGCTGATGCATGAAGCCCCTGTATGGGCCCTCTATTGGAACGGACAGCGGGACGGTCCTTGCCATATGCGAGTCTGCTGGGCTCCAAAAATTTAATTAGGTCAATAGCGCAATTTCGTCGCCAATTTTCAGTGTTCCCATGCCTCTATGTAAGAGATTCTGTCCAAACATTACTTTGTTGCCTTGCTTGCGGTAGGTGGCCAGGGTCTTCAGGGGCTCTTTACCGCCCTTTGAGGTTTGTTGATCAATCGTGGTCATCACGCATCTTGAGCAGAGTTTGACTCCAAAGAATTCAAGGCTGCCGATTTGGAAATGTTTCCAATTGTCTTCGCAGAATGCTGAGCCACCGGAGAAGACAAGATTGGGTCTAAACCGATCCATTTTGACCGGCTGCTCAAGCTTGGAATTGAGGTCTTGCAGAGAGGCTGCACCGATAATCAAAGTTGGGTAGCCATCGCTAAAGCTGGTTAGTTCTCCGTTCTTAGCGAAGTCTGGGTCCACAGGAATTTGACTGGGCTCGGGCATGTAAACCAGATGGCAAGGCTGACCAAGTGCTTGTGTAAACCAGGCATCATAATTGTCGCCACAGATTGTTGCCTCGCAGTGCTTTCCCCAGATTTGGACTGACATGCTCTTTTGCGAATATCCGTCAAAGGACAAGGTGATGTCGGGAAGAGCAGGGTAGGGTGCAGAGATGGTGATACCATTTTGGGACAGCTTGGTTTGGAACAAGGCCATCTCGGGAAAGCTTCGCTGCGTTATGAAATTGCCTTCTGGATCGACGAGCATCCATCTGCGGTCGTATGCCAATCCTCGGTCTGTCATGACGACTTCTTCGAGGGCAATTCCTCCCAAAGACTTGATGGGAAAGATGTTGATTTGACTTAGCTGGTACATATTCAATTGTTGGTTTTTCTCATTTATAATTCTTGCTCTTTTGATGTGCCTGCAGATGGACTGAGTGATTCCTTAATACTTGTGCTAACTTGTGAAACAAAACCACACACGCGCTTATGTCCAAGGAACGGGATCCGATGTTGAAGCTGTTTGCCTACATGCAGCCCTACTATCCGAAGTTAGCCATTTCCTCTGTATACAGTATCATCAACAAGATTGCAGATTTGATGCCGCCGGTAATGGTTGCATGGATCATTGATAATCTGAGCGGCAACCCTCCTTCCTGGGTGGTGAATCTTCTGGGGACAGCCGATCCAATCACAGTGGCTACTGCACTTGCGCTGCTGATCATGTTTGTCTTTGCCTTTGAGAGTTTCTTTGAATGGTTGTACGATAGAGGCTTTCAAAGCTTAGCTCAGGAAGTGCAGCACGATCTGCGATTGGATGCCTATACGAAGATGCAGGATCGGGAGATGGCCTTCTTTGAGCGGGAACGAACGGGCAATCTGATGGCTATGCTGAACAATGATGTCAATCAGCTGCAGACTTTCCTGAATACGGGTTTTAACGAGATACTGCAGATGATTGTTCTGATTATCTTCTGTGGATTTGTTTTGGTTTCTGTCAATTTACCCTTGGCAATGCTTGGTTTGGTACCAGTACCGATCATCATTGTTGCCAGCTTTTTCTACAAGAACCTGATGTCGCCAAAGTACAAGGTCATCAGGGAGGCCGTGGGCTATGTGAGTAATCGATTGGAGAACAATATCTCTGGAATTTCAGTGATCAAGAGTTTTACTGCTGAGAAGTTTGAAAGAGATCGTTTGGCAGAGGAGAGTGCATATTATCGAGATAAGAATATTGATGCAATTCGTTACAACACGGCCTATGTACCGATCATTCGAATGTTTGTGGCAGTGGGATTTACTTTGACCATGCTTGTTGGCTCGTATTGGTTATTGCAAGGAAAGGGCGGGCTGACTTTGGGCAGCATAACCTTGTTTGCCATGATGATACAGCGGCTACTGTGGCCGATTACGCGTCTGGGGCGGATTTTTGATCAGTACGAGCGAGCCAATGCAAGTGCACGACGGGTCTTTGCCCTATTGGAAGCGGATAAACGCATTAAGGAGATTGAAGAGCCATTTACATGTACGCGTTCACTCGGCCGCCTGTCTGTGCAGGATGCTCATTTTTCCTATCAAGAGGGCCTGCCGATCGTTCGTGGTTTGAGCATTGAAATTGCAGCAGGGGAGACGATAGGTATTGCTGGATCCACCGGGTCGGGGAAGACGACCTTGATCAAGCTTTTTCTGCGCTTGTACGATTTGGATCGGGGCAGTATTTCAGTCGATGGTGTTGACATCCGTGATTGGTCGTTACGTTCGCTGCGGCAGAATATTGGTCTGGTAAGCCAGGATGTTTACTTGTTTCACGGTTCTGTCAGGGACAATATTGCCTATGGTATGGAAGATGTTCCTTTGGAGGCTGTAATTGGTGCTTCGAAACGCGCCGAACTGCATGACTTTGTAGATGCCTTGCCGGATGCATATGAAAGCATAATTGGGGAACGAGGAATTAAGCTATCTGGGGGGCAACGTCAGCGTTTGAGCATTGCTCGTGCGATCCTGAAAGATGCTCCAATCTTGATACTGGATGAGGCAACCAGTGCTGTTGACAATGAGACCGAAAAATCCATCCAGAAGAACCTGCAAAGTCTGACCAAAGACCGAACGGCCATTATCATTGCCCACCGCTTATCGACGATCCGAAATGCCGACAATATATTGGTGCTTCAGGATGGACAATTGGCGGAGTCGGGTAGGCATGATGAGCTGCTGGAAAGAGGGAAGATTTATGCGGATTTGTGGAATGTGCAATTGGGCTTGTAGGCCCATTTGATGTTTGAACACCGTCCATATATATAGTAGCCAAAAAAGACAATCCCTGCTGGCCAAGAGGCAAGCAGGGATTCACACCTTCAAAAGAGCATTCTACATAAGTACCTAAAGGGAATTGGGTACTTTTGGTTTACAAGATGATTCCCTTTTTTGCTCTATTTTGAGACGTAACAAAGGCCAAAAGCCACATTGCCGGAGGAATTTAAAACAAACAAAAATTCAATTCAAACAAAATCTAAATACGTAAGTTCATTTAAATACTGGCGCAAACTGCTTTAGCCCTTAAAACCGGGCTTATTAACATCAATTATTGCTATAGGTAAAAGTTTGCAATTCAGTCATTATCAAGCAGTCACCATACAAAAGTCGGCCATATAAAGGGGAAAAGCAACACTGCGACCTAACAGACGACAACTTATTATACCTTTTGGAAATCGACATATCAATTTTGGAGGAAAATTTGGCTATTTTTCTGAAAATTTTCTAGAGTCTGGTCCAATAATTGGAAATGGGAAAACATTCACTGCTAGGAGCCTCCCTTTGCAGAATATTAGAGGAGCGAAAAATCGACAAGGAAGACTTCTATACCGAGATGGGAGTTAGTCGAGCGACCTTCTACAACCTATTGGGAAAGCAAATGGATAGTTACAAGAAAGGTGAAGTTTCCATCATCTGCAGACTATTGGATATCCCGCCATCCGAGCTAGGATTGGCAGCCGATTATTTTCCCACCAGATTTGCTGGTGTGCGGCAGTCTGCAAACGAAGTGACTAGCCTCAACTTTACATTGGATGGCAGCGTCAGTCAGCGGCCATACGCGGAAAAATTTTTCGATACATTTTTGGAGAGTATGGCTTCAGCGGAGCATTCCTTCAATGTGCTTGATTACAGTGCCAAGAATATGGGCATTGATAACAAAGACTCAATCAGCAGTATCTACTACCACCAACAAAACTTGCTCTTCTTCGAAACCCTCGAAGCAAAGATGGAAAAGAAGCAATTGCAGGGCGACAGTTTTCGCTATCGACGTATTCTCCAATTGCCATTGGACGTGAGCAATTATCCATTCTTTTCCGATGAAAATTACGAACCAATAAAAGGCATTATAGAGCTGCTTTTTGATGAGGCTTTCTCACATATGCTGCGGTGCTTCAAGAAGTTTCCTAAGTATTTTAGATTGTTTCTACTTAAGGTGCCGATGCGTCTCTCTAGCTATTATATGATCGACGATAATTCTTTGATCTCTTTGCACAACCGTGTTGATAAAAACGGAATGCTGGTACCAGATCTGCTCTTCCACAACAGAGTTCGCGAAGAGAATCAAAATGACACGGCTTTTGTATTGCGAGAAACCTATCGAGCCGACTGGAAGAATATCGAGCGGATTGAAAACGAAATTTATGGAAATGAATTTCAGGTAAAGACGGTAGAGTTAGCCAATGACCTGAAGCATCAGTTGAATGAACTGGATGCCCGGATTAGAAAATCTGAACACTTGCTATCCGGCTCTCATACTGGAGAGAACGGTAGCTCCCTTAAGCCCAATGAAATCAGCGCACAGATAACTCAATTGAAGAAGTCGCGCGCAGCATTGATCGAGCGCGTTTCAGGAATCGAACGCAAAGTAAAGCTTTTGGAAATGGTGGAAGCATAGGCTTTTCGAAAAAAGCGAGGTACTTTGCAGCAGCTATCGGCTGCTATCCCCCAATAAATGGTATTGCCCTTCTTGTCTCGACAGAAAGTCCTAATCAGCCTCTTGGCCCTGTGTACTAGAGATGAATGGGTCGGTTAGCAGTGGCTGCCAGACAAGCTTCCTTAAAGGCCTCAGTATACGTTGGATGGGCATGCGACATGCGGGAGATATCTTCCGCTGAAGCTCTGTACTCCATAGCTACAACGGCCTCAGCTATGAGGTCAGCGATACGCGGGCCGATCATATGAACGCCCAAAATCTCATCCGTCTCTTTGTCTGCCAGGACTTTAATGAAACCGTCAGTATCCATACTAGCTCTTGCTCTGCCACTGGCCTTGAATGGGAATTTTCCTGACTTGTAGGCTCGACCTTCCGCTTTTAGCTCTTGCTCGGTGAAGCCCACTCCTGCCACTTCGGGCCAGGTGTACACCACTCCAGGGATGAGCTTGTAATTTATATGTGGATGCTGCCCTGCCATCACCTCGGCCACAAAGACACCTTCTTCCTCCGCCTTGTGAGCCAACATGGCCCCTTTGATCACATCGCCAATTGCGTATACCCCTGGAACAGCGGTCTGTAAATGAGCATCTACTTCGATGCGCCCCCGATCATCTGTCTTCAGGCCGATGTTCTCCAAGCCCAGCCTATCGGTGTATGGCTTACGACCCACAGATACAAGGCAGTATTCTGCCTCTATTTTCACTTCTTCTCCCTTTTTGTTTTTCGCTGTAATGCTGACAGCATTACCCGTGTTTTCGACAGCTGTCACACCAGTGCTCACATGAAACTCCACTCCTTCCCGCTTCATGGTCTTCATGAGCTCCTTGCCCAGATCCTTGTCCATGCCCGCGATAATGCGATCCATATACTCAATCACAGTCACCTTAGTACCGAGTCGGGAGTAGACAGAACCCAGCTCCACACCTATCACACCTCCACCAATCACTGCCATAGTCTTTGGCAGCTCTTGTAGGCTCAATGCCTCGGTTGAAGTGATGACACGCTCCTTATCGATATTAATGAAGGGCAAACTAGCTGGCTTGGAACCGGTGGCAATGACCACCTTATCGGTCTCGATCCGAACGATGGTCCCATCGTCCTTAGCAATGTCAATATTATTGGCATCAGAGAAAGATCCATGTCCATGGTAGACCGTGATCTTGTTTTTCTTCATCAGGAAGTCGATACCGGCGGTATTTTGCTCCACCACCTCGGACTTTCGCTTGATCATCTGAGGAAAATTGAGCGAAACAGCTCCATCAATGCCGTGCTCCTTAAAGTGGTGAGTCGCATTGAAGTAGTGCTCACTGGAATCCAACAATGCCTTCGATGGAATACAGCCCACATTCAGGCAGGTTCCTCCCAGTGTCGGATAGCGCTCGATGATGGCCGTCTTGAATCCTAGCTGTGCGGCTCTAATGGCTGCCACATATCCACCTGGCCCCGAGCCTATCACTGTCACATCGTACTTCATTACTCTCTTTCGTTTTTGATTGGTGTGTTTCTAGTTTCTAGTTTCTAGTTTCTAGTTTCTAGTTTCTAGTTTCTAGTTTCT
>JAHDDV010000172.1 GCA_020629205.1 Chitinophagales bacterium | reverse complement strand
TCTGGTGTTTTGTTTCTAGTCCTCAGTCTTTCGTCTTTCGTCTTTCGTCCTCAGTCTTCTGTCTTGATTAGAGGTTCAGCGACATATCAATGTCGCAAGCCACCTCCCACGCTAAGGCCATCACCGATATATTTCTCGAGCTCGAAAGAAGTTGATTCACCACATCTTGCTCTTTGCACCTTGATCCTTGCACATCAGTCTACCTTAATAAATGGAATCACCGCAGTCTTAGTATCCAAAGTCATTCCGGAAGGCTTAAGCTTGTGGTATTTTTTCTCCACCACAAGAGTATGTCTGCCAGGTGTTAGGCCATTGATGGGAGCGAAAGCAAGCATGCCTACATCTTGAGTCTCGGGATGCATGTAGTAGTCATAGTTGATGAGCTCATTGCTGATGACTTCGCCATCAATTCGAATCTCGATAAAGTCAATAATCCGTTGCTTGATTTGCAGCAAATTGTCCTGATAGCCCTGTCTGATTTCAACTGTCAAACTATCCGAATCTTCTATTCCCAATTCCTCCTCAGGATAATATTCCGGGTGCGAAAGATCTGAAATTAGAAATCCCGTTTTGGATAATGGGAAGACTTCGCCGCTTTGATCCTCTAGGCGCATTCCATCTGATTTATGGGACTTCACAAAGACTTCCAGGAAGTTGCCAGAGACACGTTTGCTTGGCAAGCAGGCAGTGGTGATCGGATTATAGTGACTGTCTTTCAACATCTTTTCGCGGTCATCATCGTAGTACTGGAAGTGAAAGGAGTTTGCATGAACGGCATCTTGCAGTGTTTGTTTTCCCAAACTGAAACTGGGGTAGTTGCCCTGAGTTTTGAAGGTCAAGGAGGGTAGGACAAAAAGCAAGAGAATATAGTAGGGAACAGAAAGAAGCAAAAGCCGCTTGGTATATTTGGTGTCTAGAAAATTTAGCAATAAGGGGCGCCACAAGAAGGACAAGGTCATGATGGAGAATATTCTCGACATCCAGAAAAAGAACTTGGCAAAATGCCTCTGCTTGATCTTCTTCAACATCCCCATCGAAACAAAATCAACGAGCATGACAAATCCCCAAAAAAGTAAGACAAAGAAAATGAAAACGGGAATGGGGTGATTGATATTGATATGGTGGCTGAGCATATGATAATCACCCATGAGAATCACCATGGCCACAATAATTACCATCAGTACAGTAAAGAAAAACATGGTCGACATCAGCATGAAACAGAGCAGAAAAGTGTAGGCAAAGATGACACTTGCCAATCGTTCCAGACGCTCAATATAGGCATCAAAGGTGCCCACCTTGTTTCGGTAATAGTCTGTAAACAGCTTGTTGTATCCCAGTCCTTCATAATCGATCTCCCCGGAAACATAACGCAAGCCAATGGCTCCAATCCATAATCCTCGCACAAAAACATGTAACAATAGATTGGTCACAAAAATCAGCCATGCAAAGATAAGCGCAACGCTCATGAACATAATCGGCGCTGTGCTGGCCACCACCGTTGCCGCGATATCCTGATGCATCTCAAAGATGAATGGCCGGGCCCGAAACAGCCCAAAGATGGCAAATCCAGAGATGATTAGTTCCAACTGCCAGCTCTCCTGTTGTAGTTTTTCCAACCATTCCTTGAAGTCAATCTTGTCGTGCCGCTGGTTGTTTTCCATATGGGAAAGATAAGGATGTTTGCGGACATATTAGTCTGCTTACTAGTGCTGCGTGAACAAAGTACGTGACACCTGTAAGGAGCTTATCTTTTTGTCAGCCGAGACGTGGGGAGGAAGCATAGCCATAGCTACGCGACCGACGAGCAACGAAGGATGACAGAAATAGAAGCCCTTAAAGGTGTTGCGAACTGCGTTTACGTAGCACTAGTCCCAATTTTCAGCTCATGTTAGTCGTAAAACAACAATTCCTGTTTTTTGGAGCCAGGCAGCGCTCCACGTGGCGATGACCGTCCCGCTATCCGTTCCAATGGAGGCACTGCCCAGGGGCTTCGTATATCCACTAGCGCCGTCTCTCCACTTTGTTCCGAGCCATCGCTAGTGGCATACTCAGTCCCCTGTACAGCACCTCCATTTCCTCTTCTATCGGGGCTAGTTTTCACCGATCGTGGCTCGTGGGAGAAGTGTCTAGATTACGGGTTGCGGGTGCTTCGTATTGCTGGCTGTTTCGTAACATCAACCACGCAAGCTCTTTAGAGTTCAGCTTGACCGGAGGTCAAGCTGGGCCAAGACACTACACTAATAATCAACTATCAACTATCAACAAACCAGGCACCATACACCACCATGCAGAGAATTGCCCAAACTTTTAATACCTTCATTAGACTATACCAAAAACCGCAAATTATGAAGTCGAATCTTATCCTTTACCCCGTTTTGACCATTCTTGTGCTCAGCTTTTTCATCGATTGTCTGGGCCAACAAGATAAGGAAGACTGGTTTGTTTATTCTGCCAATGCTGAATTTCGAACCTTTAAAGAACATAATGGAGAGCTCTGGATTGCCACAGAGAATGGGCTTGTCCGATTCAATAAAGAGACCGGCATTTACCAAACCCTGAATAAAGGGAACAGCGATTTGCATTCCTACCGCATCGATGATATGGAATTTGATGGGAACCGAATCATCATCGGAACCTATGAGCTTGGCTTGGCAGAAGTAGATATGGACACCGAAGTCTTCAATCGAATTGACATTCCCATTGAAGGCACTCCGGCCAATGGTATTCTTTCACTGGAAATTGATCCCGAAGGAGTCTGGTGGGTAGCTACCCGAGAGACCGGATTGCTTCGCTATGCGAATGAAGAATGGGAAGTCTTGGGGCTTCCGGAAAATGAAAACAATGGTGGAGATAAAGGCATTTGGTATGTCCTGCTTGATCAGCAAGATCGACTATGGTGTTTGGGGCGGGCCAGTGTCTTCATGTATCAGGATGGAGAATGGACCGATTACTCCAGTTCGATTCCTGCAGATGCCGGTGTGATGAACTATGCCTATCAGGATTTCAGTGGAGACCTCTGGTTTGCTTCCAAGGAAAACTTCTGCTACCAGTTTGATGGGGAACTGTGGACCTCGCATGGCATCAATATGCGGACCGTTTGCCAAAGCAACGATGGACAACTTTGGTCTGTTGCCGACTCACCACAGGGAAAGGGCCTATATGAATATCAAAATGGCGCTTGGCTAAAATCTGATCTGGAGGTGCCGGATCAGGATTACAAATTTATGAGCCTTGATGCTGAGGGAGAGATGTGGTTTCTGCCGCGCATCGGAAAAATGGGTCGATTTGATGGGGATGAGTATCAGGAATATGAATTGGCGAATACAAGCCTTCATGAGCTAATCGATGATCCAGCTTATGTGATCACTTCGGATCCTTCGGGACGTGCTTTCGCCTTCTTGAATGGAACCCTGGCATGGCAGGATCAAGGTCAATGGAATTTCCAGGAAACAGAAATGGACTTACCCCATAAGGTAGTCGGGCTTTCGGTTATTGATGAACAAAACTATGTGGTCTATATGCGCCATTATGACAACCCCTCCTACAAATATCGTAGTACCATGCTGCATGTAAAGGATGGTCTTGTGACGGCTTACGATGATCAAAATTCTCCTTTGTCATTGGAAGCAGATGAAGAGCTCTTGTATCAGGTGCTGGGAGATACAGTAGGCAATTTTTGGGTTTCAAAATCGGGTTTTCCTTTGTTAAGATTGAGCAATGGTGACTGGGCAGAAGTTCAGGCAGGCTTCACAGGGCAATGCTGCCGGGGACTCGCCCAATCCGGCGATCAAATCCTTATCGCTGAATGTGAAACGCTGTATGCTTATTCTACAGTAAATGGTGCTTTGGAAACCTTAGTAGATTTGGAGGAGATTCCAGCTGACGAAGTACCGCAAATTATCGAGATGGACGTAGTCGGTGAGAGCATCTTCCTGTTGACAGACAATTCAGCTGCTTCCGTGATTCGGTATGAGGATGATCATTGGGATGTTTATGCAGGATTCGCATTTCCTGCACTCAATTTTGCTGAGCATATGGAGTTTGTAGCAGGAGAGCTTTTTGTCTCCCGAGGCAATTCTTTGCGACAGTTCGATTTGGAGAGCTTCGCTGTATCGGAGTACAGTCCTGCGAATTTTCCATTAAGTGGTGAAATTCTCGATCTCTTTGAAGCAGACAATAAGCTGTGGATTCGAGGAGAAGGAATGGCCCTTGAGGTGGTGAGTATTGATCAGCCTTCCAGTTTGGAAGTGAGTGCAGCAGCAAGCCAATTTCAATGCTATCCTAATCCTACTAGTGATCGCCTGCAATTATGGATCAGTTCGGAAAGTACCGAACAGGTCCTGCAGATTTACAACAGTAAATCTCAGCTCATTTATTCTGCCCTTGTATGGACAGGAAATCATGAAATTGATACTTCATCATGGATGCCAGGTCTCTATTGGATTTCTCTGGCTGGAGAAGCACGTCAGGTACTAAAATTTTGAGCTGATCGACCTCTCAACGGGTTATGTAGTCGATAAAGCCTACAAAGAAAGCCCTCATCGCCGAGCGATGAGGGCTTTCTGATATCTTAAGGCAATGCTACAATTTCTGTGGCTTCTTCGGCTTTCTCATTCTTGGATCAGGCATGCCTGAAACTTTTGGACGAACCTTCGGCATTTGCCTTGGCTTTGCACTTGGCTTAGAAGTTTGAGAAGGCTTCTTCGGCTTTGCACTTTGCTTTGGCTTCTGTTTCCCTGCTTGTTCTGACTTCTTGCCTAAGGCATTTAGTTTGGCCTCCTGTTTTAGCACTTCTGCTTTGCTATTGCTCGCAATCTTCAAGCCATGGAGCTTTGCCTGCTTTGACAGCTTCAACTGCTTGTTAACCAGAAATTCAGGTAGCTTTGGGCCTGCTTCTTTAGCCCCTGTTGCCGCTCGGTTGGCTCTTGTGAATGATTCGGCCAAATGCTCATAGACGATTGGCTTTATGACTCTTCTTTGTCCATCTCTGTTAGGATGGTAGGCTCCTTGATAATCTCCTTGTTCCTGCCGAGATTGAGACAAAGTATTGAAGTAGCTTTCTTCGCAATTGCAGACACCGTTTCTCCTACTCAAGTCCATTGTGCCGTCCATGTACGTCCAGCCCAGCTCTGCAGCACTTTCTTCAATTGTATTGTTGAGCGGTGTGATGATCTCATGATAGGCAAAGCTATAGTCGGCTTCATTTGCTTGAATGTCAATGATGCTTAAGCAATCAAAGGGATCAATTGTAGGATTGCAAAACTGCGCCTGGTCATTTCTACTTAAATCTGGATACTCCATTATGAATACATGATCCGCTTTAAAGTCATTATCAAATGTCTGATCCAGGTTTTCATAGCCAAGCTTTAATTCCACTAGTTCTGCAGCAAATCGCTCCGGGAAGTCAGTATCCAGTCTCGGATTCGTCTCTATTGGATTTAATGTTGCAGCTATTAGGGGGGCAAATCCAACGTCGTTACCTCCGATTGCCAATACTACCGCATCTATCTTGCCCATCTTGTATTGATCCATCCAGTCATTCACAATATCGATCTGTCCATCTTGTCCATGCCAAGGGGAATACATACCTAGGGTAGTAGTGCTTCCTGAGTTTCCGATGTCCTTCCAGGAAACTGCCACACCTGGGTTTTCATTGATAAACTTCTTGATCGCGAGTCGCTGACCACCTTTCTTCGATCGATGCGTGTTCGAATTAATCCACTTGGATCCGCTTACCGAGGGAGCACCTTCTCCACAACTGTAAGAGTCTCCCAGGTTTACAATTCTCAGGCGTCGCGGCATTTTGAAACTTGCCACATTTGTACGCTCTACATCGTTGCTACCATTGGCTCTCTCAAACTGATAGTAGACGGTGGAATGAGAGTTTAGTTTGCGTGCGTTTTGGTCTTCTGCATTTGGGCTCATCCCCTCAAAGAATTCCGGTATGTGGCCATTAAGTTTACCAGTAAGGTACTTGGTATTGGTATGAGGCAGAATCACCGTACACTTCATTCGACCGTTTCCGATCTCCTCACATTTCGCCTTTGCCATTGGGCAAGTTGCCGACCCGATCTCTTGTTCATTATTGGAGTAGTATAGATAGACTCCTGAATCTCCCGATGTTGGGCAAGCATCTGTCACTACGCTAATCGTTCTTTCTCCTACGATGTTTTCCGGTGTGGAAATACTGCTAAAGGTCTGTGCCTTTGCAATGGCAAAGTCGAACAATAGGATGCCAAGGATGAAGATTACTTTTACTCTTGAATTTTTCATGATTGTGGTTTTTGTTTTGTTTTTGAGATGTGCGATCTGGTTTCCTGCAGGAGTGCAAGCAATCATTCTTGCTGCAAACCAGACAGGAACCGATCATCGATTGACTAATTTCAGTTACTTGCTTCAGTAATCATTGTTGTAATCGTAGCTATTGTAATCGTAGCTGTTGTTGTAGTCGTAGTCGATCTGATCTTGTAGGTACATGTCGTCCAGATACTGCTGCTCGATGTGCATGTCTTGCTGGAATTGAATGTTTTGGTCGTAGAGTTGATTTTGAAACTGACCAAATTCCACTGCTTGTTGACCCGTAAACGGATTTTGTCCCCCATACATGAGTGCATCGATATTGAAATTCTGCTGCTGCTGGATTCCTCCTCCAAACTGCTGCTGCCCAAATCCGCCTGACTGAGCCAAAGCTAGTAGTTGATGACATGCCTGCAGCTCCTGTGCAGTGCCGGCTGGATTCATCTGAAATTGCTGGACAACTTGCTGCGTCACCAATTGTCGCATTTGAGGGTTGAAGGGCTGCCCCGAAGCAACTTCCAGAATACTAATGAATGCCTGAACATCCATTTGAGTAAGCTGATACTGCCCCACTTGAGCAAGTACGCCGGCTTGCTGTCCGTAGCCCTGGACAAACTGCTGTTGCCCGAATTGTTGTTGCCCAAATCCTCCTTGATTGTACTGGGCTGTGCTGATTGTCTGTGTAGCTAGAATAATTGCTAGTACCGCGATAAGATTTCTTAGATAAGTCATGTCTGATAAATTTTAATGTTGACAAATAATTTCAGCTTATCTCGCTGATGTTGATCCAAAGATAGAGGCGGTACATAGGCTCTGGAAGCAAAAAATGCTAGAAAACTAAAAATCTATTGGGTATAATAGTGGTATATTGAGCATTTTTAGTGGGTAATTGCACTTTTAAAACTAAAATTCTATTGGAGTGAAAGCCATCTCAGATCACCTGTTTTTATTGATTAAATCGATGACCAAGGCCGAAAAGCGGTACTTCACCTTGCAAGCAAAGGGCTTTGCCAGCAACAAGAAGTCGAATCACCTACTGCTTTTCGAGCTGATTCAAAACCAAAAGCTGTATGATGAAGCGGCTATAGTAGAGCAATTGCAGGGAAAAAAGGTGGCCAGGTACCTGACGACTGCCAAGACCCAGCTGAAAGAATTGATTTTGGATAGCTTGCACGAGTTTCACTTGTCCTCCGACAAAGCCTTACAGCTCAAGCGGAAGATTCATCATGCCGGAATACTCTATGAGAAGGGTTTTGTGAAAGAAAGCCTGTCATTGCTGCGCAAACTCAAACGACAGGCACTACGCGAAGAAGAGTATGTTTCTCTCCTGGAGCTGACAGTCTTAAAAAGGAAGATTCAAGCCGGAACAGAACTTAAAGGTTTGAAGGCAAGTGATATAGAACTGCTGTACGAAGAAGAGTCTGAGAATTTGCAAATACTACAAAATCGGATCGACTACTGGAAGCTGATTTCTGATCTCTATCATTTTCAATTTCAAAAAGGGATTCAACGAAACAAAAAGAGTAGCAGCTTCATAAACAAATTGAAGAAAAACAAACTGCTGCAATCCCCAGAGAAAGCAAAGAGCTTTCGAGCTCGCATGGACTACCATCATATCCAATCTGCCTTATCCTTTATGCAAGGCGACATTGCTGCGGCATTCGAAAGTAATCAAGCTTACATCGATCTCTTCGAAAGCAACCCGATTAAGTTGCAACAGTATCCAGAGAAGTATCTGGCGGTGTTGCAAAACTTTTTGCTGGATTGCAATGGCCTAAAGCGTTACGATATGCTTCAACAAGGCTTGGCGAAAATGCGTGCTTTGCCCGAGCAGAAGGCTTTCAATGCTATCCCCAATTTAGCCGAACGAATCTTCTGCCAGTCCTATACCCTCGAGATGAACGTATTGCTAGGGACCAAGGATTACAGTACAGCAATAGCCACTTGTGTAGCTGTGGAGGAAGGCTTGTCGAAATTTGAAAACAGTATCTCGGACAGAAATAAGATCATTCTCAATTACTTGCTCACCTACCTGTACATCATCAATGAAGATTTGAAAAAGGCCGCTGCCTGCATCAATCAAATCCTGTTCAATGCAGACAAAGGCATCCTTCAGGACTTAGTCGCACTCGTACATGTCCTTCAGCTACTGGTACAGTATGAGCTCAAAAATGAAAAGTACCTGGACAGCTTAATGGACTATTCTTTTCGACACCTGAAATACAAGGATAAGCTCTTCAAGCTGGAGGAAGTATTCTTCAAGCATTTCAAAGTCATCGCCTTCGAAACTTCCTCACGTCGTCTCAAGAAACAGTTTCTAGTACTCAAGGAAGACTTGCTTCCCTTAGAGAAAGATCCACAGGAGAAGATTGCTTTTCAATACTTTGATTTGATTGCATGGGTCGACAGCAAGATTGAGAGGAAGTCCTTTGCGAAAGTGCTTAGCATTTAATGGCTGGATCAAGGATCAAGGATCAAGGTTGTCTTGCGTCTTGAGTCTCATCCGAGCGCTCGAAAGACGGTGATGAATAGCCTCGGGTGCAGCGGTATGGCCTGCCTGTATGCGCCAGTGACTGCCAGTGCATGCTGGCTCAGAGCGCAGCGGCGAGACAGCAGGCGCTGAGCAAGGAACAAGCAGACAGGTAGGACATTTTAGCGGAACACGAGTAGGTCGCTGCCACGTGACCATACTGTTGGGCTCCAAAAAAAAGAACTGCTCAAATTGAATCAGGACCAGGCCAATGGTAAGTCTCTTTTTTGGTTTGAACCGGTGATGGGATGAGTTTTAGAGCGCGCCGACAGACTTTGGTACTTGAAGGATTCGGGGACGTAGCTTGCGACATTGATATGTCGCAGAACCTCATGGGGACTGTGTGGACTTTGGGGTATACAACAATTTTGATTAGCAAGAAACTTTTATCAGCCAGTCTTGGTTAGTACCAATCATAGGAGTAAAATTACTTATGCCAAAAAACTGAACCAATGGAAGGTCCAAGAATAGAAGGAAGGCGGGTTTATCTAGGCCCGGTCACACTTGCGGATGCTCCGCGATTGATGACATTTTACAATCAGGTTCGGCACTTTTTGGGAAGTGATCTTCGTGAGGACATGACACTGGAAGGGGAGGAGGCATTTATCCGGAGAGTCAATAAGAACGAGTCGGTGTATTGTTTTGGGATTCGACTCGTAGAGACAAATGAGATCATCGGAACCATCTCGGTGATGAAGGTGAATACTTATGATGGTACTTGTGAAACCGGTACGATGCTGGGAGAGGAGTACTGCGGTAGGGGTTATGGAACAGAAGCGAAAATGCTGATGTTAAAGTGGGCCTTTGAGCAGTTTGGGTTTCGAAAAGTCTACTCGCAGGTCTACGGTTACAATGAGCGGTCGCGTGCCTATGCTTTGAAGTGCGGCTATGTGCAAGAGGCTACTTTGAAGGATCGAAAATTGTATGAGGGCCAGTATTGGGATGAGTGGATACTGGCTGTGAATCGCGAGCAATGGCAGGCAGCCTGGGATGCTTATAATTCTTAAAAGACGATTGATTTCTGAAAAGGGGGCCGCGGGGACGATCTTCGCCCGCGGCCACTTTTTGGAGTTTCCTTTACCTAAGCCTATTCAAGGATCTACATCTTTACTGAGCGTTTTTTAACCACAAAAGGACACAGTCGATTATCTTAAGCACAATCAACAATCAATCAAGCTTGCCCCAAAATTACCCTAAATGATCTTGAGCGAATCTGCTCCATTGTCAAGCCCGTCGCCTTGATTTCTTTCTCACCAATGGCGCCACTATTATAGGCACGGATAAAGTAATTCAGCAAGCCTTGTCCAGTAGCTGCATCGTCAAATACATCACCAATCAGCGTAGCCCGGGCCGCCTGATCGACAAACTTCTTCAGACGCTCCGTTGCTTCGGGAAGGCTCTCCAGAAAGAATGTATAGACAGCGGCATAGCGCATCGGAAACTGCGAAGGGTGTAGATCCCAGCCCTGATAAAAGCCATTCCATAGCGAATGATGGATATGCTCATAGCCCTTCTTCCAGGCATTGTGTACCACTTCTCGATTCTCTTTCCTTTGCGCTTTCGACAGCTTCTCTCCACGATGTGGACCCACCGGCATGGTGTTCGTCGCCCCATCGGAAAGCTGCACCCCTGTATGGGCCAAAGCCACCTTAGTCATATGATGCGCAAAGTCGCAAACGGGATGATTCATCTCCTGATAGCGGGCTGTGATATCGCAGGAAGCGGTGTAATCATAGGTGCCAAAATGCGTGGCACGCATACGTCCCTTGGCGGCATCCTTAAACTTCTTCAGCGGATTAGTTCCTTCGGCAGACATGATAGACTGCGTCGTTTCTACCATGATCTCCAAGAGCAAAGTACCCTTGGGTAATTTGAATTTCTTCTCGAATAGCTCGTAGAATAGCACCAATGCTTTGATTTGCTCAGGGATGGTCACCTTGGGCAACATCACTATGAAGTTTGCCGGAAGTTGTCCCTTCGTTTCAGTGAGCAAGGTGCTCAAAAAGATATCGAGTGTTCGAATCGATCGGTGCTTTAGCTCCTCCGTAAAGGGCTTGATGCGTATGCCAATGAAAGGAGGCAATGTCCCTTCCTGCATACCAATAGCCACCTGCTGTGCGGCCCGTTCCGCTGTTGCATCCTCTTCTTTGTCCGGACGGTTTCCATAGCCATCTTCAAAGTCTATTCGAAAGTCTTCTACCGCCTCTCGCTTCAGCTTCTTCTTAGTCTTGCGATACACTTCCCAGGCCAACCACTCCGGCATCTTTTGACGGTCCTTGGCTTTGGCTTTTTTCAGGGCTTTCTCTAAAGCTTTGATCTCCTTAGATTTTGTAGGCAAGACTTCTGCATTTGGCATGCCCATCGCTCGCGCGAAAGTGCAAAAGTCAGGTGCATAAGCCTTCATCGACGCCAAGGCCATCTTTTGCAAAGAATCTCTCGTAGTAGATTTGAAAAGATGCGCTCCGCCATACACCGTATGTACCGGCTGACGATCGGCATTGTCTCCGGGATATAGTTTCTTAAAGGCCAAATTTGCTTTGCGCAGATCGGCAAATATTTTGGTCTTATTGGTATTCGCTATTGAGGTTTTCATTTCTTTATTTTCAATTTCTTCTTACCACAAAAGGGCACAAAGATCTTACACAAAAGGAC
>JAHDDV010000171.1:9588-11530 GCA_020629205.1 Chitinophagales bacterium | reverse complement strand
AGGAGGCCGATCTTTTCGCTGCCTTAAAGGCGATGCGCAAAATTCTATCGGGTGATCGCGACTGCGCAAACTGCTGGAAACAGTTGCGCAGCGGACTCTATCGAATAGTCGAAACAAATGTGCCCTCCAAGGCCAGCCAGTCCGTCTCTCAAGAAGATTTACACAAGAACTATTTTATCAATTTGTACAAATAGTTCCCTATGCCCCAAATTCCATTTTCTACATATAATCAAGTTGTCCTGTGCTGTGTTTTGCTGCTGTTACTCTTCGGCATCTTCTTGGATCGAAGGCGAATGCGGGCTCGTTTATTTCCGACTATGCTTACAGTCTTTGGCCTGCTTGGGATTGGTCTGCACATGTATACTGAGCAGGGACAAGAATCCTTCACATTGATCTTTGCTGAGCATGCAATATCGACCGAAGACCTTTCCGCCATTGTTTCTGAGCACGAGAACAAGTTGCTGTTGTATGAGAAGGAGCCCGGCCTGCTATCCAGGCCTGAGGCCGAAGTAAAACCTGACTTGCTGAGTGCACTGTCTAGAAATACAGCGATCGCTAAGGTGCACTACTTTGCGGAGTCGATTCCACAACATCTGTGGGATACACTAGAGCAATTCGAATTTGTGTTTCACCAGAGCCCCGAACCACTTGGCATTAGCAATTTGCAATGGACCCGGGATTTGATACAGGGAGAAAATTTCAGGATCGGAGGGCAGCTCAACGATAACACGAAAGCACAAGTACAGATGGCAAAGGGCGAAATGTTGCTCGATTCCATTCAGATGAGCAAGAGTCGCTTTCAGCTCACTGCGCAGACCAAGGTGCCAGGAGCTCAGTTCTATCAACTTAGCTATCTGGATGAACAAGGTCAGTTGAAAGAGCAGATCGACTTGCCGGTAATGGTCCGCCCTCGTGAAATCGAGAAGCGGGTCTTAATGCTGTTATCTCAGCCGAATTTTGAGTCCCGGGCGATCATAAAGACACTTCGTGATGCGGCCTACCAAATTGCGGTTCGCCAACAGATCAGCAAGACAAAATTCCGGCAGGACTTTTATGGATTGACTAAACAGGACCTCTTAAGCCTAAACAATTCTTTGCTCTCCAACTACGAGACCCTAATCCTCGACCAGAAGGCTTTCCTAAATCTTGCGGAGGCAGAACTCAATGACATCAAGCGCAATTGCAGAGGCAAAGGATTGGATCTCATCCTGATCAATGTGGATGAAGAATTGAAGCAAAGCGCCTGGCTAAAAGGAGAATTTTCCATTCAGTCTTCTTCAGCCATGTCAGCGCAAATCAATATGCGCAGCCCTCATTTAACTCAGCTCTACCTCGGCAAAACAAATGGCTACAGCATCAGCAAGAAGCCTATCTTACAAGCAGAATTAGAGAGCACAACTGGGGGGCTCTTGATCGCCTCCAAGCGCTTTGGTCTTGGACATGTGACCGTTGCCGCCCTATCGAATACTTATCTATGGCCATTGAATGCTCAGTCGGATTTACACAAGGACCTCTGGGATGGCATCCTGCGTAGTCAAAGGGATCAATTTGATGAAGCCCCTCTCTGGCTGCTCGACAACAATATGCCCAAAGTAGGGCAGGAGCTGAAAATTGAATTGCCCAATATTGCGGTGAATACCTTCGAGATACTAAGTGATAGTCTGATCACCACAATTTCTGCAGAAACAATTGCTGGCAATAGCTATTCTAAATTTTGGCCGAATCAGTCTGGTTGGCATCAGCTTAAGGCAGAGGGAGTATCGGAGCTGCTGTTTTATGTTTTCGAAGCAGACAAACTACGGACCATAGATAGGCACAAGGCATGGACGAAGTCGCAGCAGCTCTATGAAAATTATCTAGAACAGTCAGACAAGGTCTTGGCCAGCGATCGCAAGGCACAAATTCCAGTCTCCAAATGGCCAGCACTCATTCTCTTTCTGAT
>JAHDDV010000171.1:0-9488 GCA_020629205.1 Chitinophagales bacterium | reverse complement strand
GCCACCAAACACTAATGCATCAACAATCAACAATCAACAATTCACAATCAACAATAAACACCTAAACCCGTCCTCGCCAAAAAGCCCTGGCAAACAAAAATGCGAACAGACAAGTCAGAAAGCCAAAGAAATAGTATTTAGCAGCGCTAATCGAATCAGGCAAAGAAGACCAATAAAATAAGGTGGAGAGAAACAAGATGGCAAACAAGATTTGCTGGCCCAAATGGTAGAGTCGATCCACCGATCGATCAAGTCCTTGCACCTCCAGTTGTAATTTTCCTTGATTGGCCTGATTGAGAAACTTGGAGAGATCATGTGGTAGTGAAATGGCAGTGACCATTTGGTTCTTGAGTGTGTCGATCAGGAATTGACCCAGATTGTTCTTTTCACCAAGCAGGTGTTCCTTCAAGTAAGGTTTCACTGTTTCGACAGGATTGAGCGTCGGGGCAGTTTGATTGACAATTCCGCCTACCAGCATGATTGCCCGATTGAGCAGTACCCAATCTTTAGGCACTCTGAAAGTTCGCGTCATCTTACTGATCTCTAAATCACTGACCAGTTGAATGATACTATCTGGATTTAGTTGTGCATCTATGTTGAGGTTTTCAATCTTTACCTCTTTCTCAATGAACTCCTTCATCCGCTTCAAGAATCGAATAGCTACTTCTTCAGCATCGCTTGCCTGACTAAGGCTACCCATTTGCTTCATAGCATCCAACATTTTGTCTACATCATTTTTCACCACTGCTTCCAAAAGTGCAGGTATCGCAGCTTTCATTTGATCGCTCAGTAGCGCCACTGCACCGAAATCAAGCAAGATAATTTCGCCCGCTTTATTGATTAAGATATTTCCAGGGTGTGGATCTGCATGATAGTATCCGTCGTCAAGAATCATCTTTGCGTATAGGTGTATAAAGCGTTCCGCCAGATCTTTGTCATCATGTCCCCAGGCCAGCCACTCTTTCCTATGTGCAATATTGGTGCCTTCGCAGAACTCGGTAACGATGGTCTTTCTTGATGTGAACTCACTATATACTTTTGGAATGCGCACCCTTAGTTCCGGGACTGATTGAAGATTCTGCTTGATGCGCTGCATGGATTCAGCTTCCCGAATGTAATCCAATTCCTCTTCGATCATTTGCCGAACCTGGTCGTACATGTACTCGAAGCCCTCGATGTGGAAAAACCACTCGTGTAATTCGACCAGCTTCTTGATGATCGAAAGATCTGCTCTTGCGATTTCATCGATGTTGTGGTGCTGGATCTTTACGGCTACTTCCTGATCACCCACCCTGGCCCTGTGTACTTGACCTATCGATGCCGAAGCCAATGGCTCCTTGTCAAATTGACTGAAGAGCTCTTGTGGCGATTTTCCCAGTACCTCCTTTATGGTTGCAGCCACTTCTTCATAGGCTCTTGGCTGATTCTTGTCTTGAAGGCTTTCCAATGGTTCGCGAAAGGCGTCTGGCAGGAAGTTGGACATCACAGAAATCATCTGCCCAAATTTGACAAACAGACCTTGTAGCTCCAGTATGGTGGCTTTGATTTGTTCGGCGCTTCTTCGGTTCACAGCCGGAAGTTGTTTCTCGTAGTAGGTCTTTCCTCGAAACTTCGATACAAATCCCAGCTTCAGGTAGCTGCTGATTACTTTGAAAGCAGTCCAGTAGGCTTTGCGTTTTCGGTAGGAGGATCTGTAAATCTTATCGGGCATAGTGGCGGTATCAATTAGGGTTTGGGTAGTGGTAAAAAGAATGATGTGGGTACCACCAAGGAAAGGTATCATAAAACCAGCGGTATACAAAGCCCGGAAACGAGAAAAGGCATGCTGCGCTTTCGCCACAACATGCCTTCATTTCCATTATTATATCTTGATTCCGCTAGTGGTTCTTTACCAGCTTCTCAGAATATACTTCATTATCCTTTCTGATTTGCAGCAAGTACATACCTGCTGGCAATGCTTTTGTATCTATTAGGATTTGCATCGAAGGATTTTCGATAGAGAAAAGCACCTGCCCAAGAATGTTTTGCACAGAAATCTGATCCACTTGAATGGCAGTGTTTACCTGTACTTGTGATTGTACTGGATTTGGATAGATATCCAGCACTAGATGCTCCGCCTGCTCAGTACCTACATTCGCCCCTTCCACAGTCACATCGATCTCAGTGCTACATCCATTTTGGTCAGACACTATCACAGTGTACGTGCCTGCGCCCAAACCAGAGGCTGAGTCACCCTCCGCACCTAAGTCTTGCCAATCATAACTATAAGTCCCAGTACCACCAGAAACGTCTAGGTTGATGCTGCCATCAGTACCATCTGTAGATGGGCTAAAGCTGCTGTCTACCAAAAGAGCCTCAGGCTCATCAACAATGATAGTGAGCTCATTGCTACAATTGCTGCCATCCGATACGGTGACATCATAGGTGCCTGCAGCGATGCCTTCCAAACCATTGTCCGTATTGTCACTGTTTTCCCAGGAATAAGTATAGTCGCCAGATCCACCGGAGTACAGTACATCAATTTGAATATCGCCGCTTTCATCGCCCGCACAATTGAGATCTGTGGCCGTGAAGTCTGCCTCCAGCAAGCACCCGATCTCAACGAGTTCGGTTGTTGACTCACATCCATTGGAATCAACGACATTGATTTCATAAGCCCCAGGGGCCAGATTCTGTATGCCTTCACTGGAACTGCTTTCTCCGTTTACAAAGTACACATAACTTCCAGTACCTCCGGTTGCTTCAAAGAAGATGGCTCCATTATTATTGTCGTCACTGTTGCTCACATCTGCATCAAAACTAATCGGCTCAGGATTTTCAATTTCGTAGTCCGCAAAAGCCAAACAAGGACCATCACTCACTACTACTGAATACTCTCCAGCACTTAGTCCTTCAATCATTGCATCCGTTTGTCCGCCTCCCCAGTCAAAGACCAGATTTCCGGCTCCGCCGCTTGACAAAACGTCTACCATAATAGAAGCATCCGCTGAACCATCGCAGGATGGTGGGCTGATGTTTCCGTCAATAGCGATTCCGCATTCTACTTCAACAGTAGTGTCAATGACACAACCATTTCCGTCTGTCACTACCACATTGTAGGAGCCGGCTACCAGACCTCCGATGGATGCTGTGTTTTGTTCCGGGAAGTCAGCCCAGACATAATTGTAGTTTCCAGATCCGCCATCTACATTGACCAACGCAGTACCGTTGGCACCGTCCGTTGCCGCTTCTGAATTTGTACTTACCTCCAAAGCTGAAGGTTCATCAAGTTCGAAATCATAAGTCTGGACACAATCGCCGTTGTCAATCATTACACTGTAGTCGCCAGCTTCAAGATTGCTAGCTATGGGACCTGTAGCATCGCTGCCTGTCCATGTGAAGGTGTAATCAGCTGGATCGCCTTCGATCTCAATATCGATTACTCCATTGTTTGAGCCTGCACATTGTGGTTCGAGCTCCAGAAAATCTGCGCTGATGTCGCAAGCACCGATGAGGCTCACACAGTATTCCTCAATTTCTCCATAGCTGATCTCGCCGCATCCATCTGCGGGATCGCTATAGCTACTGTCGAACATCAAAACACGAAGGCGGGTGGTCCCCGGAGTTTCATCTTCGGAGAGACTGAAACTACCCGTCACTGTACCCGCAGTTGGACTTGAGCTATATACTTCTTCATTGGCTTCAAACTCCTGATTATAGTTCAAGTCGACAAATATCTGCCAGGTTTCGGAATATTCCGTTCCAGAATAGCCTGCGCTCAGCTCCAGATCATAGTTTTCTCCCAGGATGATCTCAATGGGATCTCCCACATAGTCGCCGAAGGCATTATTGTCTTCAGTACTAGTATTTGTGTAGTCGCCAATACTGACAGACTGAATATGCTCGAAAGAGTTGTCTTGTGCGCTTGCGGGACAGTAGTCCAGCTGGCATAGACTACATCCTGTAGTGAATACAGAGATCAGGTTGTCCTCCTCATTGCTATCACCGCCACAAGCACTTCCTAAACTGATAACATACTCTGTGCAGGGCTCCAGTCCAGTTGCAAACACTGTTGTTCCATCAACGCTTGCTGTTTGCCAGTCTTGTGTACCTGCCACCGCTATTTCAGCAGTATAGGAAGTGGCAATCGTAACGCCTTCAAGTTCTACCGTAGCGCTGTTATCACCAGTGCTGCTGTCACTTGCTTGAGGAGCATCACAGCAGCCATCTGTTACAAAGATGTAGGAATCAGAATAGTCACTGTTTTCGTCTGTACAAAGGGACTGGACTTGAAATTCATACTCGGTGCAAGCCTCTAGATTGGCGATGGACCAATTCAGATCAGTAGTTGTATCTTCTGTCCATTCACTATCTCCATTCAATCGGTAGCGAATGTTGAAGCTTTCTGTTTCACCATTTGTACTCCAGGTGATGGTTGCTGATTCGAGTGTGGCTGCTTCTGTTGTAAAATCATTAGCAGCGAAGCAGCCTCCGCAATCTAGATCGAGCACATTTAGCATTGCATTGTGCATGTTGAGCTTGCCTCCGGTGACAGTGATTCCGTCCAGATCATCGAGCGGAACGACGCCTTCCAGGATCGCATCTCGTACCATCGCTGCCGCCGCCGCCGGATCGGCATAAGCCAAATTGATTAGACCAGGACACTCAGCCGAATACAACAAACCAATGGTACCCGCTACATGTGGTGTAGCTCCCGAGGTCCCACCAAATCCACCATAACCATTTCCGCTAGTCAGTGTATATGTGTTTTCCCCATAGGCGCCAAGATCGATGGTGGTTAGGCCATATCCTGCCTGATTTACTTTGTTGTCTTGCTGATTTAGATTGGTTACCGATATCAGGTACTCGCTTGAGCAGGCTGTAGGGAGATCGCCAAATGTATCGACGTTCTGGTTGCCATTGATCGTAGCACCGGCACTGAGGATGCCTTCCAGGCCCATGGTATCATAATATTCACACCATAGGGGAGAATCCTCTGGCTGCCCACCATTAATACCCCAGCTGCTATTGGTTGCAACCACAAAGGCTCCTTCGGCCCCATTGGTTTCATTATATTTTTTTCTCATTGTAAGGGCATAGCTGTAGGCGGCAATGGCCTGCGCTTCATTGCCACCCCCTTGCACAATCATCACTTTTACATCCCAGCTCACTCCGGTTACTCCTCGGCCGTTATTTCCCTGTGCCCCTACAATACCTGCAACAGGCGTTCCATGCCCACCTGCAAAACCACCTGAGACATTATCTGTATTATTGTCTGCGTTCCAGCCATTGTAATCATCGGTATAGCCATTACCGTCATCATCAACGCCATTGTTGGGAATTTCTGCTTCATTTTTCCAGAGATTGTCGCCCCAATCTTCGTGATCATCATCAACACCATCGTCCACCACGCAAACCACTATCTCATCTCCAAGAGCAGTCATTCCGCCGGTTGCATAATCCCAGGCTTCTTCTGCATCCAGATCGGCATCTGCTACACTCCCGAATCCTCCGCTATTAATGTATTGCCACTGCCCCGAAAACTGAGTATCGTCAGGTGTAGTGGCCCGATGCTGGATGAGGTGGTTTTTTTGAATGATCTTGACGCTTGGATGTGCATACAGGGCTCTGTATATGCGGCTCATTTCTGTTTGACGATGGTCAAAGGAAACTTGCCAGATATGCATATGCCTGCATAATTCACGATCAAGTTGAAGATCTGGAAAAGTTTGACCGATCTCTTTTACGATTCGATCCATGTCAGCACCTTCCTCAATCTGCACCAGCAGTTCGTTGGGCACATACTCTGCTGCCTGCACATGCAGTGCTTGTAGCCAGATCGTGCATACCACGAGCATTAAGAGGGGAAATTGGGTAAGCTTTTTTGTCATTTTTGCTGTGTTTTTGGGTGATGTTTGATGCTTGGTGCAAGTCCTATTGTCTGCCTTGAATGTTTTTGTTGGTTTGGACATTTAGGATATGTTGGTTTTTCTTTAAGTTTTCGATAACCTCTTCTTCCCTGCCTTCATGTTTAACGTCTACCAGCCACATGTTGATATTGGGAGCAATTCTTTTGCCGAGCTCGATTTCATAATCACTCACAGCTGCAATTACTTCTTCAATTTGGTCGGTATCCGTTTGAATAATGAACTCCGTCGATTTTGTCGATTTGAGAGAAGAAGCGGCAGGGGCCTTGTCGCTTGTTGATTTGCTACTATTGCAGGCCATTCCTAATAGAATTAGGAGGCAAAGGGGGATTAGGAGTTTTCTCATTGCACTTTCTTGAATTAGAGAGGAAAGATAGGGATAAATTGGCGCTGTGCATTGTTGCAGAACTGACAGTAATGCGTGCAAGAAGGGACATGTACGTCATTTCGTTAGATTATTCTTGCTCTTCATTTCTAATTTGATAGTGGAACTGTAGAGAAGAGACAGTTGCGCGATCGAAGAACGGTGATGAATAGCCGCGGGCGCAGCGGAACGAAGTGCTCAGATAGCGTGGTGAATGCCGGAGCGGGGGTGGCTCGTAGCAAAGCGGAGAGACGCACTCGCCCGTGCATGAACAGCTAGCTGAGTGCTGAGTATTAGCGGAGCACGTGTAGGTCGCTGCGACGGCCCATTGCAGCTGAGCTCCCAAAAAAAATCAAGCCCCGAATCCCTGAAGACGGAGCTTGATATAATCCAATATTTCTAGCAGTAAATTCTCTCGAACGTACCGATAGATCTTATGTCATTTTGGCTTATGCTGTCACTGATTGTAGGCCATAGATATTGGCGTATTTGTCGCGGGCATAATCCATGAAGTAATCGAAATTTAGTGATTCACCGGTGATTTCGTTGCAGAGCTCATCTGCTGTATAAAGTCGACCGTGTTGGTGAATCTTTTCGCGAAGCCAATCCAACATAGGCATCATATTTCCATTGGCAATTTGTGCTTCGAGATCGTCGACCTCTTTGCAGGCTTGCTGATAGAACTGTGCGGCATAGAAACTGCCGAGCGAGTAAGTCGGGAAGTAACCAAGGCTTCCATGTGACCAGTGCACATCCTGCAAGACGCCCATATCGTCTGAGGGTACATCGACGTTTAGGTAATCCTTGTATTTTTGATTCCACACGGAAGGTAAATCTTCAACAGCAACACTACCTTCGACCAGGGCTTTTTCGATTTCGTAGCGAATCAAAATATGAAAGTGGTAGGTCAGCTCATCAGCTGAGGTGCGAATGAAAGAAGGCTCCACTTTGTTGATGCCTTTGTAGAAGCTCTGTACATCTACTCCTTGTAGTTGCTCTGGGAAAATGGATTTAAACCCGGCGAAGTTGGCTTTCCAGTATGGCAGGCTTCTACCGACATTGTTTTCCCAAAGGCGAGATTGCGACTCATGTATGCCAAGCGAAATAGCTGCGCCAGTTGGCAGGCCATAATTCTCGATAAGTAAGCCCTGCTCGTACAATGCGTGGCCGCCTTCGTGGATGCAGGACCAGATCATTTCCGCTACATTGTCTTCCTTGATTCTCGTGGTGACGCGAACATCATGTGAGCCAAAGTCAATGGTAAATGGATGAGCGGCAATATCTTGTCGGCCGTGGTTGAAATCGTAGCCCATTTGTTTAAGCAGTTGGATGCCATAGTCCCATTGTTTGTCTTTATTGTAGTGCTTGTACAGGAAGCTGTCATCTACTTGTTCTTGCTGCGCGATCTCTTGTACAAATCCGACAAGTTTTTGACGGACATCAGCAAACAGCGGATCCAGTTTGGCGACTCTTTCTCCTGGCTCATATTCTTCCATGAGCGCATCGTATGGATGGTCTTCATAGCCCAATGTTTCGGCTTGTTCTCTTTTAAGCATGACCATCTCTTTGAGAAGTGGGGCAAAGATGGAGAAGTCTTTTTCGGCTTTGGCCTTGTGCCATGCATGGAAGGATCTGGAGGTCGTATCGGACATTTTCATTACAAAGTCCTTGGACAACTTAGTTCTGCGTTGATAGTTGTTATAGGAATCTTTGATATTTCTTGTCTGAGCTGTGTCGAGATCGGAAGCCTCAGTGAGTGACTTCATGATTTGCCCAAATTCTGGTGCGCAGGCCATTTCGTGCAGGATACCGGAAAGCGTTGCGATTTGTTGGGCACGAAGACCTGTCGCATTTTTGGGGATGTATATTTCCTGGTCCCAGTGCATTAAAGCAATTGCGGCGTTGACATCACTGATTTTTCTGCTTTGCGCAACATACTTTTGATACAGTTCATTACTCATAATTAGACTTGTAGGCTTGATGAAAGAAAATAGGGTATTTGTTTGGCTCAAAAGTAAGTAGAAGCCAAACGTTATTAGAATGATCTTGGAATAAGAATGGGCTATGCAGGTCTTATGGTCGCCAATTTTGCCCCTTTTATGGGGATTCGTCGGGTGAGCAGCAATTTGCAGCTCGGCATTGGTTCTTAATTGTACCATATGCTTATCTTTGGCCCAATGGCGAGAATAATGGCGATAGACTTTGGTACCAAGCGGGTGGGACTGGCTGTAACTGATCCAATGCAGATCATTGCGACGGGATTGACGACGGTGTCGAATAGGGAGGCCCTGGAGTACATCAAAAGCTACCTTGCCAAGGAGGAAGTGGAGGCATTTGTGGTTGGCGAACCTCTGAATATGGACGATACTGCTTCTGCTGTGGCCCCGGAGGTGGAGCGATTTATTTCGGCTTTGGCTAAACTTTGTCCGAATATTCCTATTTATAGAGAGGACGAACGTTATACCTCTAAGATGGCCATGCGAACTTTGATCGATAGCGGACTTAAAAAGAAAGCCCGACGAAACAAGGCCTTGCTAGATGAAGTGAGTGCAACGATCATCCTTCAATCCTATTTGGAGCGAAATTCAAATTAAAGATTTTTTAGACAAATGATACTACCTATTACTGCTTACGGAGATCCGGTTTTGCGCAAAGTCGCTGAAGATATTGAAGCGGATTATCCGAATCTGCAGGAGCTGATTGACAACATGTTTGAGACTATGTACAATGCTTCCGGCGTTGGACTGGCGGCCCCACAGATCGGTCTCTCCATCAGGATATTTCTTGTGGATAGCAAGCAAATTCTCAAGGACAAGGACTACGAGGAGTTTAAGGGTGAAGAAGGTATTTGTCAGGAGTTTATTAATGCCAGAGTTGTCGAGAAGACGGGCGAAAAATGGACCTATAATGAAGGTTGTCTGAGCATCCCAAATATCAGCGAAGATGTGGATCGCGAGCAGACAGTTACCATACGCTATGTTGATCGCAACTTTGTGGAGAAGGAAGAAACTTATAGCGGTTTTACAGCAAGAGTGATCCTCCATGAGTATGACCATATCCAAGGGGTCCTCTTTACAGATTACATAGGTGCTTTGAGAAAACGCATGCTTCAGCGAAAACTAGACAAGATCACCAAGGGTGATGTGAAGGCCAAGTATCGCATGAAGTTTCCTTTGAAGAAGAAAAGCCGATAGTGGATCAAGGATCAAGGTGCAAGG
>JAHDDV010000003.1:2273-54767 GCA_020629205.1 Chitinophagales bacterium | reverse complement strand
GTAAGCGCATCGTTGCGACGAGCGAAAGGCGGTGAAGCATAGCCCTGATAGAAGTGAAAATGATGGTGCTATACAGCGCCTGAGTCGCTGTGCTGGGGCTGGCTCGCAGCGCAGCGGAGAGACGGAACCAGTGCAGCAGCGAAGTCGCTGGAGAGTGCCAGCATTGTAACGGATAGCAGGCAGTGGGTGCCACGCTCGAATTCTGTCTTGCTCCAAAAAAATGAATTTTCAATCTTCCACCTAACTCACTTGTTGAACTGGGAACAAATTCCCGTATGCTGCGCGTGTAGGGCAAATCCGACCTTTTTCTTTGTCTGCTGTATCGCGAAGTGTCATTTCTTATATATAGGGCGGCGAATTAGCCTTGCATTCTTTTAACTTGTGCAGGAAAATAAAACGACGGAATGAGTGTGAAGCTGGATATTTTGGCAATTGGTGTGCATCCGGATGATGTGGAACTTGGTTGCGGTGGAGTGCTTGCATTGGAGGCTGCCAAGGGTAGTAAGACGGGGGTGCTTGATCTGACAGAGGGGGAACTGGGGACGCGTGGAACGGTGGAAACCCGAAGGGTAGAAGCGGCTAAAGCGGCGGAGATACTGGGCCTCTCAGTGCGGGAAAATTTGGGTTTTGCAGATGGTTTTTTTCGCAATGATGAGGAGCATCAGCGTAAACTGATAAGGGCCTTGCGGAAGTACCGTCCGGACATTGTGATTACGAATGCGCCTGATGATCGTCATCCAGATCATGGGCGCGCCAGTGAATTGACCTATGATGCCTGTTTTTTGGCAGGATTACGGAAAATTGAGACAGAGGTGGATGAGATTCAACAGGAAGTCTGGAGACCCAATCTGCTGCTGCACTATCTGCAGGACCGATATCTACGCCCGGATGTGGTGATTGATATTACAGAATTTATGGATAAAAAAATGGCAGCTGTTGAGGCTTATTCTACTCAGTTTTTTGATCCCGATAGCACGGAGCCGGCTACTTATATTTCTTCAAAGGGGTTTTATGATTCCCTATATGGTCGGGCTCAGGAGATGGGTAGAAATTGTCAGGTGCAGTATGCGGAGGGATTTGTCTGTCGGAGAATTCTGGGCGTAAAGCAAATCACCGACTTGATTTAATATCTATCCTTGTGGTGGCTGCACCAAGTATTGCTTATTTTTGTTTGGGGAAGTAATCAGACGTTTTCATCGAATTTATCAAAATTGCTATTCATGTCTTTACCGGTTATTGAGAAGATTGCTATTGAAGATTTCTTTCGGAATCCACAGAGTAATGATTATAAGATTTCACCTGAGGGTCGGTACATATCATATATGGCTCCCTATAAGGATCGAATGAATGTGTTTATCAAAGAATTGAGTAGTGGAGATTCTCGTCGACTGACTTCTGTAGAAGATCGCAATATTGAAAGTCACTTTTGGTCCGGGGAGAGTTTTGTGCTTTTTCTTCGAGATAATGGGGGAGATGAGAATCATCATCTTCATGCCATTGATCTTTCCACTGGTGAGGTTCGAGATTTGACTCCTTTTGAGGGTGTGAAGGTTGTGCTTGTGGATGTCTTGCATGAACAGGAAGAGGAGGTACTGATAAGTATGAACAAGAAGAATGCGGCGTTATTTGATGTGTACCGCATGAATGTTAAGACAGGGGAGTACAGCCTTGTTGCAGATAATCCTGGTGGAGTATCTGAATGGGTGACCGACCATGATGGGCAGTTGCGAATAGCTGTGGCTAGTGATGGTGTGAACAACAATGTGCTGTATAGGGAAACTGAAGCGGATGAATTTGAGGTCATACTTACTAGTTCCTTTAAGGATCAGTTTGATCCATTGTTTTTTACTTTTGACAATAAACATATTTATGCCTCTAGTAATCTTGAGGGGCGGGATAAGAAAGCTATTGTGATATTTGATCCTTCGACTGGAAAGGAGGTGGAAGAGTTGTATGCCCATGAAGCGGTGGACGTGGAGGCTTTGCTGTATTCGCGCAAGCGGAAAAAGATTACTTTTTGTACGGCGGTGGTTGACAAGATGGAAATGCACTTTTTTGATGAGATTGCGGAGAAGATTTATGCTAGAATTGCGGAGATAGATCCGGATTTGGATTTTCATGTGGTTTCTGCCAATCGTGATGAGAATCTATTGATTGTTCGCTCTCATAGCGATCGGAGTTTGGGTGCTTATTATTTTTTGGATTGGGAAAACAATTCGATTGAGAAATTGGCGGAGATTAGTCCATGGCTTGAAGGGAAGCAATTGGCGCAGATGCGACCGATTTCGTATGATTCGAGGGATGGGCTGAAGATTCATGGTTATCTGACATTGCCGGTTGACTATCAAGAGGGAGAGCGGATACCTGTGGTGATTAATCCTCATGGTGGTCCATGGTATCGTGATACCTGGGGATTTAATCCGGAGGTGCAGTTTTTGGCCAATCGTGGATATGCGGTTTTGCAGATGAATTTCCGGGGATCGGTTGGTTATGGTCGAAAATTTTTGATGGCTGCCGCGAAAGAATGGGGCGGAAAGATGCAGGATGATGTGAGTGATGGCGTTCAGTTCCTGGTCGATGAAGGAATTGCGGATCCAGCTCGTGTGGCCATTTATGGTGGAAGTTATGGAGGTTATTCTGTGCTTGCAGGTATGGCATTTACGCCTGAGTTGTATGCTTGTGGAGTGGATTATGTTGGTGTTTCCAATTTATTCACCTTTATGGAGACGATTCCTCCGTATTGGAAGCCCTTTTTGGACATGATGTACGAGATGGTGGGGCATCCAGAAAACGATAAGGATATGCTGACGGCTCGTTCGCCGGTATTTCATGTTGATAAGATTCAGGCTCCATTGTTTGTTGTACAAGGTGCGAAGGATCCGCGGGTCAACATCGGTGAATCGGATCAAATAGTGCAGGCTATGCGGGATCGGGGAGTACAAGTAGAGTATATGGTTAAGGAAAATGAGGGGCATGGTTTTAGGAATCAGGAAAACAGATTTGAGTTTTATCGGGCCTTAGAGAGCTTTTTGGGAAAACATCTTTGAGGATTTTTGTCCATTTTTGCAGCTTGTTAGCGTTCTATGGGCTACTTTTGTAGTAGTTTACGGGAGGAGACTTCAGTAAATTTGTATAACGAATTGAGTAAAACCTACACATGACCAAGGAGATTACCAAGTATCAGGAGCACACGGATGTTTTAGAGAAAGTTGTCGAGACTTCTTCCTTACTTGTTCATAATGACGAGTTTAACACCTTTGAATGGGTGATAAAGGCGTTGATTGAGGTTTGTAGTCACTATCCTGAGCAGGCAGAACAATGCGCCTGGATCATCCATACGAAGGGGAGCTATGCAGTAAGAAGGGGATCCTATGAGGAGTTGAAACCCATGAAAGACTCTATCACGGAACGTGGTATTGGAGCCACAATTGAGGGCCATTAGTCATCATTAACCAGTCAAACTACCCCTTTTGTCAGTTGTCTTTTTGAACAAAAAGCTACATTTTCCACCTCCAGAACAAGCCAACGAAGACGGACTCTTAGCAATAGGAGGTGACCTTTCGCCGAGCCGTTTGCTGCTTGCATATAGCAAGGGCATCTTTCCTTGGTTTAATGAGTATGACCCTATTCTATGGTGGTCGCCAAATCCCCGGTTCGTCCTCTATCCCGAAGACCTAAAGGTTAGTCGAAGTATGCGGAATATCCTAAACAGAAAGAAGTTTAGGGTGACATATGATGAAGATTTTCAGTCAGTTATCAAGGGATGTAAGGAGGTCTACAGAGAGGGGCAAGGTGGTACCTGGATCACAGATGAAGTAGAGGGGGCTTACTATAAATTGCATCGACTTGGCTTTGCTCATTCCGTGGAGGTATGGGAAGCCGATGAGCTTGTAGGTGGCCTGTATGGTGTTAGTCTTGGAAGCTGTTTTTTTGGGGAATCGATGTTTACAAAAGCCAGCAATGCCTCTAAGGCAGGTTTCATCACTTTGGTTGCTGATTTGATTGAGCGTGGATGTACTATGATTGATTGTCAATTGCACACACATCATTTGGAGCGATTTGGAGCGATTGACATAAGTCGTGAGCATTTCCTGGAGGAGCTAGGTCGATCCCTCAATGCCAATACATTGAAGGGGAGTTGGTCTTCCTGGCGATCTAGCAAAGTCTAGTGCTAGGCAAACAAAGTGCGTGAGACCTTTGAGGGCTTGTATTTTTGTCATCCTTCTTGGCTTGTCAGCTAGGTAGTTATGACTTTGCCCCATCCTCGCTGCTCGGCTCACTAAAAGATCAGCGATCCTTAGAGGAGTCAAATACTTTGTTTACGCAGCACTACTGATCTATGTTGGAGTCCATTGAGCTATTCGACCAGATGTTATTTGAGGCCATCAATCAAGATTGGGCAAACTGGATGTTTGATGCAGTCTTGCCGATTCTCCGTGAAAAGACCACCTGGATTCCTCTGTATCTCTTTCTTCTGATTTTTCTTCCCTATCGATATGGAAGAAATGGCTTTTATCTGATTCTTTTGGTAGCAGCGGCTGTTGGCTTAAGTGATTTTATCAGTAGTTCGATCGTTAAGCCTGTCGTAGAACGCTTGCGTCCTTGTAAGAACCTTGAGATTGCTGATCAAGTCAGACTTTTGGTTAGGTGCGGTTCTGGGAAGAGTTTTACCTCCTCTCATGCTGCAAATCACTTTGCATTGGCAGTATCCTTGATGTGGCCTTTTGCTGAGAGGCGGAGAGTATTATATGTGCTTGCTTTGTTTTGGGCAGCAAGTATTTCATATGCTCAGGTTTACGTAGGGGTTCATTATCCTTTTGATGTTTTGTTTGGAGCTGTATTGGGCTCTTGCCTTGGGGGGATCTTTGGAATAATTGCTAGAGAGCGACTCGCATTAGTGTCTTCAGCAGGCAATGGCAGCGGTTCGTAATTCAGCAGCTCTCGTTTTGGTTTAAATCTTGTCTGGTAATCAGTATCTTGTGATTTGTGGTCCCAGCCCATTGAAAGAGGGTCAAGGAAATTGGACACTTATTGAGAGCATTTCAGTTGCAGACCCTATACGGCGAATATGGAAGTAAAGAAAACCTACGATTTTAATCCTGACAAAGATTTACTTGGCCAAGGGGGCTTTGGAAAGGTGTATAAGGCCAAGGACGTAAATCTTGATATGCATGTGGCATTGAAGCGTTACAATACTGGGGATTTGCCGGACAAGTACAGCCTTTTTGAAGAAATCAAGAAGTCCATTCGACTTAATCATACGAATCTTGTACGTTATTATGACGCCTTTGAAGTGGCGTCTGGAACCACCTTTGGGGACAAGATTCAAATTGGTGTGATGGAGTACATCAATGGGGGAAATCTTCATGATTTCCTACAAACGAAGCCTAGTCTAAATTCGATTCGAGAGGTTTTCATTGGAATCATGCAGGGATTGCAATATTTGCATACTCGACCCAATCCTATTATTCACCGTGATTTGAAGCCAGAGAACATTCTGATGCAGAAGGAGGGTGATTCTCTTACACCGAAGATTTGTGATTTTGGTATCAGTAAGGTTCTTGGGACAGAAGATAAGAACTCCAGTACAATGGTGATTGGTTCGGTGGAGTACATGGCTCCAGAACAATTCAACGGGAGGAAATATGGCATCAACGGTAGCTTGTCTACCAATCTGGATATCTGGTCGCTGGGCGTGATGATTTTCGAGGCATTTGAAAAAGCACCGCCATTTGGAAAGACGACGATGGGCTTTGCTCGAGATGAGGTCATGCGCAACATCTTGGAGAAAGAGGACTTGAATTTCTCAAACTTACCTTTGGACTTTGCGCAAGTCTGTCAGCTGTGTTTGGTGAAAGACGCAAACAAGCGGGTGCAGGATCTTCGTCCGCTCATCAATATATTGACGGAGCAGCTACCAGTTACATCAGCAGCTGCTACTGTTACTACTCAGATGATTGGGGCGGAGGTGCCAACAGCGGTTGTAGGATCATCTGCCACAACGGTAGGAGCATTAGCTGCCCAACGAAAGAGGGAAAACCAGAGAGGTGGTGGAGCGACTGGACCGGTTCTCGGAAATCAGGCAGGGCAAGAGGCACAGGGCGGTTATAGACCTCCGGAGATGCTTACGCCCGATATGAAGAAATCAGCCCGGGAACCAGCGTCATTTGGCCTGAGTTTTTGGCTCCCATTTTTCACAGCGGCATTGGGCTATGGATTTTTTCACCTAAAGCAATTTGCATTAGGCGCTAATCCTTATTCGGAGGAGAATCTATTCTATCAAATCATCCTGTTTGCAGGATTGTGTGTCATTAACATTTTTGCTATCATACTGTTAAATATTAAGCGGTATGAGTTCTTCAATTATGCTCTTTCCTTCACAATTTTGACCTTTTACCTAGTTCGTTGTTACTTGTATTATGATGGAGATCCAAACAGCAATACGCTCAATGCCAGCGTATTGAACATGTCTTGGTACTTTGTTTTAGGAGCAATGGGAATTCTTGTTTTGAATTTGCTTGCCAGGATAAAGAATATTCGATGGTTTGAAGTCGTTCCAATTTTCCTGACAGCATCCTTTTTGCTATCATTGCTGATCGGTTATCGCCTCTCTTCGAATGAATTGATCATTGCCGAAGGAGGTATAGCGCTGTTTCTCTTGATAGTGGCGATTTGGTCAAGCAAACGATAATGGGGTACAATGCTGACAAAGTCATTTATTTGGCCACTGATGATGACAATTCTGGTGCATTTATTGGTACTTTGAAAAGAAAACTGTACCAAGAGACACCAGGATTAGTTGTGATGCATCAGCGTCTGATTTCGAAAGAATTGTAAGATTGAGATATTGTTCCCAATTTTGAGGGGCGATTACGATAATAAGAAGATGGATTTTAAGAAGCGATACCAGTTCGATGTG
The DNA here is from genome assembly GCA_020629205.1 of Chitinophagales bacterium. GTDB lineage: Bacteria > Bacteroidota > Bacteroidia > Chitinophagales > UBA2359 > JAHDDV01. The sequence goes on along the minus strand of JAHDDV010000003.1, from coordinate 47,848 downwards.
AAGAAGGACCTAGTGGGAAAAGGAGGTTTCGCTAAGGTGTTTAAGGCATTTGATCAAGTCCGTAAAAGGACGGTAGCATTGAAATTCTATACAGGTACCTGGACCAATAAATATGACATTATTGGGGAGATCAATCGCATGGAGGATTTGGTGCACAAGAACCTAATCCGGTACTATGATGCAACCATCATCGAAAGTCAAAATGTGTTAGGCGAAAGGGAGCAAATCCAGATTGGAATTATGGAGTTTGCAAATGCAGGAGATTTTAGTCAATTCTTTGGCAAGGTTGAGATCAATGAAACACTGATTCTTCAGTTGCTTGTCGATATTTTAGAAGGCCTAAAATATTTGCATGAACAAGGAATGGCACATCGGGATCTAAAGCCAAAAAACATATTGCTCAATAATGATAATGGTCATCTAGTTGCTAAGATTGCAGACTTTGGAATCAGCAAGAAAATTACAGATAGCAGCAATACAGCGAGCTCTCAGCTTTTGGGAAGTATTGAGTATATGGCCCCCGAGCAGTTCAATTCAGGTCGATACGGAATCAATGGTCGATTAGCAACCAATGTTGACCTGTGGTCCTTAGGGGTGATTATGCACCAGCTGATGACCCGGAGGACCCCTTTTGGAAATCGATCTGAGGGTATCTCTCAAGAGCAAATCCTCAATAACATCTTGTTTTCAGACATGGAGCTTGAATTGGAGAAAATTGCCGATCCAATTCGCTCAGTAATCAAACGATGCCTTGTAAAGCATGCTGGTGAGAGAGCCTTGGCTGCGGATGAGTTATTGGCCATAATCGCGAATCATGGAAATAATACGAAGGAATCCGATCAAAAGCTTGCAGAAGATCAAGGAGTTGCAACGGTCGTAATAGAGACAGACATCGATCTATCTGCAGGTCCAACTTTTATTGAGACTGTTGAAACCCTGAAGGATTCGAAACAAGAAGGTGTCAAGACAAGGGTATTTGATGCATCTGACCTACCGCAAGAAAACGGACAGTCTAAACAGGAGGAAAAGTCTGTTAAAACCAAAGTATTTGACCCTGTTGATCCCAAACAGATACCAAAGGTCACTACGAGGCCTGAGCCATCTCGCGAACCAACACCAGAACCGGCTAAGAAGGACTACAGTGGGGTTAGTATCACCCAAGGATCAAAAAAACAGCAGTTTCAGTCTAGTCGGGTACTTAAGTCGATGAACCTCAATGGCAGTCATAGATCTACGATCGAGCGTGGGAAAGAAGCTTTTCAACGTGCAGACTATATCAAGAGCTACGAGCACCTGAGCCCTTTCATTGATGTTCGTGAGCTAGATACAGAGGCAAAGTTCTATCTTGGGTTTATGATATTCAATGGGAAATGTGGCGGTGCACACGACTATGCCCTCGGAAAAGTGCTAATGGAAGAAGCAAAAGCGGAAAACCGTCCGATGGTATTAGATCTGATGCTAAAATACGTGCTAAAATCTTAGTATTATTGCTGCTAAGGAATAGACCACAAATTACCAATAATGACCATTCGTTGCTATAATTGCAAAAGCGAAACAATTGTAAACGCTCCAGACTATCGATGTAAGGTCTGCAACTATCCGTTGAAGAACTATCTGCCTTCTGAGCCCGAAAAGCCGAAGAGCAAGATTGTGATTGATATTGAACATGAAGATCCTGCAAGCAAAGGAACTTTGCATGAATTGTTAATCAAGAACAAAGGCGGAAAGTCTGATGACTCTGTAAAGACCCCCGAGGCTCCCAAAGAACCAGTAGTGTCGCCTCAGGACCGAGAGGTTCCAGCTGGTAATCATGTCAACATAGATATTAACTCGGGTCAGAAGGTGGTTGCATTGGAACCCAAAGTTGAAAAGCCGGATTTTACCCGGGCAGATCAGCTTAGAGAGGCAATTAGCGATAAACCAATTCTTCCCAAAAGTTCTCCTTCGCGAATCATCATGAAGGAAAATCACAATCCAGAAAAACTGGATAAGGTAGTTGCTGGTTGGTTGGTGACACATACAGAAGATCGAGATCATGTTACATACAATCTTTACTTGGGGGATAATATAATGGGTCGTCCAGATGGCCCCCATCATATCGATATTAAAATTGAGAATGATCCTTATGTAAGTCGAATACATAGCCGAATAAGAGTGACGAAGGATTATTTGCACCGATTCCGATTTGAGCTACTTGATGACGGTCTAGAGCGTGGCGGAGTACCAAGCACAAATGGTACCTATATCAATGGCAATTCCATTAGAATCCCTTCTGATCGAGGTGTCTTCCTAAAAAATGGTGACACAGTTCAGGTAGGAGAGACTAAGATGGTATTCAAGAGTGTTGACGAGTTCGAAGATTTCCAGTCTGCTGCTATAAGCGTTCAAGGGACTGATTTTACACAAACAATTCATATCAAGTAAGGCTACCCCACCATTAATCAATTGACAAATGAAAGGAAGAAGTAAAAATTTAATGTTGGGGCTACTTTGCGCTGTAGTACTCATTTTGCTGATGGTTCTTGGATTCACGATGGTTAGTCAACCAACGATTAAGCGAATCTTTCAAATGTTTGGTGGCCAGATGCCAGAGGGCATTATTCAGTTCTTGACCTTCACCGCCTTCTTTTGGGGTATGTTTGAGATTATGGATAGAAATAAGAAAGTCAAATACGAAAGACAGAGCTTCGGTTTGAATATTCTTCCTGAGAAAGAGCATTGGGTCTTATCGCCGGATGATGTGAGTGATTTGAAAATTAAGATGATCGATTACGAACAACAGTATCGGTTCCTACTGACAGATTTGGTCAAGAAAGCTTGCACGAAGTTTCGAGCCAACAATAATGTCTCTGATGTTATGAATGTGGTAGCTTCGCAGATCAGAATCAATTTGTCAAAAGCGGAGAGCAGTCAGTCAATGGTGCGTTATCTTGCATGGGCAATCCCATCTATCGGTTTTATTGGGACCATTTTGGGTATCGCAAAAGCTTTGGGTCTAGCAGATAAAGCTGCTGATCCTGAGTCGCTTAGCATGATCACCTCATTCATGTATGTGGCATTTGATACTACTTTGGTCGCCTTGATTCTAAGTATTGTGATGATGCTGTTCCTGCACAATATGCAAGAAGCAGAGGAAAATTTGCACACAGATATGGAGGAATACGTGATTGAAAATCTTGTAAATCGAATAAATCTAGAATAACCAATCCATGTCCATTACCCCAGAGAAAGTACTCAAAGCCCTTAGTTACGTAGATGATCCGGATCTTGGAAAAGACCTTGTGACCTTGAACATGGTTAGGGATGTTGTAGTTGATGGCAAGAAAGTCAGCTTCACAGTGGTACTAACCACTCCGGCTTGTCCCATGAAAGAGCAGATTCGCCATGCCTGTACAAACGCTGTGCACCACATGGTGGATAAGGATGCAGAAGTGCAGATAGAGATGACTGCAGAAGTAAGTAGTAGACGAGGTAGCAGTGAAGCCGTGTTACCTGGAGTAAGAAATATTATTGCTGTTGCCTCTGGAAAAGGAGGGGTCGGGAAGTCAACTGTAGCAGTAAATCTGGCTTTATCACTAGCAAAAACAGGGGCAAGCGTAGGTTTGATAGACGCGGATATCTATGGTCCATCGATACCTCAAATGATGGGTCTGAATAATGCTAGACCGGCCGTTGAAAAGGTAGGAGAGAAGCTGAAAATACTGCCTGTTGAGCAGTATGGTGTGAAGACGCTTTCAATTGGCTTTCTGGTCAATCCAGATCAGGCTGTTGTTTGGAGAGGGCCGATGGTAACATCTGCCTTAAGGCAGTTTGTCACGGATTGTATTTGGGGAGATTTGGATTATCTCATTTATGATCTACCTCCTGGGACTGGTGATGTCCATCTTACCTTGGTGCAGTCGGTTCCAGTTACAGGTGCGATAATCGTGACAACTCCACAGGAGGTCGCCTTAGCGGATGTACGAAAAGCTATAGGAATGTTTCGCTTGCCACAAATCAATGTGCCAATCCTCGGTGTTGTGGAAAACATGGCCTACTTCAGTCCCGAAGATATGCCCGACAAAAAATATCATATCTTTGGAAAAGGTGGAGGAAGAGCTTTGGCCGATGAATATGATGTTCCCTTGTTAGGGCAGATCCCAATAGTCGAATCTATTCGAGAAGGAGGGGACAATGGAAAGCCTGTCTCGATAACCGAGTCGGGTTTACAGTCGAAGGCGTTTAAGTTTCTTGCAGAAACCGCTGCACGAAATATTGCGATTAGAAATTCCGGTTTACCAGCCACCAAGAAGGTCGAAATCTCAGTCACATGATATTATCAAAGGAAGATCTTAAAGTAAGGGTTGAAGAATCACTGAATAGTATTAGGCCACATCTGGAGATCGACGGTGGTAATATCGAGGTCGTCGAGATTACTTCAGAGAATGTGGTTAAGGTTAGGTTGTTGGGCAATTGCGATGGTTGTCCAATGAGCGCAATGACTATGAAAGCAGGGGTGGAACAGGCAATTCTCAATGCTGTCCCCGAGATATCAGCAGTGGAAGCAATCAATTAAATACCATAATATGGATCTTTCCTTTATCCTCAACCATCTAGGGGAGGACCGGGAGAACTATAAGTTTGCGGTAGCACCTCCCGTATTTCAGTCGAGTAATTTTACCTTTCGGAGCATTGAGCATATGCGTCGGTCTTTGGAAGATGAGCTTGATGTTCCTTTCTATAGTCGTGGCTGTAATCCGACAGTCGCTATCTTGCGAAAAAAGATCGCTGCACTTGAAAAGGCGGAGGATTGTTTGGTTATGTCCAGTGGGAGTGCAGCGGTTGCTACTACTGTAATGAGTCAGGTGAAGTCGGGCGATCACATTATTTGCGTCGACAAGCCATATAGCTGGACAAACAAGTTGATCGAAAAGCTCTTATGTCGTTTTGGCGTGGAGTACACTTTTGTGGACGGGACCAATATTGAGAACATTGCAGCGGCTCGACAGGAAAATACGCGTCTTCTGTACCTGGAATCACCCAATTCACTGACCTTTGAGTTGCAGGATTTGGCAGCTTGCGCGGCGTTTGCAAAACGGTATGCAATCACCTCTATAATTGACAACAGCTACTGCTCTCCTTACTTTCAAAATCCGATTGAGTTTGGTATTGATTTGGTGGTGCACTCTGCTACAAAGTTTATTGCCGGGCATAGTGATCTAGTGGCTGGAGTTGTTTGTGGAACGAAACAGAAAATTCGTCAGATATTTGAACTGGAGTACATGACCTTAGGTGGAATCATTTCAGCTCATGATGCAGCACTGATGATTCGTAGTTTGCGGACCTTACCTCTCCGCATGGATCGAGTAAATCAAAGCACCCAAATAGTTGTTTCCGCTCTGCAGAAGGAAGCAAAAATCTCTAAACTCTACTATCCTTTCGTGGAGGACAGCAGTCAATGGGCTCTGGCAAAGAGTCAAATGCGTGGGGCTCCTGGCTTGTTTAGTATCGAACTAGCTGCACAATCAATAAAGGAAGTGGAGTCTTTTTGCGAGCGATTACGGTATTTTCTTCCTGCTTGCTCATGGGGAGGTCATGAATCGTTGTACTTTCCAATGTGTGTGCTTCATCAGTCGGAGAATTATAGCGAAACAACTTTGCCCTGGAACTTCATTCGGTTCTATGTGGGCTTGGAAGATCCCGAGCTTCTGCTTCAAGATATTCGCACTTCCTTGTCTTACCTGCTGTAATCCGCAATTAGTTTCGAGCTGTTTATACGTAATCAAAAACTCGCAATTTTGGTGCTTGCAACCATCCGACAGCAAAGCTTGTCAATTTGAATATGCCGTCATAAATTCACTATATTTGCACCACCAAAAATTGAAGATGCTTGCGACCAGGAAAATTCAAATGGTTGACCTACAGGGTCAATTTAAAGCCATTCAAGACGAAGTTGAAGAAGGGATCAAAGAGGTCTTGCAGACTTGCCAGTTTATCAATGGGCCTGCTGTAAAAGACCTGGAAAAGGGGCTTTCCAAGTATCTCAATGTCAAAGCAGCAATTCCCTGCGCTAATGGGACAGATGCCCTATTAGTGGCGCTTATGGCTCTAGGTTTGGAGCCTGGTGACGAAGTGATCACTGTATCGCACACTTTTGTGGCGACTGCTGAGGTTATAGCCTTGCTAAGACTGAAACCGGTGTTCGTTGATGTCCATGAAGATACCTTCAATATGGATGTCGCTCAGCTTGAGGCTGCAGTGACAGTTAAGACTCGCTGTATCATTCCCGTTCATCTGTTTGGTCAATCTGTCGACATGGAGGCAGTGATGCAAATAGCAAACAAGCATGATCTGTATGTGATTGAAGACAATGCACAGGCTATTGGTGCTGAAGTGACTTTTGGCGACGGAAGTATACACAAGACTGGCACGATTGGTCATATTGGTTGTACCTCCTTTTATCCCTCTAAGAATCTTGGTGCTTATGGAGATGCTGGTGCTATTTTTACAAATGATGAGTCTCTGGCTAATAAGCTACGACAGATTGTAAATCACGGACAAAGGCAGAAGTATACTTCCGAATGTATAGGGGTCAATTCTCGATTGGACAGCTTTCAGGCTGTAGTCCTGAATGCTAAACTAAAGCACTTGGACAGGTACAATAGTTTACGCCGGGAAGCTGCTGATTATTACGACCAACATTTCGCTGGAGTGGAGGGGATTACTACACCGAAGCGCTCTTCGTTTAGCAGCCATGTTTTTCACCAATACACTATTGTGGTTGAAGGGGATCGCGATGCGATTCGTGGAATACTGTCTGAGAGAGGGATTCCTTCGATGGTATACTATCCAGTGCCAATCCATCTGCAGCCGGCCTATTCAAACTGGGGAGGCGCGAATGGTGACCTTCCCGTTACTGAACGTCTGGCATATCAGGGTCTTTCATTACCAATGCATACTGAGTTGACAAGAGAACAACAAGACCTGGTATGTAAGACTGTGATTGAATGCCTTAGCTAAATCGAATCACACATTTCAAAAACAATCAATGTTGCTGGCTCTATGCCGGTGTCCATTGGGCAAGAAAAGAGTAATATTATATGAAAGTAGCAGTCGTTGGGACAGGTTATGTCGGTCTGGTATCGGGTACCTGTTTTGCAGAAACAGGAAACCAAGTAATTTGCGTAGATATAGATGAGGAAAAGGTCAGGAAGCTTAAGGCTGGTATTGTTCCAATTTATGAGCCAGGATTAGAAGTTTTATTTGAGCGTAATGTTAAGGCTGAACGCATTGAGTTTACTACGGATCTCGCTACCGCAGTCGAACATGCCGAGATTATCTTTTTGGCTTTGCCAACTCCTCCCGGTGAAGATGGCTCTGCTGATCTATCCTATGTGTTGAAAGCTGCTTCCGATATAGCTAAGCTTGTCAAGGGGTACAAAGTCATCGTGAACAAGAGTACGGTGCCGATAGGGACTGCAGAAAAAGTGAAAGCGGTTTTTGACCGTCTAACGGAGGTAGAAATCGATGTAGTTTCAAATCCTGAATTTCTTAGAGAGGGGGTCGCTGTAGATGACTTCATGAAGCCTGATCGCGTGGTCATCGGCACCTCTAGCGAAAAAGCTGAAAGGCAGATGAGAAAACTCTACGAGCCATTTGTTAGACAAGGGAACCCTGTCTACGTTATGGACATCCGATCTGCTGAGATGACAAAGTATGCGGCCAATAGTTATCTAGCTGCAAGGATTTCATTTATGAATGAAATTGCAAATCTCTGTGAGTTAGTTGGAGCAAATGTGGACAATGTTCGGATAGGAATGGGTAGTGATAGTCGTATAGGTAAGCGATTCTTGTTTCCTGGTATTGGGTATGGTGGAAGCTGCTTCCCAAAAGATGTACTGGCCTTGTGGAAGGCTGCGGAAGAATCAAAATATGATTTTAAGATTCTGAATTCAGTCTTGAGAGTGAATGAGGGGCAAAAGTTAACTTTGATGCCCAAGATCAATCAATATTTCAAGGGTGATCTTAAGGGAAAGAAAGTTGCACTTTGGGGACTTGCATTCAAGCCAAATACCGATGACATTCGCGAGGCTCCAGCCCTCTACATGATCGACGAGCTTTTGAAAGCTGGAGCTTCAGTTGTCGCATACGATCCGGAAGCCATGCCGAATGTTCAACAACTTTATGGAGACAAGATATCTTTTGCTGAAGGACAATATGATGCCTTAGAAGAGTGTGACGCTCTGATCATTGCCACGGAATGGTCAGTGTTTAGAACTCCTGACTTCGATCGTGTTATGAAGGCTCTCAAGAATCCTGCAATTTTTGATGGGAGGAATCTATACTCGGTTGATGAAATGTCTACAAAAGGTTTCTTTTATTCGAGTATTGGACGAGCCACGATTGAAGGATAAGAGAACTGAGATTGATTAATCACTTCGAACTTAAGTTATATGTCAAAGAGGATATTGATTACGGGTGCTGCCGGTTTTTTAGGTTCACACTTGTGCGACCGTTTTATAAAGGAAGGGTATAAGGTAACTGGAATGGATAACCTCATTACAGGCTCACTTTCGAATCTGGAAGAACTATTCAGAGAAGCCAACTTTGACTTTTACAACCACGACATATCCAAGTTCGTGCATGTCCCAGGTGAACTCGATTACATCTTGCATTTTGCCTCTCCAGCCAGCCCTGACGACTATCTAAAAATGCCAATCCAAACACTGAAAGTTGGTTCTTTGGGTACCCATAATTTGTTGGGTTTGGCTCGTGTCAAGAATGCGCGCATCTTGATAGCTTCCACCTCTGAAGTCTATGGCGATCCATTGGAGCACCCACAGCGAGAAGAGTATTGGGGAAATGTAAATCCTGTAGGTCCTCGAGGTGTATATGATGAAGCAAAGCGTTTTCAGGAAGCAATCACAATGGCCTATCATACTTATCATAACGTAGAAACACGAATTGTTAGAATATTCAATACCTATGGCCCCCGCATGCGTCTCAATGATGGTCGCGTATTGCCCAACTTTATGTATCAGGCTCTGATGGGTCAGGATCTCACGATATACGGAGATGGCTCGCAGACCAGATCTTTTTGTTATGTTGATGATTTGATTGAAGGAATTTATGGATTGCTTCTGAGTGACTACGTGCAGCCTGTGAATCTCGGTAATCCCTCGGAAATATCGATATTGGATTTTGCGCAGGAAATAATTCAGATTACAGGCTCAAAATCAGAACTTATATATAAAGACCTTCCTGTCAACGACCCCAAGCAAAGAAAGCCAGATATTAGCAGGGCCAGAAAGATTTTGGGCTGGGAGCCGCAAGTTGACCGCAAACAGGGCTTGACCCGAACGCTGGCTTATTTCAAAGAAATCATGAAAGAGGAGATCAAAGGTAACTTTGCCTAGAACTACCTTTTACCAATGGTAACAGATCATGCCTGTGACTCAAATTCTAATGAACGAAAGACTCTTGCGCAAAGAAGCTACTTTGGCCGTAATCGGCTTAGGTTATGTTGGGCTGCCAGTGGCCCTGGAATTTGCTAAACATTGCAAGGTAATTGGATTTGACATTCAGGCGGATCGGGTAGAACTGATGAAAAAGGGGATTGATCCAAGTAATGAAATCCCGGCCCAAGAGTTCAAAGAGCGTTCAATCATCTTTACTGCAAATCCGGATGATCTGGCAGAAGCTTGCTTCTATATTGTAGCAGTACCCACACCGGTTGATGATCATAAGGTTCCCGACTTACGATACGTAAAAGCTGCATCAGAAACCGTGGGGAAAGTGCTTAAATCCGGGGACTATGTTGTTTTTGAATCGACCGTATTTCCAGGTTGCACCGAGGAAGATTGTCTTCCGATTCTTGAACAAGTGAGTGGTCTCAATTGTCCAAAGGACTTCAAGCTAGGCTATTCTCCAGAGCGAATCAATCCAGGAGATAAGAAACATACAATTACCAAAATCACAAAGGTCGTTTCTGGTTGTGACGAAGAATCTGGAAAGAACATCGCCAAAGTCTATGAGATGATCATCAGCGCAGGTGTACATTTGGCTCCAACAATCAAAGTTGCTGAGGCAGCAAAGATCATCGAGAATACCCAAAGGGATCTTAATATTGCGCTCATGAATGAGCTGTCAATCATTTTTGACAAAATGGACATCGACACTTGGGATGTACTTGAAGCAGCTGGTACAAAGTGGAATTTCCTGAACTTCTTTCCAGGTCTGGTAGGAGGTCATTGCATTGGCGTAGATCCCTACTACTTAACATACAAGTCAACACAGTTAGGCTATGTGCCACATGTGATCCTGAGTGGAAGGTCTGTCAATGACAATATGAGTGCATATGTTGCCAAGAAGGCTATCCAAATGATGATCAGAATGGGGAAAGACATCAAGCATGTCCGTATCTTGATCATGGGCGCCACCTTCAAAGAGAATGTCAGCGATATACGAAACTCCAGAGTTTTCGACCTGATTAAGGAAATAGAAGGTTATTCTGTTCTGGTTCATGTGACTGACCCCTATGCAAGTGAGTCGGAAGTAATGCAGGAATATGGGGTGGAGCTGATGTCAAAGCCTATTCCCCGATATGACTGCGTGGTAGTGGCAGTTTCTCACGATGAATACAAAAACTTAGAGGAACAATTTTTTCTCGATCTGTGCACCGAAAAGGGAGTATTGATTGACATTAAAGGAGTCTACAAAAACAGGATTAATAATTTGGAATACTGGACGCTATAAACTTCATGATATGAATTTTGAAAGAAAACTATTGGTGACAGGTGGAGCAGGATTTATTGGGTCACATGTTTTGCGATTGATGGTCAAAAAGTACCCTGAGACGCTGTTCGTAAATCTGGACAAGTTAACCTATGCGGGAAATTTGGACAATCTTAAAGATCTTGCAGATTCCAATAACTACGCATTTGTCAGAGGCGATATTGTTGACGAAAAGGCAGTTGGCGATCTGTTCTTAAAATATCAATTTGATGGAGTGATCCATTTGGCTGCTGAATCACATGTCGATCGCTCTATCGAAGATCCAATGGCGTTTATCAAGACAAACATTCTTGGAACGATGAACTTGCTAAATGCAGCTCGCGACGCCTGGAAGGACGGTTTTGATGGAAAATTGTTCTACCATGTCTCTACAGATGAAGTCTATGGAACCCTGGGAGAAACTGGGCTTTTTACTGAAGAAACCTCTTACGACCCACGTTCTCCTTATTCAGCATCAAAGGCAAGCTCAGATCATCTCGTTAGAGCCTACATGCACACGTATGGAATGCCTGTAGTGATTTCAAATTGTTCCAACAATTATGGATCACACCAATTTCCTGAGAAGTTGATTCCCTTGTTCATAGACAACATAGTAAACAATAAGCCACTGCCAGTTTACGGTGATGGAAAATATACAAGAGATTGGCTATGGGTTCATGATCATGCTTTGGCAATAGATTTGATCTTTCATAAGGGAACAACGGGAGAAACCTACAATATAGGTGGATTTAATGAGTGGAAGAACATCGATCTGATAAATGAACTTTGTTCCATTATGGACAAGAAATTAGATCGAGAAGCAGGTACCTCCGCCGCATTGATTACCTATGTGAAAGACAGGGCTGGACATGATAGAAGATATGCTATCGACGCAGATAAAATTAACAAAGAGCTTGGTTGGATGCCTACGGTAAAGTTTGAGCAAGGTCTTGAGAAAACAGTGGACTGGTATCTTGACAATTCCGACTGGTTGGATAGAATTCGATCGGGAGAATACAAGTCTGTTTACGAAAAACAATACGGCAAAATGGGGGCATAAAGCTTGTTTGTGCTTACCTTTGCCAGAAGAACTTGTTTATGTATGAAACCCCCTTTCACCTCAAACCCATTGAGGATCTGTGTTTTCTTGTTACTGGCGGTGCCGGCTTCATCGGCTCCAATCTGGTTGAGTACTTGCTCAAACATAAGGCAAAGCAAGTACGGGTCTTGGATGACCTAAGCACTGGAAGCTATGACAATATCGTGGCTTTTGAAAAGTACTCGAATTTTGAATTTGTCAAAGGCGATATTACAGATCTCGAGACTTGCGTACAGGCTGCCGAGGGCATGCATCTGGTTGCTCATCAGGCCGCTTTAGGCTCTGTTCCACGCTCTGTGAGCAATCCAATCAGAACTGCAATGGTGAATGCCATGGGTTTTGTCAATGTACTGGAGGGGGCTAGAATTTCAGGTGTTCAGCGAGTGGTATTTGCTTCTTCTTCTTCCATTTATGGAGAAAACAAAGCGATGCCAAAGGGGGAAACTGAAGCTGGTGCACCAATTTCGCCCTATGCAGCCTCAAAACAAGCCAATGAGAGTTTTGCACTGGCATACGATAGGGTGTATGAAATGAGAGTGATTGGACTTCGGTACTTCAATGTATTTGGTCCAAGGCAGAATCCAGATGGAGCCTATGCAGCTGTGATCCCAAAGTTTATCAGCAAACTTCAGAACCAGGAGCAGATTACTATTTACGGAGATGGTGAACAAACCCGTGACTTCACCTTTATTGAGAATGTAGTGCAAGCCAATATGAAAGCATTGACTACTCGCAATGAAAAAGCTTTCGGACAAATGTTCAATATTGCTTGCGGTCAAAACTACTCTGTCAATAAGATGGTAGCATATATGACCGAGTATATGAACACGGATGTAAAGCCCATCTACGAGGCACCCAGAAAAGGAGATATAGTGCACTCGCTGGCAGATACCTGCAAAGCAAATAATCTACTGAATTTTAGCCCGACCGTGTCTTTTGAGCATGGTCTAAAGCACACCATTGACTATATGACTAGTATCCGTGAGAGCATTAACTCAAGTAAGTAGGTCCTGCATGTCTGTAGAATGTTATCCATTACTTTGTTCCTGTGGCACTAGGCTTCTTGCGCAACAAAATCAGAAAGGTATTCAAAGTCTGCACAGAGAGCGCCATCTCTACAGATATTGGCTCTTGCAATCATAGAAGAGCGTTCCGGCTTGATTAGCTCGGGGAAAACATCTTTGATCAATACCTCCCCAAAAGAGTAAGACGCATCTCTTGGTAGCTCATTAGGTAAATTATCAATTGTCATCATGTCTACTGTGCCCGAAAGGTAGGGCTCAACTTCAAGACCTGATTGTGGATCAAATCCAAAGACCGGGTCACCGATCACCGTTGCTCGTAGAGTGGAAGGTATCGAAGCTTCTGGTGCAATGTCACATGTCACGTCAGCGATGACCTTGATTCGAAAATCCGACTTTTGCATATCTTCTAAAGTGAAATATGCGGGTGCAGGATGTTGCCAAAATATTCCATTGATCAGTAAGTCTGTGGAACGAGTCAAGTTGCTGAAGGGACAAGAATATAAAGCTGGATCGGCGTAAAATTCCTCTTGATCATAACCTCCTCCGTCTCTTCGCTCGTATAGCTGATCATTAGGTAGGTGTACAAACACAGGCTCCTGATATTCGTTTTGACAATAGTCATAGGCTTTTACTTCCCTGATTCCGAATGCCCTCATGATCTGTAGGGCACCCTTGGCCACTTTGCCATTACCCGTTACAGCAATCTTCATAGCCGGCAAGCTCACATTCTTGTAGCCTTCTACCATCGCAGCATAATCATGACATGTATGCGCCGCCGGCAATGTAAAAGCTCCGGTTTTCCGACCGTAGGCTTGCATCCCGTTATGAGCGCCAACTACACCTGCAAAAAAGCCAAAGCCAATGGCTCTCTTTAGGTTGTCGTAGGTAAGCAACTCATAGTCGATCATGCGCACCCGTTTTTCGATCATTGCTCTAAGTAGCTTTCGATTGTAAGGCTGTTTCTTGTGTGTATGAGAAAAGAAGAGATAGGTCTTTCCATCAACCAAAGAGTCAATTGGAACTTCCTTGACTCCAATTAAGACATCACAGTGGTCAATACTATCAACCATTCTGATGCCAGCAGCTATATACTCTTCGTCCTTGATACATCTGTTAGGAGACTTTTGCACCACAAGGTCTATCTGGTCCCCAAAACGTTCTAGGAGCAACTGACAATGTTCTGGAGGTAAAGCTACTCGTGAATCTGGTGGATTCTTCTCTTCTCTGATAATGCCGAATAGCTTCTTTGACATGTTGTCTGTGTTTTATTGTTCTTTCTTGAAAAAATGAAGGATTGACAGAACATCGCTCTATTTGAAAGGAAGCTTCATTCCCTTCCCGCTGCCCTGAAGACGAGTCATGGTCTTCATCATCTTCTTCATTTCGTGAAATTGTTTCATAAACTGGTTGATCTCCTGGACAGAGTTACCACTTCCTCTTGCGATGCGCTTTCTGCGGCTTCCATTTATGATAGCAGGATTTTGTCTCTCTTCCGTGGTCATGGAACCTATGATCGCTTCAATCTTCTTGAAGGCATTATCGTCGATATCAATATCCCGGATTTGCTTGCCGAGACCAGGAATCATACTTAGCAGGTCCTTGATATTACCCATTTTCTTGATCTGCTTGATCTGAGAAAGGAAGTCCTCAAAGTCGAACTTATTCTTCTGGATCTTCTTCTGAAGCTCCATGGCTTTCTTCTCATCGTACTGGTCCTGAAATTTTCCAACCATCGTTGCGATGTCTCCCATTCCAAGGATTCGCTGAGCCATACGGTCGGGGTAGAAAATCTCGATGGTATCGAGTTTTTCTCCCGTACTCATGAACTTGATTGGTTTGTTCACTGTGTACTTGATAGACAGCGCCGCACCACCTCTGGTATCTCCATCTAGCTTGGTCAGTACAACTCCGTCGAAGCCCAATTTGTCATTGAAGGCTTTGGCTGTATTTACTGCATCCTGACCTGTCATTGAATCGACAACAAACAAAGTCTCACCAGGATTGATACTATGCTTGATGGCAGTGATTTCGCGCATCATCTCTTCATCTACAGCTAGTCGACCCGCTGTATCGATGATCACTACATTGTGTTTGTTCTCTTTTGCGTAGTTGATTGCCTGAGAAGCAATCGTAACGGGCATTTGTGTATCCGGATTGGTGAATACTGGCACATTTATGGAGCCTGCCAGTACCTTTAGCTGTTCTATTGCTGCTGGTCTGTACACATCGCAGGCTACAAGCAGTGGTCGTTTGTGCTTTTTTGTCTTGAGGTAGTTAGCTAGTTTGGCTGAAAAAGTGGTTTTACCAGATCCTTGTAATCCAGAGATGAGAATTACTGCTGGGTTATCAGCAAGGTTGATACCAGCTGCCTGACCGCCCATTAGGTCAGTCAATTCATCCATTACAATCTTTACCATCAACTGACCAGGACTCACAGCAGTGATCACCTCCTGACCAAGAGCAGCATCTTTCACTCTTCCGGTAAACTCTTTGGCTATCTTATAGTTCACATCGGCGTCAACCAATGCACGACGGATTTCCTTAATCGTTGCTGCGATGTTTAGGTCGGTAATGGTTCCTTGACCTTGTACATTTTTAAATGCCCGATCGAGTCTGTCCTGTAAACTTTCAAACATGTTTTTGACTGTTTTTTATTTCCCACAAAGATATAATTGCAAAGGGCAAAAAAAAACATTGAATTCACGAATGAACTCAATGTTTTTTTCTGCAATGGTTTAGGATTACGCTCCGAGGTAAACCTTAAGAAGCTTACTCTTGGATGCCGCTCGCAGCTTGTTAATTGCCTTGTCCTTAATTTGACGTACACGCTCACGTGTAAGTCCAAATCGCTCTCCAATGTCTTCCAGGGACATACTATGTTCTACGCCAATTCCGAAATACAGCTTGATCACATCGCGCTGGCGTTCAGTCAGTGTAGATAGACTACGTTCAATCTCTCGTCTGAGTGATTCTGCGTAATCCAAATGAGTATCGGTTTTAGGTGTATTTCCGTTCTCAAGTACATCTAGCAGAGAATTGTCCTCTCCTTCGACAAATGGGGCATCGACGGAAACGTGTCTAGCAGCAACGCCCAGAGTGGTTTCGACCTCTTCTGTGGCAATTTCTAGCTGCTCGGCAAGCTCGTCAGATGAAGGCTCACGCTCATACTCTTGTTCAAGTTGAGAGAAGGCCTTATTGATCTTGTTAAGGGACCCAACCTTGTTGAGTGGTAGTCTCACAATTCTCGATTGCTCTGCTAGAGCTTGAAGAATGCTTTGTCGAATCCACCAAACGGCGTACGAAATGAATTTGAATCCTCTGGTTTCATCAAATCTTTGCGCTGCCTTAATCAATCCCAGATTCCCCTCATTGATAAGATCACTCAATGAAAGTCCCTGATTTTGATATTGTTTGGCTACAGAAACAACAAATCGAAGGTTGGCTTTGGTTAATTTTTCAAGTGCGAGTTGGTCACCCTGTTTAATCCGTTTGGCAAGATCCACCTCCTCCTCCGGAGTTAATAGATCGACTTTGCCAATCTCTTGTAAGTACTTCTCGAGAGATTGACTTTCACGGTTAGTAATCGATTTGGTAATCTTTAGCTGCCTCATAAATTAATCTGGCTTTAATAACCCTTACACGAAATAGTGTAGGACGAATTTAACGCATTTTAACATCAAATGAAAGACGTATTCTAGTACAGAACGTGGCTTTTATCGAGAGGTTCACCTTCCATGCCCTATTTGCTTGTTTGCCTTCGCTCTATTGGTGCTAGTGCCAGGCTAGCACGGAAAATTCAACGTTTGTAAGTCGTCATCCGACCCAATAAAGCCATTAGACGATATGGAGTGGAAAAGTCACATTGCGGGTGTAGACTGTTAAAATTATTATTATCCCGCCACTGCCTATTCGTATTGAACTTCACCGCTTGACTCTCAGTTAGGTTAAGGATATGAGTGCTGTAATCACGCAAAA
Organism: Chitinophagales bacterium; assembly: GCA_020629205.1. Taxonomy (GTDB): domain Bacteria; phylum Bacteroidota; class Bacteroidia; order Chitinophagales; family UBA2359; genus JAHDDV01. Next base: position 30,997 of record JAHDDV010000003.1, on the reverse strand, counting down.
TGTGCTTTTTCATTTTTTTGGGTCAAGATTTTGAATAATAGCTCATTTTGTTATATTGCGCCTCTTAAGTAGATTATCAAATTAGACAAGAATGGGTCAGAGGAAGAGATTTAACATGGATTTTGTGATAAAGTCATCACCAACTATTTTGTACAATTTTTTGTCCACTCCTTCAGGATTGGCGCAGTGGTTTGCCGACCATGTCGATCGAACAGAAAATGACTACAGCTTCTTTTGGGAAGGCTTTGAGGAGAAAGCGATCCTGCTAGAGTTTGAAGAAAACTCTTACGTGCGATTCAAGATGTTGGAAAATGATGATGATGATTACTTCGAATTCAAGATCGAAAAATCGCCAATAACAGGCGATACCATATTAATAATTACCGATCATGCAGACGATATCGATCTGGAAGATCAAATGCGCCTGTGGACAAGTCAGGTCGCCACACTTACTGGTAGAGTGGGAGGGGCAAACTAGTTTTGCTTCGCAAAAGCCCTGAAGGGCCCATTTAGAGGCCAATTACTGGAGCAGACCTAAGAAATCTTCAAGAGTCTGACAGCCAAATGCCGGAACATCACGCCAGCCGTCCAATGATAAGCGGCGGCTGATCTTGATGAATGCATGTCTCTCCAACTGTTCCTCAATTCGGGAGGCTGTGCTTCCCGCGACAGTCTGATAGTTCTCCGGTCCGTAATCATATTGCCAGGCATCATTGCTGATTCCGAAATAGGTGTCCTCCGGAGAATTGACACGATCAATATGCTGCAGTTGTTCACTATATAGATCAAGGTAACTTCCTGCCAAATGCAATGTGAAGCTAAATTCATGACCCCACCAGAACATGGATCGAAAGGTGAATATATTTCGCTTGTCGAAATGCTTTGGGAAGTCCATGACCACATAGGGAAGGCTTTTGTAGTTTTCTCCCTTTGAAATTTTTCCCTTAAGTGTGTCAATGCCAGGAGCATAGGGAAACCCTTGGTGGATTTTAGACGTTTTGATAGTATCTCGAAGCTGCCCAAAAACACGCATGATCTTGGCAATAATTTCTCCCTTGGTCTTCAGGAAATTGGTATCCCTGATGATCTCTAACTCATATTCTTTAAATTCGGAGTCTTCCATTGACGCAGATCGTTTTAGTCGGCAAATATAGTCCTCAAAATTAGGCCAAAATTGTAGCTTTGGCCACATTGCTGCACCATATCGCTCATGAAAAAGATTGATAGACTCATAACCAAGGCTTTTCTAGGTCCCTTTTTGGTGACTTTCTTCATTGCCCTTTTTGTGTTGGTAATGCAGTTGCTTTGGAAGTATATCGACGATCTCGTAGGCAAAGGGCTCGAATTGACCGTCATCGCTGAACTAATATTCTATTGGACGACTACACTGGTTCCAATGGCTTTGCCGATTGCTATCCTGCTTTCTTCTATCATGACATTTGGTGGCTTGGGCGAGCGATATGAACTCGTAGCTGTAAAAGCAGCTGGAATATCCCTGATGCGCTTCATGACCCCGCTCATTTTTATTGCCTTCCTTGTTGCCGGAGTGGCTTTTGCTTTTTCCAATTATGTGCTGCCTTGGAGCAATAAGAAAGCCATGGTACTTCTAGCCAGCATCAACACAAAACGTCCTGCTTTTGGTATCGACGAAGGAGTGTTCTACGACGGTATAGATGGATACACCATTAGAGTTGGTCAGAAGGATACTGACTCAGGAAACATGAAGGACATCCTGATCTATGACCATACTGGTGATCGCAGAGAAAGTACTACAGTGCTGGTGGCAGATAGTGGTCGTATGTATACAGCACAGCAGGGCCAATTGCTGATCTTCAAACTATTCAATGGCAAGCAGTACGAAGAGATCGAACCCAATCTCAAAGAGGAGGATCCCTTATTCAAGCAAAGGCGTACTTACTTTAAAGAGTATGAATTGAGTTTCGATCTCAGCAGTTTTGGCTTTAAAGTAATTGATGAAGGCCGACTTCGCAACAATTACAAGGTCATGAGCTTAGCCCGATTGAAGGAAAGACTCGATACCATGCAAAATCAGATAGATAGACAGCCTAAAGTCTTCTTCAGACAGATGCAACCCTACCTAAGTCTTAAGAATGACTCCATCTTTACAAAATCCAAAGCCCCACCAACGTGGGAGCAGAATGATACTTTGTTGGCAGGATATGGCCTGGCTGTAAATGATCAATATCGAATCACCTCAAGAGCACTCAATGAGATTCGAAATGTGCGTACTTTTCTCAGTTCTTCGGAAAGCAATCGAAGGAACAAACGCAGAAGCTTTGTCAAAGCCAGCATAGAGTACCATCGGAAATTCACCCTATCACTAGCCTGCGTTGTGCTCTTTTTCATCGGCGCTCCCCTGGGAGCCATCATTCGCAAAGGTGGACTGGGAATGCCAATGGTGGTAGCTATCATATTTTTTATCATCTGGCATATCCTCTCCGAAATCGGTCGGAAACTGGCTGACGATGCAGTGCTCACGCCCTTTCAAGGGATGTGGATGTCACTCTTCATCCTACTGCCGATCGGTATCTTTCTTAGCTATAAGGCCATGAACGATTCACCGATCTTCACCAGCGAAATGTATTCAAAGATTTGGTCGAAACTCAAGTTTTGGGGCAAAACTAAGACTGCAGATGCCTGATCAACAAGCTCAACTATTGGAATACCTTTCCGGCTTTTGCAAGCTGAATCAGTTCGACATGGAACTGTTGCAAAGGCATTGGATAGCGGAACGAGCAGTCAGACGCAATGAATACCTCATAAAGCCTGGCCAATTTGAAACCCAGCTTTATTTTGTACTTGAAGGCACCTTCCGTATTTACTATCCGCATGATGATCAGGAGATTTGTGTGGGTTTTGCCTATCCGAATACTCTGCTTTGTGCCTATCCCTCGCTAATCAAAAAGCAAGCTTCGCTATATTGTATTCAGTGCCTCAGCAAGGCAAAACTACTCTCCGTTTCCTGGACAGATTTCCAAGCCATGCTCCGGAATAGCAGAACCTTTAGTGATCTTTGGCTCATGATGACGCAAGAGGCGCTGCTGGGCAAGATTGAGCGAGAATCCGAAATGCTCACCTTTTCCCCAAAACAAAGGCTGCAGAGACTTCTCGAGCGTAGCCCCCATCTCTTTCAGTGGATTCCCAGGAAGTACATTGCCTCCTACCTTCGAATGAGTCCCGAAACTTTGAGTCGAATCCGACTCGATTCTTGATCCCGGTCAATTTTTTGCAGTGACTTTTCGCCTACTTTTGTAAGTAGAACGCAATCGATAATCAAAACAAGAACGGATGAATACTAAGCAAAAATACAAGCAGCTCAAAGCTCAGTGCGATGAGGCAATTGCAGCAGCCAAGCAGCTTTTGGGCAAGGACGATCAGGAGCTGAACTGGAAAGCATCAGCGTCTAGCTGGAGCGCCTTTGAATGCATACAACACTTGAACTTGTATGCGGCCTATTATCTTCCGGCCTTGGAACAAGCGATCAATAAAGCAAGGTCCAATCCCCAGGAAAATATTAAACTGCATTTCATGGGTCGCAAATCCATTGAAGCTGTCTCGCTCGATACATATAAGGCCCAGAAAACCCTAAAACGCATGAACCCCCTTAGTAGCCAATTGAGCAAAGACTGCGTTAAAGCGTTCCTTATGCATCAAGAGCAATTGTGCAAGCTGATTGAGCAGTCAGCGGCTATGGATATCAACCAGAAGCTGGTACCGATCGAGTTTCTGAAGTTCTTCAAATTGAGTATAGCCGAAACCTTGATCTTTACCATCGAGCACCAACGTAGACATCTGCTTCAAGCGGAAAAGGCCTGCAGCAATGCAGTCCAGACAGTCTAATGGGCTTAGGGCAAGTGGCTGGTCTTGTAAATTTCCCCTTTTTACACGAATTTATCCCTGTCCTCCGAAGCCATGTTAGCCTAAATTGACCCCATGAAAAAGTTTTGCTATTGCTTTCTACTGTCTTTCTTGCCTTATCTAAGTCTCCTTGCTCAGGAAGGGCCATGGTGCAATATGGTTGCAACCAATAATGTCAATGACTTTGTGCAACATGATGGCAACTATTATGTGGCTACATGGGGAGGCCTCAAAAAACTAAATGCTGATTTTGAACAAGAATGGCATTGGACAAGCATGAACTCTCCTTTGACTGGCAACTATGTACCAGATCTACATTTGGACACGGAAGACAATCTCTGGATTGTGCAATCTCCCAATCTTATTAAACTGTCTTTGCTCAATATGGAATGGGAATTAGTAGAGACTCCCAATGAAGGAGGGGGCTTACATTCCATTTTGCAGAATGCTTCAGGCGATCTTTTTGGCAGCTGGTCGGGGCAACTTTTTCAATACCAGAATGGCTCCTTGGAGCTGATGACAATTGGTGTAGACTCCACAACGATCGAATACTTCCATGCTGCAACTGTAGATGACAATGGTCTGCTTTGGATAGCTGCAGACGGAGGGCTTTACACCTATGATGGCACTAGCTGGCATAGACCCTTCAGCGCTGAGCAGATTGGCATCTTTGGCGGTGAGGCTTATATTTCGTCGGTGGAAGTCGGCAATGGCCGAATCTATCTGGGTATATTGGGCGTTTTTGAATATGGAATGGGCTTCTTCTATTTTGACGGTGAGCATTGGATTCAGTATAGCAGCTATAATAGTGATTTGCCCTATGATGTAATCAGCGATGTATGCATAACGAATGAAGGTGCCTGGATTTCTTGTGTACAGGATGTCTATAATGATAATGCCAAAGGTGCCCTTTGTTTTTTTGATGGAAATGATATCGAGGTACATCCTGTACTTAATTCTCAAGACAGTCATATTTCTGTCAGAAAACTCGCTATGCAGGATCAAAAGATGATGGCAGCTAGCTCTTCCGGGCTGGCTCATTCTATCGATGAAGAAAGTTGCGACTTCGCCATACATGAGCAATTCTATGCACTCGAGCCTGCGCTTGAATTGCTCTCCTGCGATTCACAGGGGAAATGCTGGTTTGCCGGAGAAGATTACATCGGATACTGGCAAGAGGATCAGAGACACTTCTACGACCTGCAAGAGCTCTTTGAGCAATCCTTCATGTATGAGTTTGATCTGGCACCGGATGGAACCGGCTGGGCTCGCTTCTACCAAAGACTAGTCAAGATTCAGGATTCAGAAGTGACGGTCACTCCGATGGACAATTACACCGATCTTTCCCTTGACGAGGAAGGAATTCCATACCTCTTGCAAAGCAATCCTGCAAACTATCATATCTATCAGGGTGATACGCTCGAGTCTTTTCCGCTTCCACCATCAGTTGCTCAGCCCAGATATATTGAAGCCCTAAATTCACAAGATATCTGGATTGCCAGTCTTTCGCAGCTGCATCATAAACAAGGTGAAAACTGGACGACTTTTCCACTTCCGGAAGAGATCGAAACCGGTGATCCGATTTGGGGTATTGAGCAAGATCAGGAACTCCTGTATCTCTACACCAGAGCTGCATTGCATATCATCGACGGGCAAGACAACTTGCAAAGTTACTATCCGATCGATGATCCCGATACGTGGGTATATATCAATGATGTCCTGAGAGACAGCCAGGGGCGTATATGGGTAGCAGCTAGTGCAGGCCTATTCCTGCTTGAAGGAGAAGGCCTTATCAATGTTGCACAGCAATACCTTGATGCAGATATCACTTCGGTTCATTCCGTTACCGAAGATCCTGCCGGCAATATTCTGGTCGCAACCAGCAATTCTGGAATGCTGGTGCTTGATGAGTCAGGCATCTGTAATGATCCCATCATCGTAGACAACACAGACCAATCTCCTGTGAATGCATCTCTTGAACTCTTCCCCAATCCCACGACTAATCGTATTCAACTACATTGGCAGTCACCCTATCCTGTTGAAGGATTGGAGATTCGAAATCTGCAAGGGCAGCTAGTGCATTCCCAGGAGTTTCCCAAAACAAATTCCGGGAAACTGGAGGTAGATGTTTCTGATCTGGCCGCAGGTCTGTATCTGCTATATTTGCCGCATTCCCTTTTGCCAGCTGAGCGATTCTTGGTCTGTTCAGCGCCTTAGCAAGTTTCTGTGGTCGAAGGATCAGATGAAAATCCTTGAAACTCAGTAACTATTCGATACCTTCATCCCCATGATAGATAAGTCATTAGTCTCCTTCTCCCAACTCGAGACTTCAAAGATTCAAAGGGCAAGACAAGGGGGGATATACGTCATGCTAATTGAGCACTTGCGAAATGCAAAGGGGGATTTACCCGGATCTGATGACCGCATTGTTCTTCGCATTCTTGATGATGTCAGCGAGGAATTGCTGTACCATGTCACATTTAGGCCAGGTGCAGATCCCGGTAAAGAAGATCCAGTGATCGATCACTTAGGAAACTGGAATCTCAAACGAAAGCAAGGTGGCTTCCCGATGAAGCATGTCTTTCGCAAGTGGAAAGGAGAGAAGGAAGACTTTGCTTATTGCTTGCAGGAAGGTGCCAAACTCGGATTCCTCAAGGTAAGATGGTCGTCAAATCTGAAGCGACGATATCGCCCTGGAAGGGACGGAATGCTTACTCCAGCGCATCGGCTGCGACTATCATTGTCAGTTGTAGATACCATGGGCAATGAGGTCTCAGGCAGACCAATAGTACTGGTTCGATTTATCTATAAATACAGCTCAATGGTTCACCTGACTTTCGGCCAAAATCTAGTGGGTCAGCCAATGCTTCGAGCCCGTGGTATTCGTACTGCCATGTTTACCATTAAGAAAGAAATGCCCACTCAGCCACTTTTGAGCAATCCCGTCAAGCGCCCGGAACTAGTCGAGTTCTTTGAAAATGGGATCTCTTTTGCTTGTGCAGAGGAGGAGGAATCTGGCGAAAAACCAGTAAGGAATCAGAAATTCAAGACCAGCTTCAAGCAAGCAAAACAGAAGCCGGGGCTCAGAGAAGTAGCAGTGGCAATGGAGTTTGAAAATGGTATGAAAGGCACACATCGATGGCTGCTCCAGACCAATCATAAGGGAAAGCAGACTGCTGTATTTTCCTTCTTTCCGAGAGCCCACCCACGTAAGCCTCCATCAAAGGGTTTTGCCGGCAGTGAAAACAAGGAAGCAACTTACATGATGTCTTTTCAGCACGGATTGGAAAAGTCAGGAACTTTTGAAAATGCCCGAATCTCCTCCATTGATTTCCTGATCACTGGAAACGGCTTCAATGCTCGACTTCCATTTGATTTTAATCAGGATTCGGAACAAACATTTAGCCATATCAATGTGCAGTTCCCTGCTCAGCTGGGAAATGATGGAGTGGCAGTGTATCAAATTCTTGGTTTGGCCAAGGCGGAAATAGTGCAAGAGGATGGGGAAACGCTCCTGATGGAGTCACGTTTTACCTACGAAGTCGCTTTTATTGGAGTTTACTAGTGCTACGCAAACAAAGTTCGCACCACTAGTAGTTAAGGCCAGTTGCCCTTATCGCCACGAGTCCGGTCAGTCATCAATAGCCCTGATCGAAGAGGAAATGAAGGTGCTTCGGTGCAGACTGCCTGTGCCACTAGCCGGGGCTCGGAGCGCAGGCGGAGAGACCCGGCTAGTGGATACAGGCAGCTGTACCGAGGTGCCTTCATTGGAGCGTAGAGCAGGACGAAAGAAGCCACGACCGAATACTGGTTTGCTCCAAAAAAAGAAATAATTAAATTAGATATGGGCAATTCGTTATGTTGTAATTTTTTGTAGCCCAGCAGTTTTGCTCCTTTCATCTTCCGTCCCGCTCTACGCTAAAATGGATGGCCCAGCGCCCTGCTTCAGCTCGGCCATTGGCGTCTCTCCTTACGTCGAGCCACCACTGGCCGGCTTTCGCTGACGGGCGCTGAGCCATCCATACCGCTGCGATCGGGGCTAGTTTTCACCGATCCTGACTCCTGGCGATGTTTACTGCTTGGATAGTTTTGCACGCATCAGGTCTTGTCCAGCGATCAGCTCGATCACATAGATGCCTGGACTCAAGTGCTCCGTGTCGATGGAATGCTGTTGTGCCCCGGCAGTCAGAACGCCGAGTGAATGGCTTTGAACCAACTGCCCGTCTGCGGCCAGAATTCGTAACTGGGTGTGTTTAGACTCAGTCAAAGTAAATGAAATCTGTGTCTGATCGAGGGCTGGATTTGGGGCAAGTTGGGCATCTTTTGTTGTCTCTAAGTTGGATATGTTGATGATTTCCAGACTGTTGTCCACCCGAGCGATAAAACCATTTAAGGCCGGGAAGTAGCGGGTCTGCTGATCAAACTCCAAATTGGCGGAAGACGATCCAGCGAAGTAGGACTTGTTGTCAATGACCAAACAACCGCGACCAAAGGCAGGAGAACTCCCAACATTAGGGACATTCTTGATCCACTTCACTTCTCCCTCAGGACTGCAACTCATGTAATATAGGGATCGGGTAGTAGCTGAGCCTTCAAGAATATGTAAGCTATTGAAATTAATTTGACTGCCGTATTGACCACCGATGTAAGCATTACCCTCTGCATCCAGTGCTATCTGGCTGGCCATGAAATAGTAGTTGTCTTGGTAGATAGGATTTAACCAAAGCACTTCCCCATCACTGTTGAATTTTGCTAGAAAGTGGTGGAAGTAATTTGTGTTTTCAGGATCTGGATGGGTAAAGGTCACACCTCCCATGCTAAGTCCATTGCTGGCAGATCCAATGACATAGCAGTTGCCATCTTCATCTGTCTTTGCAGCAGTAGGCCAATATCCCGCAGAGGCTCCGGAGCCAGGTATTTTTGTCCAAAGCAAATCTCCTTGCGGGTTGAACTTGCATTGCACTAATTTGCTGTCCTCAATTCCACTGTCGAATTCTGTGCCGCCAATATTGATATACTGAGACACATATTCCCCAAATGAGTACAGATTGCCATCTTCATCCAGGTCTATAAGAGTGATGTATTCTACACTGCTACCTTCTATATCCTTTGCCCAGAGCAGGTTGCCATCCTGATCTATCTTGATGAGGAAATTGTTGAAGCTTCCTTCAGCTGCTTCGAAACTCTGATTTTGGTAAGTAAAGCCTTTATCATCATAGCGACCAGACATGAAGATCTCCCCTTGGCTATTGCTGACTAAACCCTGCACGTCTTCGGAGATAAATTGTTTGTGCCAAATGGGAAATAGGTTCTGATTAAGCTTTATCAAAACACTGCGCCCATCTTCGCTGTCCAAAATCTGGCCATTTCCCAAGTCCAAAGTGCCCACGAAGTTGGCGGAAATGAGGATATTGTCTTCATGGTCTGTGGCAAGAGCCTGTCCATAGTTTTCAACTCTAGCCTCGCCGGTACAAACGGCATGGTAGGCTTCGACTGCTGAGCCATCCGAGGCATGTTTAACCAGCAAGACGGAGTTATCATCTCCCAGTGTGAGGGTTTCGCCACCGACCTCCATGAATCCGGAACCTGTACCGAGCGAGAAGATATTGCCCTGGCTGTCACTAATCAATCCTCCTGAGGGGCGAGTAGTGCCGGATTCGTGATAAGTGTCCCATTCCCAATTGACTTGACCATCGAGGTCAATTTGGCTTAGCTCGACACCCGTTGTCGTGGTATTGCTCACGTAAAATTGATCCGTGCCTTCCAGCACTGCGGTAGCATAAGGCAGGCTATAAATTGCCTGAACTTCGCCCTCAGGGGAGAGGGAAAGCACGTTGTTTTCTGAATCGCTTGTATAGTTATCGATGAAGTAGTTTAGGCCACGCGTGGAATAATACAATAGTACCTCTTCATAGTCAGTGCAGGCCAGCTTTTGTCCATAGACTCTTGTATCACTGTCAGCAGTTGAAGCAAGCGCCCAGCCTGTTTCTCCCGGTGAGTTAATTTTCGCGACAAAAAGATTGTCTTGTCCATCAGCACCAATGATATCTCCATTGTCGAGGTAAATGCTGCTTCTAGTGTATCCACTCATGTATACATTTTCCTCATTGTCAAGTGCAATTGTTTGCAAGACCACTACTGCTCCATTAAGAAGACTGCCCATTCTTTGTGTCCAGTTTACATTTGAAGCGCTAATGTCGGTCTTTACGACCATGGCTTCCCGGTAGGCGTTTTGACTTGGAATGCTAGTCCCTTCAAAGACATCATCGGCTGGCAAATTGATTCCCCAGTAGACCGCGTTTTGTGAAGCCTTTACATCCACAAAAATGGATGAGGAAGTAATGTTATTGAGAAAATTACCTTGATTATTATGTACGATTCCCAGCCCCGTGTCATCATTTTGCGAAAGGACCAAATAGGCGAAGTTTGAATTGGCCGCTATGCTAGCTACAGTATTAATACTCGCGTCCTCTCGGCCTTGAATATAAACAGTGTTGCCATCTTGATCTAACTTTGCAATAAAATACCCTTGAGGACTGTCTGTACTAACTTCGAGTTCATTTATAGTGATGGCTTCACAATCGGTGTATGTGCCAGCAACATAAACCATCCCTTGCTCATCGCTGCAGACCCGAAGCCCTTTTATAGATGAAGTTGCCTTATCGCCGCTAATTGTATGATACCAAATTGGGCTTCCGTTTTCCTCCTCAATTCGGACGAGGAACCCATCAAAAATGCCCAGTGATACGTTTTCGACAGTGCCTTCTCCGATGACTCCGGCAAAATGTCCGGCAACGAAAATAGAACCAGTGCTGTTGGCAGCTACATCAGTGACTTGGTCACGGCCGTCTCCACCAAAGAGCGTGATGTTTTCCCAAGCAGGGGGATTATTGTAATCATCTTGGGCAAAAATGCTTGTTCCCAGAAAGCAAGAAAGGCCGATTAGCAGATAGGTTCTCAGGAGATAAGTCTTGATATTGTACATGCCTAGGTTTAGATTAGTTTAGGAGATAGTGCAAAACTACGACTTCGCATATGCATTTCATAAGTTGAGATGTTAATTCGCATATTTCTCATATCCAGGTATCTACCTTTCTGAAAGGTGATTTTCCTCCTTAGCCATTGTGAGCGCCAGCCCCTATTCTTCATGTTAAGCTACCAGCTTGTTGAAGGTCGATGGGAAGGTCATTTGTTTTTGATTTTGTCCAACTTCGTACTGTAATTCACTTTCCAAAACGAGCAGACAGATGGTCTGTAATCCTCTATGTGTTGACAATCAAGCTGCTAGCATCTATAGCAAATTTTTAGTGGTATCCAGCCTTTGCTTGGCTTGGTGCTTGCCCTAAGAGTACCAGTAGTCGCAATGCTTTTTATGAGGATTTAGAGTATTCAAGACTATGGGTCAGTTTATTAACGAAAAGAGACAGATAGGGCAACCGTACGCTAAAGTATCGACGAGTGGGCTACTCCAAATGTTGTAGAGAGAGTTTGTGGAGGACCAGGGTGGGAGAGTACCCCGGTCAAGAAGTAGCCAGGAATGATATGTGGCATGGACATGATGAGTTTATGAACCGAGGTTAAAGATCATGGTCCTAGAGAGTAGGTACTTAATACAGTGAATTACCTTATTTGAATTTTTGGGGTGCGGGAATTTTCCCGCACTTTTTTTTGCCCTATGGCGGTCATAAATACTATGCATTCGAGACCAATCGCACAAAACCTTTATCTTTGCGCTGCGTTTAGGCAGGTACATTATGAGCAAGAGAGGAAAAATATTGGTAGCCATGAGTGGCGGTATCGACAGTACCGTTGCAGCTATGCTTTTGCATGAGCAAGGCTATGAGGTGATTGGCATCACCATGAAGACCTGGGATTATGCTACAGCTGGCGGAAGCAAGAAGGAAACCGGTTGCTGCAGTCTTGATTCAATCAACGATGCCAGGCAAGTCGCCGTGGATTTTGGTTTTCCCCATTTCATCGTAGACATTCGGGAAGAATTTGGAGACAGTGTCATTGACTACTTTGTAGAGGAGTATGTGGCCGGTCGTACACCGAATCCCTGTGTGATGTGCAATACACATATCAAATGGACTGCCCTGCTCAAACGAGCAGATGCAATGGGTTGCGAGTATATCGCAACAGGCCATTATGCGCAAACAAGAAAGGAAAACGATCGCTATGTGATCTACAAAGGAGTGGATCGCGATAAGGATCAGTCCTATGTGCTCTGGGGCCTGAGTCAGGAAAACCTCGCGAGAAATATGTTTCCTATCGGTGGATTCAAGAAGACGGATATTCGTCAGATGGCCTACGATGCCGGCTATGCGGAATTAGCTAAGAAGGCAGAGAGCTATGAAATCTGCTTCATTCCCGATAACGATTACCGCGGCTTTTTGAAGCGAAAGGTTTCAGGTCTGGAAGAGCAAGTGGCTGGTGGAACATTTGTTTCTGCCGATGGAGAATTTCTGGGCCAACATCAGGGTTATCCATTCTACACCATTGGCCAAAGACGTGGATTGGGTAAAGCCTTTGGCAAGCCAATGTATGTTACTGAGATTCGACCGGAGTCCAATACAGTAGTTCTTGGAGAACTTTCAGAGTTATATCGCAACGGTATGGTGGTCAAGGACTTGAATATGATCAAGTATGGGTCTCTTGAACAACCTATGCAGGGCATTGCAAAGATCCGGTCGCAGCATAAAGGAGTCATGGCTGATTATGAAATGCAAGGAGACACGATCAAGGCAGTGTTTCATGATTATGTAGAAGCCATTGCCCCTGGCCAATCTGCTGTCTTTTATGAAGGCGATGATGTGGTAGGCGGAGGGATGATTGCTTCTTCTTTTGAAGAAGAGAGGTCCTGAACTTGCAACTTCCAGCGGCCAAATAGCCTCATTAGAGGACAAGCGAATGATAAACAAGAATAGATGAATACAATGAGCCCCTTTTTTGCGCTTCTAGCAGCGATCATGCTTTTATCTGCCTGTGGCGAATCCTACATCGATCCGGCAGATCTGGATAGCGGAACCGAATACTATCCAGTGAATGAAGGTCATTGGGTTTCTTATCGACTGGATAGCATCATCTATGACGCCTTCTCGGATTCAGTGATCACGCTGTCTAGCACCATCAAAGAGGAAATCGGGGAGCGCTTCGTTGATGAAGAGGGCAATGATGCCGTTCGCATCAATAGATATGTGCTAAATGAAGATGCGCAATCCTGGGAGGCCTTGGGGGCTTGGTATGCTACGATCTACGACGATAAACTGGAAAAGGTGGAAGAAAATCTCCGTTTTATCAAGTTGATCTTTCCAGTGAACGACGGTAGAGCCTGGGCGGGAAATGCCAAAATCGACATGGATATCCCGGGAACAGCTTCACTGGCCGATTGGCAGTACACTTACGAGGACGTTGGTTTGTCAGGTGCGGTCGAGGGTCAGACCTATCAGGATATGCTGACGGTAGTTCAGAATGACTACGGCGCTGATAATCTTATTCAACGAATCTACGCTAAAGAGCAATACGCTCGTGATGTAGGTTTGGTCTACAAAGAATTTTGGGACCTAAGTTTGGTTACGTCTGCTCCTACCTTGCTAGCCGATGATCCATGGCCTGGCAGGGCAAATAGTGGGATACAGATCAAAATGTGGGCATTGGACTCTGGGAACTAAGCAAAACACCTTGATACAGCGCTAGTGCTGCGAACTTTGTTTGCGCAGCACTAGTTTATTCGCATCCAATAGAATTTGCTCCACAAAAGACTTAAAGGGATAATGCTCTTGTCAAAACATTGAATTGCTTTATCTTGTTGGAGTTTAAATGCTTCAATGAAATGGTGATAACCCAGTTTTTCTCTTACTCCCGACATAGCTTACTGCTTGCTTACTGCGCAGCGGTATTCTCTTTTCTCTGCTTCAGCTTGTCTCTTGAAGCACAAAATGCAGAAGGAGAAAAGTACTGGGTCTTCTTCAAAGACAAGCAAGATTCTGCCTACTCTTTAGATAAACCAGAGGCATTTCTTTCCAAACGTGCTTTGGAGAGACGAGCGCGTTTCGGCATTGCCTTGACAGAATCTGATTTGCCGGTCAATCAACGTTATCTATCTGCACTTTCTGATCTAAATCTGCAGTTAGGTCATCCAAGCAAATGGTTAAATGCGAGCTCTGTGGTTGTTCAAAACCCCGATCAGGTCCAGGCAATTCTCGAACTGGATTTTGTCACTTCAGTGAGACCGGTTGGCCGTCACATTGGGGAAGCAGAAGAGCCCCTTGCTGCCATGGAATCGGTAATGTCTCTCGAATTGGTAGATGAGGCTTTGCCAGAAGGACAAACCTACTTTGGAGAAGGCTTTGGCCAATTGGAAATGGTTTGTGGCACTGAGTTTCAACTGCGAGGATATACAGGTGAAGGAGTGTTGATCGCTGTAATGGATGCTGGATTTCCAAATTTGGAGAATTTCGACTTTTACGAAAATCTGCTTGCTCAAGGACGTCTAATAGAAGGCTTTGACTTCGTAGACAATGATAATACTATCTACGAAGACCATAAACATGGTAGAAACGTCTTCAGTATCATGGCGGCTGATCTACCTGGGAAGCTAATTGGGGCTGCTCCAGATGCAAGTTATGTGCTATATAGGACAGAGGATGTTGCGACTGAAAAGAATTTGGAGGAAGATAATTGGATTGCAGCGGCAGAAGAAGCTGAATCGATAGGAGCTGATATATTCAATACTTCATTGGGCTATAGCGAATTTGATGACGGACAAAACAGCTATACTTATGCAGATCTGGATGGTAATACTGCATTGATTACCAAGGCTGCCGATATGGCTGCTTCAAAAGGGGTGTTGGTGGTCAATTCCGCTGGTAATGAAGGAAACGGTTCCTGGCGTTATGTCACAGCGCCTGCAGATGGAGATTCTGTCCTGGCTGTTGGGGCCGTTGACTACAATCGGGTGAAGATGGGTTTTAGCAGCTTTGGCCCTACTGTAGATGGTAGAGTGAAACCCAATGTAATGGCCTGGGGTGGTCAAACTGCCTATTTGAATGCCTCTGGAGAGGTGGAACGAGGAAACGGGACCTCCTATGCATCTCCCGTAATTGCTGGAATGGCCGCCTGTTTAATGCAGGCTAATCCGAATAAGAGTAACATGGAAATTTTTGCGGCAATAGAAAGATCTTGCGACCACTACTTTAGCCCCAGCGATTCTTTGGGTTATGGAGTACCCAACTTTTGCCTTGCTCATCGCCTGCTCAACTGGTCCAAAAATACGGATCGCATGACCGCATTTCCCAATCCTATGACTGATCAAATACGTCTGATGTTTGAAGGCACAGAAGGAGAGGAGATCTTTTTCGAATTGTACGACCTGACTGGTCGAATTCATGGTACCTTCCGGTTTGTTTGCCCAAGGACCGGCACGGTGGAAGCTGGCTTTGAAGACATGGATCACCTGAGCCCCGGATTCTACGCCATACGTATGATCGGTTCGGATCGTACATTGACGACTAGTGTCTACAAGCAGTAATCCTCCTTGCTGCGAATTCCTGCCATTTTCACGCTAAATTGGACTGATTTGGAGGTATTTCTGCATACTTGCCAACCGGCAGGCCAACAAGCCTGTCATATATAGCGCAATAGTTTTCTAATTAGGCGCGAATCTCTATTTTTACGTCCAAATATCTTTATATGCCATTCATTAGGCTAATTGTCTTCTTATTGTTAGCTGTTCTGTACGCTGCACCATTATCTGCGCAGTATGGATACAATATTTACGATAAGAATCGTAACAAAAAGTCAGGCGTAAAATCAGGGGAGGAGTATGACGAAGAACTTCGTCGACGAATGTTTGAGGAATACGACTATGACTACTATAGCATTGATGAAGAGCTGCTGCGGGATTCTCTTGATGTACGAGAGAAAGTAATTGCGGATCCGGAAGAGCTTCGAAAGCTTGGCGCTTCTGAGGAGTTTATCGAGGAATTGGAAAGGCTCAATTACGAGATGGATAGCATTGCCACCTTAAAGAAGGATGTCTTAAGAAGTAGAGCGCAGGAGGAAGGAAACGATAGTATATCTCTCGACATGATTGAAAGCCTTATTGGTTTTCAGAAAGAACTCCTGGTGAAGAAAGCTCTATCTCTTCCTGAATCTCAACTCTATGGCCATGAATTTTTTCGCCGCAATATGCTGCGACTCTTTGAGCAGGAAGTAGATGTCAATCCTGGAGCCAACTATGTGATAGGTTTTGGTGATGAAATACAAGTGACCGTTTGGGGAGTTGATGACTTTTCGGAAAAATTTGTTGTAGACAAGAATGGTTATATCCAGCCAGAACAGGTGGGTAGAATCTATCTTCGAGGTCTTGAATATGGTGTGGCGCAAGAGCAAATCAAAAGTAAGTTTGCCAGGGTTTACGATCCGAATCTAAATCAGATAGATGTTTCACTGGTATACACCCGTGTGATAAAGGTCAATCTTGTTGGTGAGTTGTTTAATCCCGGGACTTATGAGTTCCCGGCTTCGAATTCTGTCTTCAATGCTTTGGTCGCCATAGATGGACCCAATCAGCTGGGTTCTGTACGAAAGCTTTTCATCAAACGGGATGGCAAGACGATTCGCAATCTCGACGTATATGAATACCTTTTGGACCCAACAGCGGAGACCGACTTTTTTCTGGAAAACAATGACTATGTATTTGTCCCTCCTGTGGGTACTGTGGTGAATCTTTCCGGGGAGGTAAAGCGTGAGCACAATTATGAGCTAATGGAAGGTGAAGGATTGCTTGACGCAATCAAATACGCAGGAGGACTAAAACCAGAAGCCTTTACCAAGACCATTAATGTAAAGCGGTACTCCAATAATCAGGAAGTGCTTGTGGATGTAAATGTAGACAGCCTGCGTTTGCTAAAGACGGACTTTCCGCTGCTTGATGGTGATAGCATCTTCGTGTACAGAGTGCCGATGACACTGCGCAACTATGTAGAGGTTGTTGGGGCCGTAAAGGTGCCAGGACGATACGAATTGAGGGATGGAGATCAGGTTTCTGATATCCTTTTCAAAACCGAAGGCATCCTGGAAGACGCCGATATGGGACGAGCATACGTGATTCGCAGAAAGGATGACCAATCTAAGCAGATATTACCTTTTAACTTAGGTAAGATGATTGACAACGAAAGCTCTCCGGAAAACATCTCGCTACAGAATTTGGATACGATCAAGGTGGTGTCTAAACGCAGCTTTCGGCAGGACTTCTATGTTCGTGTCTACGGTGCAGTACGGCAACCCGGTGAGTATGAATTTGCTGAGGGTTTGACATTAGAAGATCTACTATATATATCTGGAGGAATGAAGACAGAAGCAGCCAATAATCGGATCGAAATATCGAGACTGGTGAGCTATATGGACGAGAAGTCTGGACTGAAAAAGAATGAACGAGTCATTGTGAAGCGAGTAGAGATCGGCTCAGATCTCAGTGTAAATCGAAATGCTGAAGTTTACGATATCAAGCCTTATGATCATGTTTACATTCGCACTTCGCCAGATTTTGAACTGCAGCAGAATATCAAGATTGCCGGAGAGGTGCTGTATCCTGGAGATTATGCGCTTACAAGCAAGGAAGAAAGGATTTCAAGTGTTATCGATCGAGCCGGAGGAATGACCAAATACTCCTTTGGTGAAGGAGCAAGATTGTACAGGGAGGTGGATAGCACAGGCTACGTGCTTGTAGACCTAAGGGAAGCACTTCGCAAGCCACAAAAGTCAAAGTACAACTACATCCTGACAGATGGTGACTCGCTATACATTCCAAAGCATAAAGATCTGATCCTGCTGAAAGGAGCAATGGGACGGTTTGATGTAGATTCTATGGTTCAAGTCAGTGCCCCATACATTCCCAAAAAAAGAGCCAGGTATTATATCAATCGTTATGGTGCAGGTTTTAGTCGATTTGGTAAGAGAAAACGAACTTATGTTGAACAGCCAAACGGCAAGATATTGAAGTCTCGAAACTTCTTAGTCTTCAATACTTTTCCAAGAGTACAGAGTGGCTCCACTATCTTTGTTGACCTCACAGATCGAAAGAAGAACGAAGAGGAGCGAGCAATGAGAAGAAAGGATCGAAACTGGAATGATGCCTTCGACAGCTTCTCTTCTAAAATTGCCACAATTCTAACCATTTTGGTACTGGTACAACAAGCCAGGCGAGACTAGGCCCAATCACGCATCATTATGCAAAAACAACATTCGGGACCGACACTAAAGAAGGCCATATTGACAGTTTGGGATTACGCAGCTATGCTGCTGCGTAAATGGTGGTTGTATCTGCTAGCCATCGGGCTATTTTGCGGTCTCACATTTTTCTATCTGTCTTTGCAAAAACCGAGCTACCAGTCTAGCTGTACCATCATGATAAACAATGAGTCATCTAGTACCATGTCTGCCCTTCAGCAGTTTGCTGGACAGTTTGGACTAGGGGGAGGGAGCTCTGGAGGTGGACTGGACTCCGAAAAAGTAATAGAGTTGCTTTCCTCCAGATCTATGCTGATGCAGGTACTATTTAAGCAGGCGGAGGTGGCAGGAAAGCAAGATAAACTGATCAATCACTATAATCGCTTAGTGAAAGAATCAGATTACAGCTTTGTCGCCACAAAATACAGTGAGGTTGATACAAAAGAAGCCTACAAGTCCAAGGCCATATATGAAGAAGTAAGACGTTCGCTTTCCGCATCTGATCCCAGAAAGAACGGAATTATTCGAACAGGTATGAACACAAAGTCGGAGGAATTCTCTTTTGTGTTTCTTGAGGAGCTTATTGATCATGTGATCGACTATTATGTTGATAAATCCTCTGCACAGCAGAGACAGGCTTTGACCTATATCGAAACTCGAAAGGACTCAGTAAAACGCGCATTGGACAATGCAGATTTTGCACTTAAATCGTGGTACGATAAGAATCTTTCTAAGATTAGGGCTCGCACGACAATTAGCCCTCAATTGCAGTTGGAAAGTCAAAAGCTCCAGAGAAAAATTGACTTTCTAGGTGTGGCATATGAAGAGGCGATTCGAAATGCGGAATTTGCACAGATGAACCTTCTCATGCATACACCGGTTCTCCAGATAATCGATCCTCCCAAGTATCCGCTGGATGTACACCAGAAGATTCCCTGGGTATATTATGGCTGTGCGATCTTTATGGCAGTAGTTTTGCTGTCATTTTTTCTAATTATCAGAAAATTGGTCAAAGACGCACTTAGCGAATAATATTATATGACCGTCGATTGGCTCACGTATTGCACTTAACACAACAATGGAATTTTTAGAAACAGGATTCGAAGGTCTCTTCTTATTGAAGCCCAAAGTATTTGCCGATAGTCGAGGGTACTTTTTGGAAGCATATAATGAGCTTGTTTTTGCGAAAAATAATCAAGACTATCACTGGGTACAAGACAATGCAGCCAAATCAAGTTTTGGCGTTGTTCGCGGCCTGCATTTTCAACGGCCTCCTTTCAGTCAAGCGAAACTTGTGAGGGTTTGGACTGGACAAGTATTGGATGTTGTGGTAGATCTTCGCAGGGAATCTGCCAGCTTTGGCAAATCTTACAGCGTCATACTGAGTGCGGAAAACCAACGACAATTGTTGATCCCAGCTGGCTTTGCTCATGGTTATTCTGTGCTAAGTGAGTCTTCCGTATTCTTCTACAAATGTGACCAATTCTACTCGGCCGAGCATGATGCTGGAATTCGTCTGGATGATCCAGGTCTTGCGATTGATTGGCAAGTCCCTGTGCAACAGAGAATTCTATCCGAAAAGGACCAAAAGCTTCCTTTGCTGTCCGAAATTGAGAGCCCATTTTGAGGGATTTTGCTTATCTTGAAGTAAATCTTTCTTCCTATGCTCTCTTCCCTAAAGTACTTTTACTTTGTTGCAGTGCTGTTGATGCTCGCATGTGCGGACGATCCACCACTCATTGATCCAGTCGAATCCAACCCGGACGATACCAATACTCCCGATACAACAATTGTCGATCCGCCTGATACCCTAAGTCAATCCACGAAAATCAATGGACTGAGTTTTGTCTCTCCACCTAATGAGTTTCCTGAAGAATTTATGTCCTACGTGGAATCAGCGGTGAGCGGAGATTGGATAGCCATTTCTCCTTTTGGCTTTTCCTATAACAACAATGATCCCCAAGTTCTTTTCAATACCGAAGGACAATGGTGGGGAGAAACCGGGGAGGGCGTCACCACTATAAGTTCATATGCTCGTAGCAATAATCTCAAAGTGATGATTAAGCCCCAAGTGTGGATTCCCAGTGGTGGCTGGGTCGGAGAGTACGACGCACTAACTGAGGAAGGCTGGACGGCCTGGGAAAAGGACTATCGTGACTTCATACTCTATTATGCGGAACTTGCGCAGGAATTGGACAGTGAGATATTCTGCATTGGAACCGAGTACAAGATAGCTGCAATAAGAAGGCAAAATTTTTGGTTTAACCTGATCGATGAGGTTAGAGCAATCTATGATGGTGAATTGGTCTATGCCTCCAATTGGGATCACTATCAAAATATCGGCTTTTGGACTGAGCTGGACTACATAGGTGTTGATTCTTACTTTCCTCTGGTAGAGGCATCCACGCCCAAGGTATCCGATCTACTTGCTGCCTGGCAACCGATATCCCAAGATTTGGAGGCTATTAGCAATCAGTATGACAAGCAAATTCTGTTTACCGAATATGGATATCTAAGCGTCGATGGTGCAGGCTGGCAAAATTGGGTTTTGGAATCACAATTAGATGCAACGCCCATAAATATGCAGGCACAAGTAAACTGCTTTGAAGCCTTCTACCAGCAGTTTTGGGACAAAGACTGGGTGGCCGGAGGCTTTATCTGGAAATGGTACCACAACTATATAGCTTCTGGTGGAATTACAAATCGGGATTATACTCCGCAGAATAAGCCAGTAGAGTCGGTAATTTCCAACTACTATGATTGAGTTTACTCTACCGGTTTTGAGAGGGATCTCTCCATGCGATAATGCTTGATGTTAACCTCTGTAAACTCCTCTCCAACGACTTTCCATCCTAGTTTTTTGTAAAATGGAACGGCGACATCTCTGGCATGGCAATAGAGCAGCGACTTGCCTTGAGCGGCACAGTATTGTTCCGCATATTGGCATATCTTTCGGCCAAAGCCCTGCCTTTGAAGTGACTCCCTTACTGCTACTTGCCTCATCTTCATCTTGTCGGGCTCTGTATTCTGAAGGACCAAACAAGCGGCAATTTCTTGATCTGCATGAGATACAATATGTATCTGATCGTGCTCCGCAGCGAGTTGCTCTTCAGTAAATTCGAGATTCAAGGGCTTTCGTAGAATTTCGTCTCTCAAGCTGACAGCATCCCAGTAAGTATCTGAGCCATGTGGGACAATCTTGAATTCAGGACTTTGCATTTCTGTAATTTTGCGATTTGAATGAACTATTTCTGGCCTGTTATCAGGCGGAACCTTGCAAATGATACAAAGATAATCAGAGATTTGTGTCTAAAATAGCAAATTGAGATAGACAATATGGTGCAGAATCTGGCAGTTATTGCACTTAGGTAATTATTAAGTATATTCTCTTAAATTTACTAGCTCGAAAAGAACTACACCCCCTTGTTTATGCAATTAATATACATGAAGAGAAATGGGAAAAATAGGTCTGCCGTCCACCTGGTTTTACTTTGGCTATACCTGGTGCTGGCAATCAGTTTTAGCTCCTGCTCCTTGTTCAAGAAGGCTCAGGCACAGCCTGACACAGGGACAGGAGTGATCTACCAAGAAGATTACACAGACCGTACTCCTATCAAGGAGGAAGTAAAAGTAGGCACTCTGGAAGAAGATCTTTTGAAGACAGAGGTCGAAGAGATTGAATCAGAAGAGACTAATGATTGGGGGCACAACCCATACGAAGTACATGATCTAGCAGTCATGCTTCCTTTTGATGTGGGCAGAGCCTTTAATGCTGATACGACAGGGGAATCAATCCCAAGAAAATCCTTGATGGCGGTGGAGTTTTATCAGGGCTTGTTGATTGCTCTCGATGACTTGAAGATGGAGGGTCTGTCCCTCAATGTGACTGTCCACGATACGGAAAACAGTCCCTTCAAGGTGGAGCAAATAAGCCGTGACCCCCGGGTTTCCAATGCAGATTTGATCATCGGTCCGATGTTCAACAAGAATATTACAGCCTTATCGCGTTTCTCCTTTTCCAGACAAATATTTCAAGTATCCCCTCTGTCGCCATCCGATGACCTGGTAAGCGATAATCCATACTTTTTGCAGGCAACCCCTTCAGCTGCCAGCCATGTAGACGCGATAGCAAACTATCTTTTGCACAATCGCAGGGTGAGACGAATAATCGTAGTAACTCGCTCCAATCAAAGTGAGCTTGCCTTGGCAGATAGGATACAGTCATGGGTGGAGTCGGGGACACTCGTTGGGGAGTTTGCAGGTGTAGAAATGGTACCACTAATTGTCGATGAAGAGGAGCCATTTGACTTCAGGCCTTACCTGGAATCTGGTGCCGAAAATGTCATTGTCTGCCCCTCATTTGATGGGGTATTTGCGCAGAAGGTGCTTAGCGAATTACATCTGGAACATAAACGATATCCAATCTTACTCTTCGGCATGCCTAACTGGGTCAAATTTAAATCGGCAAACCTCGATTATTTGAGTGATCTCAAATGTCACATTACCTCGGTATTCTGGGAGGATGAGCGACAGCCATCAGTCAAGAGATTCAGAGATGCCTACTATCGCCGAACCAATACATTGCCCTCCGAAAATGCTTGTAGAGGCTATGACATGATGATGTACTTCGGTCGTCAACTAAAAGAACATGGCAAGAATTTTCCCCTGAAATTTGGATTCACTGACGATTCGGGCATTTATTCCAAATACCAGTTTTCAGGTGTAAGTAATGACATGGAAGGGGAGCACTTCGGAATTAACCACTACGAAAACAAGTACGTGCACATCCTACGTTTCGAAGACTTCGAATTTTACAAAGTCAACTAGTCCCAGATACATCTATCAATGAGCATATCCCATCGGAAAAATAAGAAAGGTCTTTACGAGCCGGTACTTCCCAATATGGAAGACTGGCCCATCTTTCGGATAGGGAAGCAACGTGAGCAATTTATCGAACAGCTAACCGATGACACGGTCCGCCGAGTATTGAGCATGACAGGAGATGAGCTGGGGCTGAGAGAAGAGATTGCAAAGGCATACTATCTGGAGAAAATCAGAATGAGGACCGAACCTTGGGCAGTCGACCCGAAGGAAGAAAAGAATTTTTGGGCCAAGGTGAAGAAACGGATGATTCGCTCCTCCTTGCAAAAGGGCTCTGAAGAGGACTCAGGACCAGATGAACGACTTTTGCAGGAGATCATCCATTCATATGCCAACGAGATTGCTGGAGATTTTCAACCTTCAACCTATAATGTAGCCAAAAGGCTGCTTCCAATAGGTTTTGCCAGACTGCTCAATACCGCTTCTGGCAGAAACGTAAAGAGAATCTGGAGCAACCAGTTTCAAATCGGTGATCGACTTAAGCTCTCCGGCCCACTAGAGAAGATTAGGGAACTTTCACTGGAAGGAACAGTGCTCATTCTTCCGACCCACTTTAGCAACCTCGATTCCATTTTGGTGGGTTGGAGCATTCACACCCTCGGCCTACCCGCCGTTACTTACGGAGCAGGTCTGAATCTGTTCAACAGCAAGACCTTGGGTTACTTCATGGGACGACTAGGGGCCTATACCATTGATCGTAGAAAGAAAAACCTACTTTATTTGCAGACCCTAAAGAACTATAGTCGTATGACTATTCATCAGGGCTGCCATACACTGTTTTTTCCAGGTGGCACTCGCTCCCGATCTGGAGAAATTGAATCGAAACTAAAACTGGGTCTCTTATCTACGATGATTGACGCACAACGTATGCGATTCGAAGCAGATCAAGATCCAGGACGCTCAAAGAAGATCTTTGTCGTTCCTCTAGTCCTGGGATACCATTTTGTTCTTGAGGCAGCAGGGCTGATCGATCAACACCTAAGCCGTCAGGGCAAGGAGAAGTACTTCATAGATAAAGATCCTTTCCCGAGTTCCAAAAAACTTGCTGAATTCCTTTGGAAGTTCTTTTCTGCCAAATCTGAGATTGTACTATCCTTTGGCGAGCCAATGGACCTCTTCGGGAATCCCGTAGATGAAAAAGGAGAAAGTGTGGGCCCCAATGGCAATCACATCGACTTGAGTAGCTACTTCCTTTCCGGAGGCAAGCTCATTGCCGATGAGCAAAGAGACTCAGAATACACAAAAATGCTGGCAACCAAGGTGATTGAAAAGCTGCATATCAACAATAGAGTCATGTCCAGTCATCTGGTGGCATATGTCGCAATGGAAATGCTCAATAAAAAACACAGACGACTGGATGTGTATGGCTTACTCAGATTGCCGGAAGATGAGCGTGTAATCCCCTACCAACAGTTTCACAGCATGGTAGAACGCACCAGAGCCGTCCTAAAGAGCATGGTCGAACAGAACAAGATAAAACTTGCAGATCATATGCACGGAGATACTGATCGACTGATCAGACACGGAATCGACAACATCGGTGTGTATCATGCCAAAAAACCTTTGTTCATAAACAAGGATGGAGACATTAGCAGTCAGGATCTCAACCTACTATACTATTACCACAATAGACTCAACGGATATGGAATCATCGAACTCCTCTAACAAAAAGCCATACGGCGTGATCGGTTCTGGGAGTTTTGGCGTCGCTTTATCCAATCTCCTGGCAGAAAATGGTGATGTGCTATTATACACCAGAAGGCAATCCGTCTACGAGCAAGTTCGTGAAAAGGGCTTCCACAAGAACCAAAAGATCAGTCCCAAAGTAAATATCACCTTGGACAAAGAAGAGATTTGCAGGAATTGTACCTTGATTGTTCCCGCCGTTACTTCCGCTGGTTTTAGAAGCATGATGAGAACCTTCTCCCCACATCTCAATCCGGAGCATATCCTGATTCACGCTACTAAGGGATTTAACATCGATTTACCCGAAGGAAAGAAGCTACTGGAGATCGAACAATTGCAAAGGGAGCAGCTGCGCACCATGACTCAGGTAATGATGGAAGAAAGCATCGTTCCGAGATTAGGATGCCTCTCCGGCCCAAATCTTTCCAAAGAGATCGCCAAAGGACAACCAGCAGCCACTGTAATTGCAAGCCGCTTTGATGAAGTGATTAGAGTGGGCAAAGAAGCCTTGCAGTCTCCAAGGTTTAGAGTCTATGGGAGTCATGATGTGCTTGGTGTTGAATTGGCCGGCGTGCTGAAAAATTGCCTGGCTATTGCATCTGGTATGTTAAATGGCATGGGCTTCGGCGAAAATGCCAAAGCCATGCTCATCACAAGAGGACTGCGGGAGATGGTGAAGATCGGCAAAATGCTCGGCTCAGAATCTCAGGCATTTTTTGGATTAGCAGGTATCGGAGACCTCATAGCCACTTGCTCTTCCAAACTCAGTCGTAATTTCACGGTCGGTTTTCGACTCTCTCAAGGCGAAACACTATCAGAGATCATGGACGATATGGAAGAGGTCGTAGAGGGTATTAATACCACAAGAATTGCAAATGCACTCTCAAATACCTATAATCTTGACACTCCGATACTAAATATGCTGCATGAAGTGTTATTTGAAGATAAAGATCTTCGCATAGGTCTTCAAGAACTGATGGCTAATGATCTCGATCTTGATGCGGACTATGACTAAAACAAAGCTCCCATGACTTTATCCTTTCGCAAACAAAGATGTGCATTTGCTCTTACCCTGATTATAGGCATACTAAGCTTGTGCTCGACTTGTGAGCCCAAAGAAAAGGAATTAGAACTTCCCATCATCGTCAGTCTAATCACAAATGAGTCGCGTAACACAAAGCTAGAGGTCATGCTCATGAATACTTCTGATGGAGAGTGTTTCGAAAATGTTAAATTGGAAATTCTAGGAATGGAAGCAGAACACGGTGATCGATTCTACAAAACGATCACTATTCATGAACCGCTCAAATTGGGTGATTTTGTGGAAAAAGACGTCCACCTTAGAACTAAGGTGAGAAATCTCTCCGCAAAAATCGTGAGAGCTGAAGTGTATTCCTGCGACTTTGAATACTAATAGACAAAGATTTACCGTGTCACAAGATCTCAAAATAGCATTAGTGCAGGCAAATATTGTCTGGGAGAATCCACAGGAAAGCCTCGAGAATTATGACAGGCTTCTGCACAATCAGGCGCAAGATGCCGACATCGTCATTTTGCCCGAGATGTTCAACACCGGCTTTTCGATGGAGCCTAAGAAGATTGCCGAAAAGGAACCTGGCCCGGCATTGAACTGGCTAAAAGAAATGGCCGCCCATCGACAGCAGGCCTTCTGTGCTTCCGTAGCAGTATTCGATGAAGGGCAGTATTACAATCGTTTTTATTTCATCGGCCCCGCTGGCGAAAGCTACGCCTACGATAAACGTCATTTGTTTCGAATGGCCGGAGAGCATCAGCAATACGCCCCTGGACAATCCAGATTGATTATCAATTACAAAGGCTGGAAAATCTGTCCAATGATCTGCTATGATCTTCGCTTCCCGGTTTGGAGCCGAAACAGGCAAGACTATGATTGCCTGATCTATGTGGCAAATTGGCCGAAAGTAAGAGAATCTGCATGGTCAAGGTTGCTACAAGCCCGAGCCATTGAAAACCTGAGCTATGTAGCCGCAGTCAATAGGGTAGGGGTAGACGGAAATGGGCTGACCTACTCCGGCAGATCCGCACTCTTTGACTTCAAGGGCGATGCCCTTTGTGAGATAGTAGAAGAGCAGGCTGTACGTTGTCTATGCCTAAACAAAGAAAGTCTTGATAACTTCAGAGCAAAGTTTCCTGCCCATCTCGACGCAGATGAGTTCACTATTCGGTAGACTACCATACACTACCTAAGAGTAAATTTATTTCGATAAGGCCTGCAGACGCTCACCAGCCTCAATGAGTGTCTGATCCTTCTTGGCAAAACAAAAACGGACCAATCGCTGTTCAGAAGCAGCCTCGCTAAATGGCGATATTGGAATCACGGCTACGCCAATTTCTTTGGTCATCCAATTAGCAAAGTCTATATCAGGCTCATTCGAAATGGCAGAATAATCGGCTACCTGAAAGTAGGTTCCTGCACAGGGATCAAAAGCAAAGTCCGTCTGGCTCAGATACTGTAGAAACAAATCTCGTTTCGCCTGAAAGAATGTCCCTAAGCCGGTCCATTTTGCTTCGTCTTCAAGATATTCACCAATGGCATACTGCATGGGTGAATTTGCAGAAAAGACTTGAAACTGATGGGCCTTTCTGAACTCTTTGGTCAGCTGAGGAGGAGCAATACAATAGCCCAGCTTCCAACCAGTCACATGCAATGTCTTGCCAAAAGAAAAGCAAACCAGACTTCGGGAAAACAGCTCCTCATCTCCCAGAATACTCAAGTGATGATGCCCATCATAGACCAAATGTTCGTACACTTCATCAGAAAGAATCACAAAGGAGAATTCTCGGGCCAGGTCCTTCAATTGCTCCAGATCATGCTCGGTCCAAATAGTACCACTGGGATTGTGCGGTGTGTTGATGATGACCATCTTAACGCGTGGAGAAAACTGCTGTCGTACCTTATCCCAATCCACCCGAAAGTCTGGACCTTCCAACACCACTGGATTCACAATGCCACCCATCAGTTGGATTGAAGGCACATAGCTATCATAGGCGGGCTCAAAGATCATCACCTCATCACCTGGCGAAATCAGCGCAGAAATAGCACTATTGATGGCCTGTGTTGCGCCAGAGGTAACGGTGATCTCCGTGTCCGGATGCAAGTCGCGCTGATACATTTTCTTCACCTTGGCGGCGATAGAGGCACGAAGGGACGGAACTCCCGCCATCGGGGCATATTGGTTGCGCTGAGCCTTCATATGCTTCTCTACCAAAGACACTAGCAGGGGATCGACATCAAAATCAGGAAAGCCCTGAGAAAGATTGATTGCGCCGTGCTTGTTCGAAAGGGCCGACATGACCGTGAAGATCGATGTTCCTACATTCGATAGCTTGCTATTAATCTCCAAAGGAAGCAATGAACTCATACTTGTTGTTTATAAGCCAAAAATACAGAATTAATAGAGTCCAAAAGCTATTAAAATCAATGACACTTGCCAGACGATTCACTGGAAAACTGCCTTTCTCTGCCCAATTAATCATAAATTGAATGATCCCAATCAGGCTCACTACTATGATCACCACTTCCTTTTTCGAATTGTTCAAGATTGGCCCCGGCCCCTCTTCTTCGCACACTGTTGGTCCGATGTTGGCTACGCTGCATTTCAGAAAGAAGTGCATCGAGGCCATCAAGCCTTTGGAAGTGTCTGATCGAAAGGGTCTCAGTATTCGAATAGAGCTCTTCGGCTCTCTCGCCGCTACCGGCCATGGTCACGGTACAGATCGGGCATTGGTAGGAGGCCTGTTCGGTTTTCAGCCGGAGACAGTTGATGTATATTGGCTCTCCAATGTTTGGCTGCCAGCAGATAAAACACATCATATCGACTTCGCCGGTACAAGTATCCCACTGAATAACTCCGATATCTTTTTTGATTACGACACTTTTCATCCACGCCACGCCAATGCCTTGACTTGCCATCTGATCTCTCAGCAAAAGTCAATCTTAAAACACACCTACTATTCAATCGGTGGAGGATTCGTGGAGGTAGAAGGAGAGCAACATGACAAGACTC
>JAHDDV010000003.1:0-2173 GCA_020629205.1 Chitinophagales bacterium | reverse complement strand
TATGCATTGGCCTGCTCTGAAGAGAATGCTGCAGGACAAATGGTGGTCACAGCTCCTACTAATGGCGCGGCAGGTATCATACCAGCTGCTATTGAGTACCTAAGGCGTGATACCAAAGTGCCAGCTGAAAAGATCAAGCGTGGCTTGGTTGTCGCTGCACTCATCGGATTTGTGATAAAAGAAAATGCGAGTATCAGCGGAGCAGAGTTAGGCTGTATGGCCGAAGTAGGTACTGCCTCCGCCATGGCCGCTGCCTTATTCGCCTTTTGCTTTGATGCAAAAACGAATGAGATCATCACAGCCGCCGAGATTGCCATCGAACATCATCTTGGAATGACCTGCGACCCCATCATGGGACTCGTTCAGGTACCCTGTATCGAACGCAATGCTAAGGGCGTAGTAAAGGCATACAATTCATTCCTACTGGCGACAACCAGAGAATCGGAAGGACTCATCACCTTCGATCAAGTAGTAGAGGTGATGCGTCAAACAGGAAAAGATCTCTCAGAAAAGTACAAGGAAACAGCAAAGGGAGGCTTAGCAACTTCCTTCGGCTGGGGAAACATGCCGGGCTCATGACCCTATTCCCTTCGTCCTCGAAGTGCAATCGGTATCCAGCCGATAATCGGAACAAAATACCAAATGGTGAATGGGTTTCGCCAGAGTAGTTTAAAGAAAGAAAACCATCCCAGTTCAAGATCGAGATCCATTCGCTTACCCGGTTCTGTTTTTTGATAAACCCGATCAAACTCCGAAAACAGAAATGGCCAGCCTGTCGGAACGGTGTAAGGAAACAACTTCAAATTGGCAAACAAGGCACGAAAATGCTCACGCCACATAAATTTCTTCTGTCCATAGATGATCACCGCCTCATCCAATTCCTGCTGCATTTGCGCATGAATTCGATCTCGATACTCCGCAAACTCCTCCTCCGAAATGTCCTCATATGCCTTCTCGGTCCAGGTATAAGGACTGATTCTTTTCCCGCGCACATAGGTCAATTTGGCCGGCCAGGCAAGATAAAATAGCCAAGGCTGAAAGGGCAGCAATAAGATCAGCAATCCAAGCGGAAGGAAAGGAATGCCCAACTTCTGCACATGACGGTTCACATGGATCGTACTATAAGTGTAGGGGTTGATATACTCGCCGTTCACAGTCGCATAAGGGATTACATCGGTTTTATATTTGATGCTCATCTTCACAAAAGAAGTCGAAAATCGCTGTAACTGGTATTTCTTATTGAAGCCCTTTCCAATACCCTGAATGCCCTCCGGATAGATCATCAGATTCGTCTTCTGATAATGCATCATCGTTTCGAAGTTCAGAAAAGTAGCATCAATCCCGCCAGCTCGCTTCCAAAAATCCTTCAGCAAAAATGGATTCATCAACTTCATACCCGAAAGCGCAGGAGCCGCTAAAGGGCGTGGTACATCTTCGATCTCATATCCCTGATCACGCAGCAATATCCCGCAAAACACAATCGCATCCCAAGGAAATGCCATTCCGCTATGATTGCTCACATAAATCAAAGGGTGATCCGGATTGTTTCGCTCCGGCAGATCATCAAAACCAATAAAGCGCGATCTGAAATACACCTTGTTCAAGAGCGAAAGCACATTTTTAGCCAAGCTACCCGCAAATTCAGGATCAAAATGCTGATCGTAAATATGCTTATTCGCTTCGATATCTTCTGGCCGGATCGGCGGCGCCTTTGGCTTATCCTTCACTGCTGTCTCTACGTCCATGGAAAGTCAAATTAAGCCATTTTATCCATGCCCACATCATTCAAATGCCTACTCATATTGTCCTTTCTAGACAAAATGTACAGAACTTTGCTTTTTTGGGGCTGCCCCACAGCGCGCCATGTACATATTCGAAACTATCAAGCAAAGCAAATGGCGCGCTGTAGGTCGGGCTATCCACTCTCACTCACCTTGTCCGGAGCGCTTCGGCTTATGGCTGCTGCGGTCTCTCCACTGCGTTCCGAGCCCCCATCAGCCATGCCTCAGTCGCCCCGGCCCGCGGCTCATACCGTTTCTATCCCTCAGCCATCACACTGGATTTAGACTCAAGACGGAAGACCTAAGACGGAAGACGCAAGACTCAAGACGAACTGGTAGATGCTGATGAATCAATCAAAAGAGGTTCAGCGACATATCAATGTCGCGCTACG
>JAHDDV010000170.1:2961-11551 GCA_020629205.1 Chitinophagales bacterium | reverse complement strand
TAAAGCATATCAATCGAAAATAGTTCCCTGCGGTGCAGGAAAAAGCTAGTTTTGAAAGCTCAATCTTCAAAAAAAGGGGCAAAGAAAAAGGATCGACGCTTCGGTTCCTGAGCGTAGTCGAAGGACTGGTGGATAGGTCTCTGGTGTCTGGAAGGTGCTTGGTATCAGCTATGAGGTTTAGCGACATATCAATGTCGCAGCGCGCCGAAAGAAATTCAAGTCTCAGATAGTATTTGCGCGGTTGGGTCACTTGCCTTGACTGATCTTGGTCTGCATCTGTGATGGGAAACTGACTGGCAATGTATGTAGCGCGGTGGCTGATTATGGCTTTGCCACTACTTGAGACGTGGCCTGGCGACATTGATATGTCGCCGAACCTCGTAGTGGATGTAGGTAGTACCAAATTTCTTTAGCGCGCTAAGTTTAAAGTAGATAGCAATATTTTGTCACGTGGCTTGCGACATTCTGAGATGTCGCAGAACCTAGGGTCAACAGGAAGAAAGCACAATGTAATCGGATAGAGCCCACGAAGAAAAACACAAACATGAAAGTCAAAGTAAAGCGCCTACACCATATTCAGATATGCATCCCCATTGGAGCGGAGGACGAAGCCAGAGACTTCTATTGCCGCATCCTTGGCTGGAAGGAAATTGAAAAGCCCGCTGCTTTGAAAGCCAATGGAGGCTTTTGGCTTGAGCTCGGGGATGTACAGGTACATATAGGTACAGAGGCTGTCGCTAATCAATCCAAACGGCATCCTGCATTTGAGATTGAAGATCTCGAAGCGACAAAGGAGTACTTGCAAGAGCAAGGTGTACAGGTCAAAGAAGCCACCGAAATTCCGGATTGGCAACGCTACTATATATATGACCCCTTCAGCAACCGGATTGAGTTTCTCGCCACGCCGACCAGACGGTGATGTATAGCCCCGGTCGAAACGGAAATGAAGCAGTGGGCTGCCGTGGCGAATGGATGGCCGCAGGGGCTCGACGACAGGAGAGACCCTGAGGCCAGACCATGAGCAGGCAGAGCGCTGCTGAATTGGAGAGAAGGACGGGACGGGTATTGCCACGAGCGATTACTGTTGGGCTCCAAATCATCATCCTTAACATCACAAAGTGTAGCTGATTGCGCGAATTATGCCGTCAATCGACTGTACAACTTGAGCAGTTTGTGTGCAAAGTGGACAAATTTGGGACAAATGTCCAGTAAGATTTGCCGCGCTCCTATCCGGATGAAAAAAAAATAATTTTTTTTCGAGGCCCGCTGAGTACTCTGCTGAAACTAATTTTGCCTCTATTTTCTTCTAGGTCAATGGCTTTAATTATTGCCCTCATTTTTGGAAACTGTTTTGCAGAAAATCAGCCATGTGACTTCCTTAAACCTTTGCTTGTAACCGAAAGATCGGCCTGCATTTTGCTCTGTATTGGGAACACAACAATTGCACATCATCACACAGCATAGCCCCCTTTAGTACTTTTAACCAATACTAAAATTTTAACCATGTTTCGAATTTCTACTGCTGTATTGACGATTGCTCTACTACTCTTCGGCCAATCGCTTTTTGCTCAACAATTGAGCTTTGCACTACCAAGTGCTTTTAGTCCTAATAATGATGGAATCAATGACAACTTTGGCATTGTTGGAAACAATGTTGCCTCCTCTACGCTAACGGTTACCGGACTTGATTATTCCCTGATTTTTGCTTCTGCTAATTTCGGTGAAAGATGGAGTGGTAAGTTGCAAGATGGGACGCCTGCTCCTGATGGTACCTACCTTGTGTACTGGACGGTGTCTGGAACAAATGGTCAGAATGCCAGCGGTTCAGGTCAGGTGGAATTGATTGGCTACAATCCTCACTCAGATTGTTTGGGGCCGGAAATTCAGGGCTTGTTTTTTGAAGCAATGATCACCAGCAATATGACCTTTGATGCTACACTACCAACTTTGGAGCGTGAGTGTGGAATGGCTACAAATAATGAAGACATCCCTGGTCAGGCTGGACTGGAAATCTTCCCAAATCCGACCAGTGAGACTTTGATCATTCGTTCTGAGAATCGCGAGTATAGTCAGGCAGCTGTTTACTCTGTAAGTGGAGAATTGATGACTACCGTGGAGACTGTAGATAGAACGGAAGTGGATGTGCGCGACTATCCTGCAGGAGTGTACTTTGTAGAACTAAACAGCAAGGACAACCACGAAGTGATGACCTTTATTAAAGAATAGATAGATCGGCTTTGAATTAGTGTTCGTTTACGGTTCGAATCAATTCATTGAAAGCCTTTATAAGAAAAAACTCTACAACAATTCAAGACGGCCCTTCGGGGCCGTTTTTCGTGTTTCATGCCCAGCCGAATTGTTGATCCGCCATGTCGGCAATATGTTGACCCACCGAGAGGCAGGAAGTGGCGGCGGGGCTAGGTGCATTGAGCACATGGATGGCATTGTCTGCTCCGACAAATTTGAAATCGTCGATCATATTTCCGTCCGGAGCCAGAGCCAGGGCGCGAACGCCTGCTCTACCTGGGGCGATGTCTGACATCTTAAGAGAGGGAATGAGTTTTTGCAGGCTTTTGTGAAAAGCCTTTTTGGATACGGAACGATATTGCTCGCGGATGCCGTAAGCGAGATGCTTGGTGGTCAGTTTCCAGAAGCCGATATAGCTAGCCGCTGAAGCAAGATCGCGAAGTTTGAAATCTGTTTTCTTGTAGCCTTCCCGCTTGAAGGCAAAGACAGCATTGGGTCCGCATTCGAAGCTACCATCGATCATCCGGGTGAAGTGTACGCCAAGCCAGGGGAAGTTGGGGTTGGGTACTGGATAAATGAGGTGATTGACTTTGCTGTGATTGACCAATTCGTAATACTCCCCACGGAAACCTACGATCTTCATGCCTGGATCGAGATTGTCTGCTTTGGCTAGGCGATCGCTGTGCAGCCCTGCGCAGACGATGATATGTTTGCCTCTAAACTTTCCTTTGTTGGTCTTGACTATTGTTCCGGTCTTCTTGCGTTTGAAGCCGATGACTTCGTGATTGACTTTGATCACTCCCCCATTAAGTTGCATCAGTTCGGCCATCTTGTGGGTTACTTCGGAATAGTCGACTATTCCGGAACAGCCAACGAAGACCGCCTTGACTCCTTCGCAATGTGGCTCATGCTCACGGATGCCTGCAGCATCAAGAATACGCAGATCGGGTGTTTCATTCTTTAGGCCGCGCTCATAGATCTCGTCGAGGTAGGGAATTTCTTCCTCCTCCGTTGCCACGATGACTTTGCCGCATACATCATGGGAGATATCGTGCTCCTTGCAAAAGTCAACCAACATATTTCTGCCGCGATTGCAATTGATGGCTTTGAGCGATCCGGGTTTGTAGTAGATGCCGGAGTGGATCACACCGGAGTTGTGCCCCGTTTGATGAAAGGCCAATTGCTTTTCTTTTTCGAGCAGTAGTATGTTCAACTGATGACCATAGCGACGACTGATCTCATAAGCCGTGGCCACGCCGACAATTCCACCACCGACCACAATGAGATCATACCATTGCTTTTTTTTCTTCTTTGTTTCTCCCTCCAACATAGCGACACATCTTTAAACGCACAAAATCAACAATCAACAATCAACAATCAACAATCAACAATCAACAATCAACAATCAACTAGGCTTCAATTTCCTCAAACATCACCCAAAACAGTGGCAGATCGCCTCGGTAATTTCCGGAGTCATCATAGACCGTGCGGACAGGAGCAATGGCTTTGATATTGGAATACATCTTTATGTTCTTTTCATCGAAGTACCAATCCTGCTTGATGCGAAACTTCGTTACCTTGGTCAGGTCCATTTCGTTTTTCACGACTTTTACTTTCTCTTCATAGGTTTCCGGGTCCATCACGTAGATCGTGTCTGTAGGATAGAACATTGCTTTGATTTGCTCCGGGTTTAGTTTAGTCTTTTCGTAGTAGTCGTAGGCGGGTATGCTGCCTTCTTGCACCCCATGGATGATCTTGTTGATCAGTCCTTTGTCATTATGGCCGCCAATACGTTGGTAGTCTTCATTATCATCTTCGAAAGACAATTTGAAATTCGTTTGCTTAGCCCAGGCGATATCGGACTTTTTGAAACCATGTCCGGCGGATCCGGCGGGATTGCAGGAGCCAAGAAGAAGGCCTAGCAGGACAAATAGCGCAATCAATTGCTTCATGGGAGTTTTTTGGAGTTTAGGAATAAGCGTAAGCAGAAAATACACAGCCTCAAACGATTCAAAATCTCAGTATATTGCAGGACGATTTTCACCGCGAGTACCCAAATGACCATCCTGCTATTGACCTTACTGCTTTTGAGCTTGGCTTACCTTGTGCTCATGCTCACCTACAGCTATGGTTTTAAGCAACTGCAAAGCTGGGAAACGCCGGGGCATTATCGTCCGACAACTACAGTTACTGTGGTCGTACCAGCAAGAAACGAAGCCCACAATATCCTGCGCTGTGTACAAGCGATTGCAGAGCAAAACTATCCCCCCGGCCTTTTTGAGATCATCGTAATTGACGACCATTCCACGGATAACACTGCCAAATTACTAAAGGATTCTGCAATTGCCAACCTGACTGTCTTGCATCTCAAAGACTATTTGGAATCCGATGAACAAATCGTCGCCTATAAGAAGAAAGCGATCGAAATGGCCATTGCACATAGTGATGGCAAGTTGATTGTTACTACGGATGCCGATTGTACGATGGGGCCAAATTGGCTACAAAGTTTGGTAAGTTATTATGAATGCCATTCGCCTAAGTTGATTGCTGCTCCTGTGCGTTTTGTTGACAGCCAGGGCTGCTTTCAAAAATTTCAGGCATTGGATTTTATTGGTATGATTGGTTTGACTGCAGCCTCAATTTGTTTGAAGATCGGCAACATGAGCAATGGCGCAAATCTAGCCTATGAACGCGATGTTTTTCAGGAAATGCTCGGATTCAAGGGAATCGACCATATTGCTTCCGGAGATGATATGCTCTTTATGCAAAAGATTGCGAGATACTATCCTGAGGGTATCCACTTTTTGAAGAGCCGGGAAGCAGTAGTTAGCACATTTCCCGAGCGCAGTCTGCAAGCCTTCGTTCAACAGCGAAAGAGATGGGCATCAAAGTCGGCTGCCTACAAAGACAAACGTGTGACCCTTGCTTTGGCTATGGTCCTGATGTTTTGCACCGCCATCGTACTTCTACTTTTCCTCTCGCTTTGGTATCCATCTCTGTTGCAATTTGCACTGCCGATGTTATTGCTCAAGACGCTAGTAGATTTTATCTTTCTACGGCAAGTCAGTCGCTATTTTGGACAAGCTTCCCTAATGCGTACTTTCTTGATTTCTCAGCTGTTCCATATCATTTACATTGTGTCTGTAGGATTCTGGAGCCAAATAGGACAATACAAGTGGAAAGGGCGTCAACTCAAATGACAGGCTTTCACTTTTATAGCTTGTTTACGTAATTTACATTTCAATTTTTAGATTAACACGCTAGTGGTTCAGGATGGAAAGAAGCAAATGGAAATGATGCGCTTCTGATATGGACCACCACATAGATCCTGCACCAGCAATGTCCGAGAAGCCCAAGATTGATACCAGCAAATACCTCTCGCCCAATCAGCGGGCCGCGAAGCGCTTCCGCAAAAACAAGCCGGCAGTAGCTGGCATGCTGGTGATAATTCTATCGGTTTTTGTGGCCATTTTTGGCTATTTCATTGCCCCCGATTGTACCACAGACGGAAATGATCAGGTATTGCAAATCGCCACCCGAAAGATGGGTTTTGAAATGCAGTTTATACAGCGGACTAAAAACAACATTCCACCAAATAACAACTTGTTCAAAAGGTTGATTAGTGGGATCCAAAGTCCTTATGAATTGATTCCAATCACCGGATATGAGTTTGATGGCGACGAGGTGATACTACAGGAGTATACCGGTGAGTCCTCGGCTCCGATTACTCGACGCTTGCCCTTGGTGGATATTGTCCATCCGCTTGCTTTAGAGCACGAGAGCACAGATGGCAGCACAGGCAGCATAGCTTTCACGGATATCTTCAACAAGAGACAGGAGGTACCAATAACTAAGCTTCAAGAACAGCTTAAATCCAATCATGTCACCAAACGAAGATTCTTGCTGGGCACAGACAAGTTTGGCCGGGATAATTTGAGTCGACTTATACTCGGCGTGCGCATTTCGCTATCGGTGGGACTAGTAGCTGTTATGATATCCCTTTTGATCGGAATAACGATGGGCTCGCTGGCCGGTTTCTATCGCAAAGCACCACCAATGGTTCGGATCACTGATATCATCGCTTTTCTGGTTGGAGTATCTACTTTCTTTTATGGGCTACTAAGCCTGCGTGCAGGTGTAATGGCTCCAGAAGGACAAGCGGTGAGCGGTCTGGCAGGGATTCTGGGAAACAGTGGTCCAGCCATCTTGTTGGCCATAATACTGATATTAGCAATGGCTATCCTGATCGCTTTGACCATTTCTTTCATTGGAGGAAAAGTGATCAAAAAGAGGATCAAGCTCAATCTTGATGAAACAATCATGTTCATCATCAATGTCTTTTGGTCGATTCCTTTCTTGCTACTCGTCTTTGCATTGGTAGCTGCCCTTGGGCGTAAGTCCTGGCAGATCTATCTGGCAGTTGGTTTGACTATGTGGGTGGAGGTTGCCCGTATTGTAAGAGGGCAAATTCTAGGTGTGAGAGAAAAGGAATTTGTGGAAGCCGCACATAGTTTGGGATTCAGCGATGCCCGGACAATATTTAAGCATGTCTTGCCCAATGTTATCGGTCCGGTCATCGTTATCACAGCGGCCAATTTTGCATCAGCAATTATCATTGAGGCTGGGCTGAGTTTTCTTGGCATTGGGGTGCAACCACCTAAGCCTTCCTGGGGGACTATGCTAAAGGAATATTACTCATTTGTAGGTACTTCGAAAGCCTTCCTTGCTTTTTTGCCGGGTACAGCGATACTCATTTTGGTACTGGCATTCAATTTGGTGGGTAATGGATTGAGAGATGCATTGGATGTAAAAACAAGAACGGACTAGCCTTGGGGCCAAATATCTTAAAGCAGTGGTAGAGATCATGTCAGACGAAGACGTTAATATTTGGAAGACTTTTTGTCAGGACCTTGAGCGCCAAAATCGCCTCAAGCAAATGGAGATTGGTGCCCTCTTGGAAATCACCAAGGCCATCAATAACAACCTCTCCATAGATGATCTGTTCAAAATATTTGAATTCACACTGCTAAGCATTGGTGTAAGCAAGGCTATAGTATATTATCGCTGGGAGCATTGGGCACAACTGTTTTCCTTTGGAATAGATAATCCAAAATCCTATCAGATAAATGTCGAAGAAGACCTGTTACGATTCACGAAGGTCACCTTCCTAAAGGCTTTGGAGTATGAGCACCTATCCGGCTTCGATGCTGTCATTCCGGTTTTCCACAAGGAACATCCCCTCTCATTTGTCCTACTGGAAAAGAATGACGAGATAGATGGAGAACCACTAAAAGAGAAACTCAAATTTGCGCAGACCATTACAAACATCATCATCGTTGCTATTGAGAACAAGCGACTGTTCAAAAGACAGCTGCAACAGCAAAATCTCCAAAAGGAGATGGAGCTTGCCTCTCAGGTCCAGAGCATGCTGATTCCCAAAACGCTGCCCTCTAATGAGCAGCTGGAAATGTCTGCAATCTATAAGCCGCACTACAATATCGGTGGAGATTATTATGACTACCTCGAGATAAACGAAGACGAATTCGTCTTTGTCATTGCTGATATTTCCGGTAAGGGCGTAGCCGCGGCATTGTTGATGTCCAACTTTCAGGCAGTGATGCGAGCGCTAATACGAGTAACCCCAGACCTCAAGGACCTGGTCTTCAAACTCAATCACCAGGTAGAGCAAATTACGAAGGGAGATAAGTTTATCACCGCCTTCATCGGCCACTACAATATGAAAACCAGAGATCTGGAGTATGTCAATGCCGGGCACAATCCTCCTATCTTATATTCCAGTACAGAAGGAGTCGAGCTACTGCATGATGGCTGCATTGTACTAGGCGCTTTCGAAGAGCTTCCCTTCATCAATCAGGGTCGGGTAATCGTGGAGCCAGGAAGCTTTCTAATGGCTTATACAGACGGACTCACAGACCTTCAAAACGACGAGGGCGAATTTTTTGAGCTGCCCAGAGTGCAACAATTTATTCAGGAAAACCACCAACTTGAAATTGCTGCATTCCATGAGAAACTGCATGAGACCATCGACGAATTTAGAGGAGGCACAAGCTATGTCGATGATATTACTGTTCTCAGCATGCACCTACGATAGCTGCCCCAAGCAAGAAGTTCAGCCCTTATAATTGTTTATAGTTAATTGTGGATAGTTGTATTTAATATAAACAATCAGTCATTCACCGAAGTTCGGCGACATATTAATGTCGGAGAGAAAGCCCTTGAAATATGCAAGCCAGTTGCTCCCGCCACCGACATTGCTATCCCAGCAAAAAAAATCGCGGCCAGCTGTCGATTAACTGAACATAAATTAATATGTGCAATCAAC
>JAHDDV010000170.1:0-2861 GCA_020629205.1 Chitinophagales bacterium | reverse complement strand
AATCAACTAGTAGCCCAAAGCAGTATCATCCCCACGAATATCCGCGCCACCTTCCAGCTCCCCATTCTCTCTAACCAAGATGGCATCCACCCGACCGATCGGATCACGTGCCTTTACGCGATGTCCCATCTTAGTCAGCTTCTTGATCGTCTTCCGTCCCAGCGCACCTTCTTCAATAAACAGGGAATCAGGTAGCCATTGGTGATGAAAGCGCAAGGCATTCACAGCCTCTCCCATGCTCTTGTCAAACTCGATTACATTGAGAATCGTCTGGGCAACGGAGGTAATGATGGTAGAACCTCCCGGTGTACCGACAACCATAAATAAGTCCCCATTCTTCTCGACAATAGTCGGTGTCATCGAACTAAGCATCCGTTTCCCAGGAGCAATCGCATTGGCTTCTCCGCCCACCAATCCATACATATTTGGCACACCTGGCTTGGAGCTAAAGTCATCCATTTCATTGTTCAAAAGAAACCCAGCCCCGCTTACAAAAGTCTTCGAACCATATGCCCCATTCAAAGTTGTAGTAACAGAAACGGCATTACCTTCCTCATCCACAATAGAGAAATGCGTGGTTTGTTCCCCCTCCGCACCTGCCGGATTACCGGCTTTAATCTCATCTGATCTGGTGGCTTCTTCCGTGTTGATCAAAGCCTTTCTTTGCTTTAAATATTGCTTATCCAACAGTCCTTCCACCGGCACCTTCCAAAAGTCAGGGTCACCCAAATGACTCGCCCGATCCGCATACACCAGTCGCTCCACTTCTGTTATACAATGCACCGATTGCACATCGTGAAAGCCCCAATCAGACAAAGGATAATCCTCCAACAAATTCAATATCTGAATCAAGGCCACTCCCCCACTCGATGGCGGGGGCATACTAATGATTTTGTAGTCCTTATAGGAACCCGTCACTGCCTCTCGCCATTTGGAAGCATAGTTTTTCAGGTCATCATGCTTGATGATGCCGCCCCCCTTTTTCATCTCCTCGACAAACAGATCTGCCACCGGGCCTTCGTAAAATCCCGCCCGACCTTTCTGCTTGATCAATGTCAAGGTCTCCGCCAGATCTTCCTGCTTTAAGGTACTCCCAGCTGCAATCGACTCCTGCAAATAAGAATTGCCAATGTTATGCTTTTCAAACTTCGATCGGTTCTCTGCCAATCGAGCTGCTTGCTTCTTAGTAACAATAAATCCATCCCGCGCCAGAGCAATCGAGGGCTCAATCAATTCCGCCCATTTCAATTTTCCAAACCTGCGATGAGCCATTACACAGCCATCAACCGTACCAGGTACACCTACTGCCAAATGGCCATCCAAACTAAGTCGCGGAACCACTTCGCCCTTCTCATCCAGATACATATCTCGATGTGCAGCCGAAGGAGCAATCTCCCGAAAATCCAGGGTATGCGTCTTTCCATCATTTAGCCTAATCACCATAAATCCTCCCCCACCAAGATTACCAGCTACAGGATAAGTCACAGCCAAAGCCATTTGCACCGCAACCGCTGCATCAATGGCATTGCCTCCCTTCTTCAAGATCTCCAGGCCCACACGACTAGCTTCTGGATGCGCTGAAACAACCGCCGCTTTCTGAGCAATCATCCCCGTGTAGCGCGCACCAATATCATCGCCCGATTTTGAGGGACCTAGCTTACAAGAAGCCAAAACAAACAGCATAATCAACACAATAATAAGTCGTTGCATCCTTTCGATTTTGTCAAAAGATACCGCTTTTTCCTAAATTCTCTCCTGAATAGAGCCCGCAATTACAAGGCGCTCAGCTCTGTTTCTAGCAGCTTCCTTAATTTTTTTTCTGCAAGGAATGGGGGTAGAAATGTTAATTCCACATCAGGGATATGTACGCAGCAAAACGCTGCAATTTCAAAAACCCTAATTGAATAACAATGAATTTCTTATCAAGAACCGCCCTCATACTATTGGCTGCATGCAGCATTGTATTTAGCTCCTGCGACAAGGAGTGGGTTAAACCATCCGGAGACATTACTACAGAAACGCACAGTTTTGACGATTACGATCAGATCGAAGTAGGTGGAGATTTTGAAGTAGATATCACCTTCTCTGAAACCGAACAAAGTATCGAAATTGAAGCAGATGACAACCTGCATGAATTCATCGAAG
Source organism: Chitinophagales bacterium (assembly GCA_020629205.1). Classification (GTDB taxonomy): domain Bacteria; phylum Bacteroidota; class Bacteroidia; order Chitinophagales; family UBA2359; genus JAHDDV01. Next base: position 716 of record JAHDDV010000170.1, on the reverse strand, counting down.
TCAAACGTACTGGTAGTACACTGGTGATCAAAATGGAGAACAACGTTTGTACCCGAGGCGATGCGACCCTGCTTGCTCACATAGTAACTGCACCTTTAGCCGACTACACCGTCATGGGTGATTCAAAAATCCTATTCAACAATACACTGATCACAGACGACTTCAATGTTACCCTGATGGGAGATAGTGAAATGCGCGGCGATGTGGAGGCCAATTCAGCAGATCTAGATGCAAAGGGAGACTCTAAGTTTACACTCAATACCATCTCGGTCCAAGACAAGTTCAGCTGCGATCTCTCCGGCGATAGCGAATTTAGAGGAACACTGGTAGCGGCTGAGGTCGACCTTCAGGCCATGGGAGATTCCAAGTACGACTTCACAGGTGTTCTTGAAACACCTATCATTGAAGTCGATCTATCGGGAGGCAGCGAAATGACTGCTGATATTGTAGCAACTAACAGTGATTTCAAAGCGCAGGGAGATTCCAAGTATACACTAGCAGGCACCTGCGATGATACGGAAGTCGACCTCTCAGGAGATAGTCAATTGACAGATTACGACTTTGTAACCAATACACTGGACGCAAAATTGATGGGAGACAGTGAAGTCTACATCACAGTCAATGAAGACATAAAAGTGAATGCAAGCGGTGATAGCTCTCTGTACTTTAAGGGCGAGGCCACCATCAGCCAGGAAAGCCTTACCGGCGATTCCAAG
>JAHDDV010000169.1:3415-11559 GCA_020629205.1 Chitinophagales bacterium | reverse complement strand
TGGAGCACCACCGACAGGGGGCACGGCATCTTCCGAAAGGTAATGATTATACACGATAGCCGACTGTACATCTATCACTCGTCTATCATCACCTACGCCTTCGGTAGTATAAAGCTTGTCGATTAGATTCCCACCCCAATCACTTAACCATGTAGTTTCTCCAGTGGTTTGGTTGTATTCCCATACGTCTCTTCCATCTGGATCTACCCACCTAAGGGGGTTGTTTAGGGTGTAGTTGTAAATACTTTGATCGGCATACTTGTCCGCCAAAGGATCTGGGCTCCACCATCTACCAATGGTTGGGTCGTACCATCTGGCCCCATAGTCGATCCATCCTAAGGGATAGAGAATCAATAACTGTCCATTTTGACTTGCTGGAAATGATTTATCCATCGTTATTTTTCTCCACCAGCCAACAAGGATGCTGTCAAAAAATGCCTTGTCTAAATCATTTCCAGCGGCTTCAAAATCAGACAGTTATTGATTCCCAATCCCTAAATGTAAGTCTTTTTGATGTTCTTTACCATTGTATTGATAGGAATTTTCCGGGTCTTGGAGGTTTAGGCTGATGCCAGGCATAAAACAGCTCGTTCTCTCTGCAGGCAACACTACCTATACTAGAAAAAACATACCTTAGTTCCAACAACAGCAAGAATCAAAAATATGAAGGCCCTGTACACTATCCTACTAATATCATTTCTCCCTGCATTTACCATAGCCCAAAACTATCACCCACTCCATTATATGCGTGTCGATAATATCATTGGCCAATGGAACGATCACGCAGTCGTGAGCACATACACAAGTCCGGACGAAATCTGGATTTCTGATGGCTCCGAAGAAGGCACAAGACAAATACTGGAGTTCCCACAGGGCTCTGTGGAATTCGTATCCTTTGTGTCCATGGCAGATGCATTCTTTCTTAGCATCAAACAAAATGATCATTATGGTTTATGGCAATACAAGGATAGTGAAATGAGCCTAATACACTCAAGCCCCTTAGGACTATTCGATCTTCACTACCTACTTGATGCTGTGTACTTTGTAGAATATGGCGAACCTAACTCGATCATGAAAATCAATGTTGAAGATGATAGCATCGAAGAGATTTTTAGCTTTCCGACTTTTCCTGCCAGCAGCCCTGCGGTTAGTCATTTAACTGTCTTTGACAATCAAGTTATCTTCTTCGGCCCCAATGAAAACAATAAACACAGCTTATACACTTACAATTCCTCTACGGATAGTATAGACGAAATCATAGCGCTGGAGGAAAGCAGCAGTAGCGGCAGTCTCTTTTCCAGCACCGCTGCATGCTTCACAGAAGGAGACGGAAAATTATTCTTCTTTTCGAAGCGGAGATTGTATGTCACAGATGGCAGCGCCCAGGGAACAGAATTCGTTGTATCGGATGTAGAATGCGTGCTTGAAGAAAACAAGCCAACTTCTAAACAATCTGCCTATGCAAATGGACACTTCTTTTTCCGGGGTTTTGATCCAGATACTGGAGAGGAAATGTATGTAAGTGATGGGACTGCTGAGGGTACTGGATTGCTGATGGACATAAATGAGGGTTGGCTCGATACTAACCCTACGAACTTCACGGTCATGAACGACATACTTTATTTCATCGGCAATAGTATTCAAGATGGGCAGTTTGACGAGGAACTGGAAATCTGGGCAACTGATGGCACCGAAGAGGGCACTTTTCGTCCCTTTCTCTATGAATTCAATGGTCGCAATTACGGACATTGGCTAACAAAGTTTGAAGATCGAATTGTGTTTGTTGGAGAATCGAGTATCGGGGAGCAGATCTTCGCTTCCGATGGTTCGCAGTGGGGTACTGAGATGTTGACTTCTGCAGTAGAGAATGGAAACTGGCTCGAATTCGGCCCAGCTCATCTCTTGCCTGTCCAGGACAAACTCTTCTTTTCTGCCAAAGTTGATTCTCTGGCCTTCGATGACCACCTATGGGTGTACAGCAACGAGATGGTAGGTACTGAGCAACTTGATCAAAAGGAAGGACCGATGCTGTTTCCTAATCCTGCTCAGGATGTGCTCCATATCAGCTTTTCCGACCATGCTTTTGATCGAGTAATGGTGTATGATCTATTTGGACGTATGGTTCTAGAAGTGCATGGGCTCGATCCCGTATCGATAGATGTTTCTACGCTTGTTTCAGGGACTTACTTGCTTGCTACCAGCTTCAATGGCCGGTTGGTCGACTCAGGGAGTTTTGCGGTTATTCGTTAGCGGCTTTGGCTGCTTGTGACGGGCAATATCAAGCCTCAAATAGCAAGGACATTCGAGCGCGGTGACTTCACCTTTGATGGCAAGAACCTTGTCCCGTAGCGCGACATTGATATGTCGCTGAACCTCTTTTGATTGATTCATCAGCCCATATTATCGAATGAATTGGGTGGGATTACTCCGCCGCAATCAATTGACTCTGAGCAGCCGCTTTTTTGGCGGGGAAATAGGAGGCCAATAGCGTGATCACAACCACCGTGATGCTGACCCATACAAAATCACTGCTACGTAAACTGACCGGATAGGCATCGATCAGGAAGGTGTTTCCACTGAGCTTGATGACTTCAAAATGCATCTGGATGAGGCAGACGATGGTGGCCAAGACCATGCCGACCAAGGCACCAATTCCTCCTAGAAGCAAACCCTCTAAGAGGAAGATGCGGGAGATGAGTTGATGGTCTGCTCCCATGGCTTTGAGGATGCCGATGTCCTTGCGTTTTTCCAGTACCAGCATGGACAGGGAGCCGATGATATTGAAACCGGTGATGAGCAGGATGAAAGAGAGGATGGCGTAGACGGCCCAGTTTTCGGCTTGCATGACTTTGTACATAAACTCGTCTTGCTGATAGCGATCCTTGACCACATAATCATCGCCGATGATGCTGGCAATTTGCATTTGAACATCTGCGCTCCTGGCGCCATTGGCCAGGGCGATTTCATAGGTCGATACCGCTGTCTCGCGCTTCATAAGGTCGCGGGCAAATCGTAGAGGAACAATCACATATCGGGAATCAAAATCGGCCTGAATAGAGAAAGTACCGGCAGCGATGATGGGCTTCTTTTCGAAGGCATTTTCTGGGTTTAGGCTACTGGTTTTGGCATTGCGCTTTGGCAGGTAAATGTAGAGCGGATCAAACTGATTGAAGAGACGGATGCCTAGCATGGCCTCCACCCCAAATCCTATGACCGCGAAGTCCTGATCATCTTCCTGCAACAAGAACTCCCCATGAACAATCGTGGTATCGACCATGGAGACCTGACGGTACTGCTGATCTACTCCTTTGATGGTCACGATCAAGGGTTTCTCCTTGTACATGACCACGGCATTTTCCTCTAGCACGGCTGCCGCTGCTTTTACGCCCGGAAGCTCGATGATCTTGTCTAATTGATCCTCTTCCAATGTGAAAAACTTGCCCTTCTTTACCTCGATTTTGAAATCGGGATTAAAGGTATTGTAGAGGGAAGAAACGAAGTCTTCGAAACCATTGAAGACGGAGAGAACGAGGATGAAACTGAAAGTGGCGACCATAATACCGAGCATAGCAACACCAGAGATGATGTTGATCGCATTGGTGGATTTTTTGGAAAACAAATATCGCCTTGCAATTCTAAATGCCAGCTTCATGGTGCTTGGTTGTGCCTAGCCTTCCGGCTGCTCGTCTTCCTTACTGATGTCTTTGAAAATCTTGTCCAGTTTGTCTACCTCGTCGAGTGAATTGTCGAGGAAAAACTCCAGCGTGGGCATACGACGGAGCTTGTTTCGGATGCGCTTGTACAGGGATTGCTTGATATCATATGCGGATTCCTCGATCTGCTGTAGCACCTCTGCTTTCTCAGCGACATTGTATACGCTCAGGTAAATTCGAGCCGTCATTAGATCTGGTGTCACGCTCACACCGCTGATGGTGACAAAGGCCCGACCGTAGAAGTTGGCACCCTCTCTGCTGAAGACATCGGCGAGGTTCTGCTGAATGAGTCTACTGGTTTGTTGTTGTTTAATTGATTCCAAAGGCTAGTGTATTGTGTTTTCTGTGGGCAAAAATAAGATAATAATGCTGCTTAGCATGAAGGCTGTGCTTGCATAAGGACATATTTTGCTGCTTGGTTCATTCATTTTGGTGGATTTCAACTAGGTTTGTGGCAAATTAGAGGCTCCTACAGATTGAATAAGTTTCTTGCCATCCTTTCTTACTTACGTCCATACAAGTTTTACGCTTGCATGAATGCCATCTGCAATATCTTTGCGGTGCTCTTCTCCTTGTTTTCCATCACGATGGTCATTCCCTTTTTGCAGCTGCTTTTTGATAAGCAGGCCCTGCAATTGGAGGTACCCAGCGGAGGAGGATTTTCAGTAAGCACGCTTACGAATTGGTTCAGCTACTATCTGAGTACCTTGATCGTCAATGAGGGGAAGCGAACAGCTATTGTGTTTATCTGTGGGCTGGTACTCTTGATGTTTTTGCTGCGCAACTTCTTTCGCTATGCGGCTATGTGGTTTATGGCACCGATCAGAAACGGGGTCGTGCGCGATGTGCGGCAGGAGCTTTACGACAAGATCATCCGGCTGCCTCTCTCCTATTATAGTGAGCAAAAGAAGGGCGACCTGATGGCCAGGGCTTCGGCCGATGTGCAAGAGATCGAGTATAGCATCATGCATACTTTGGAGGCCAGTATTCGCGAACCCTTGACGATCATTGCCTACCTCGGAGCGATGCTGTACATCAGCCCTACACTGACTGGTGTGGTCTTTTTGGTATTGCCCCTGGCAGGCGCTGTCATAGGAACGATTGGAAAAACCTTGAAGCAGAAATCCTTGAAGGCTCAGAACAAGCTTGGGGAGATTATGGCTAATATCGATGAGACGATCGGTGGCCTACGCATCCTACAGGCTTTCAATGCACAAGACTATCAGAGTGGGAAATTTCGAGAGCACAATGACGAGCATTTCCGACTCATGAACCAGATGCTGCGACGTCGAGACCTGTCCTCTCCTTTGTCGGAGTTTCTGTCTATTGGTGCATTAGTCATTGTCCTATACATTGGTTGCAATATGGTGCTCGGTGGAGCCGGGATTGAGGCAGAGATTTTCATCTACTTTATGGTCATTTTCTCGCAGGTGATACCGCCTGCGAAGGCACTCACTTCGGCCTACTACAGCATCCAAAAGGGGATGGCTTCTGTGGATCGAATCAATGCCGTCTTGCAAACACCCTTGGTCATCGAAGAGGCTGAACATGCAAAACCTCTGGCTTGCTTTGAGCGGGAGATTGAGTTTAGAAATGTAAGCTTCAGGTACGAGGAAGAGCTGGTATTGAAGAACATCAATCTGCTCATTCCCAAGGGAAAGATGGTGGCACTTGTCGGACCATCAGGGGCTGGAAAATCTACACTGGCAGATCTACTGATCCGCTTTCACGATGTGAGTGAAGGACAGATCCTGATTGATGGGATCGACATCCGGGAAATTCGCCTGAGCGACCTGCGTTCACTGCTGGGAGTGGTGACTCAGGAAGCTATCCTCTTTAACGATAGCGTAGCTAGCAACATCGCCCTTGGAAGAACGAATGCGCCGGAGAAAATTGCCGATGCCGGTAGACGGGCGAATGCGGATGGCTTTGTACAAAAACTGGATCGACAGTATGAGCAGAGCATTGGCGATCGTGGGACGAAGCTAAGCGGTGGAGAACGTCAACGCCTGACCATCGCCCGCGCCTTGCTTGGTAATCCGCCTATACTGATACTGGATGAGGCAACTTCCAATCTCGATGCAGCGTCAGAAAGACTGGTGCAAGAGGCACTTACAAGCCTGATGAGTGACCGCACTTCATTGGTCATTGCCCATCGCCTTTCTACAATCAAGAAGGCGGATCTGATCCTTGTAATGAAAGAAGGAAAGATCGTGGAAAGTGGGCAGCACAGCGACTTATTGAGCAATTCTGCGCTGTATAGCCACTTGGTACAGTTGCAGGAAATGTCGGAAAAGCGGTCTTCATAAACGGCGGGAATTAGGTATCTTTACCTAATTATGTGCCTCCAGCGTTCATGTATATCCTGAACATACTCCTGGCGAGGCCACAAGCATTCTGCACAATCAAACATTTGAACGATATGAAAAAAATCTACTTGCTGACATTAGCATGTCTATTTGCCTGTTTTGACATGCAGGCACAAATCAGCATCACCAGCGATGATATGGCCGCGCTCGGTCTGAGCAAAGGCCTATCCAGCTCCAGAACTGTAGGGGATCTCTCCAGTGGGGATGCTTCCGATGAAGCACAGACCTGGGACTTCTCTTCCCTTGAAGCAGAAGATAATTCTCTCCTCTTGTACAGTCCTGTGGCAGGGACAATAGCGGAGGATGATTTCCCTTTGGCTGAGTTTACACGGACGGCTAGTGTTTCTGAGTTGCTGGGATTGGATTTGGAAGCATTGCTGATCGACTTGATCGGAGCGCAGCAGATTCCCCCTGCAACTGCCTACTACACGACCAACGGTGAGGGGTCCGTATTCACCCAAGGCTTCAATGCCGAAATTAATGTACCTGGAATCGCGGATTTAGGGGCGACTACGCTTCCAGCCAATCCAGCTGATCTATTGATGTCGCCAATTGAATTTGGAGAGACCGTGAGCAATGAAGGTCAATTTGCACTCACGGTAGACATTGAGGCATTGCCTATTCCGATCACCATCACGATTGATGTGGATAGAACGATGACGGCTGATGCCTTCGGAACCGTCGATCTTCCAAGCGCAAGCTATGAAGCACTGCGTGTTAATGAGCTAATGGATATCAATGTGAATGCCGTTATCTTTGACACCGCATTCTCCGTTCAGTTCTTCAAATTCTTTGCAGAAGGAGAAGGTCATCCGATTGCAACCATTCGTGGTGTCGACCCAGGACCGACTTCGACTCCTGAGCAAATAGAGTGGGTCGGAGAAATTCCACCGGGATCAATCGCTTTTGACTATGTGTCCAACTGCCTTGATGTTAATTTCCAAAACAACAGTGAGTTTTTGGTAGACTACGTTTGGGACCTTGGCGATGGAACCATCATCGAATCTCCTGTAGCCAACCATAGCTATGAGGAATATGGCACTTATCAGGTTACCTTGACGGCCTCCGATCTGGATGGGGAATCCTTTACGGAGACGGTCGAAGTCGTGCTCGATTGTCCTTTATCAGTCGGATATGATAGTAGTGTAGACTGCCTAACGGGAGAAGCCAACTTCAGTAATAGTTCAGAAAACTGGAGCAGCATCAGTTGGGATTTTGGCGATGGAGAGAGCAGCGAGGAAATTAGTCCTACACATACTTATGCCGAGTCAGGTAGCTATGATGTAGTATTGACAGTCGTAGGAATCAATGGAGATACAGAAGAAGTTACCCAAACAGTTGTCTACGAAAACTGTGCCTTGGTAGCTGGTTTTGAATTTGAGATTGAATGCCCTGATGTGATTTTCACCAACATGAGTGAAAATGCTACGAACTACTTCTGGGACTTTGGCGATGGCAATGGCTCCGGAGAAGCCAATCCTACACACCAATATGCCTTGAGCGGGACTTACACCGTTCAGCTTTCCGCTAGTGCAGGGGCCTTGTCTGAGTCTTACTCTACTGAAGTGACCATCGACTGTCCGGTATCTAATGAGGATCTGGTTGGTGCAGGATTTAGAGCTTTCCCAAATCCAACCAGTGGAATGTTTACCATCCGCACGGATGAGCTGCTTTCTGCAGGCAGCCAATTGAGTATCTACAATGCTGTTGGCGCTTTGGTGAAAGAAGTAGCCGTGGGTAATCAACAGGAAATTACGACAGACCTTTCGAATCTAAATGCAGGTTTGTATTTTTACGTGATCGCAGATCAAGCCATGCCTTCAACCATGAAAGGCAAAGTGCTTGTTGACTAGAAAACACTTCCAAACCCATATATCAATGGCTTCCTTTCTTTAGATAGGAAGTCATTGTTTTTTAATCCCTCTGCTATGAAACAGCTACAGCTATTTTTCATCCTTTTCTTGCTCTCTATTGGTATAAGTGCCCAGCCTATAATCACCAGTGATGACTTACCGTTTGCCGGCACTGTTCAAGCCATGGCAGTGGCCAGTGAAATCGATCA
>JAHDDV010000169.1:1702-3315 GCA_020629205.1 Chitinophagales bacterium | reverse complement strand
CGACGCTTTATTCTAGGCGTTCGAACGGATTTTGGTTTGGGTGGGGAAACTACGATCAATGCCACTACTCCCGACCTCTACATGGCTCCATTGGAACTGGGCGAAACAGTGGATCAGGCTGCCGCTTATGAGATTCCGATCGAGCTGGATTTCATCCCTATTCCAATCAGTATCAGCATTGATGTTGACAAGACTTTCGAAGCCGATGCCTGGGGACAGATGAGCCTTCCTGCCGGAGATTTTGAAGTAACCAGAATCAAGGAAACGAATCTGGTCAGTGTAGGGGTACCGGGTATCTTTGATACCACATTTACCACCAATACTTTCCGATACTACAATATCGACCTCAATTATCCTGTAGCTATTATTAATGCCACACCTGCGGCCAAGGGTGTAAACATCACGTCTGTTGAATACCTTTCAGCAGCTCCCGAAGCGCTGGTAACTTTCGAATTTGACAGCAGTTGCCTGACCGTAGACTTTGACAATGACAGCGAGTTTGCCGTTTCCTATCAATGGGATTTTGGCGATGGGCTAAGCAGTACCGAGATTCATCCGGAACATACTTACACGGATGAAGGTACCTACACCGTTAGCCTGCAAGCCCTGAGTTTGGATGGCGACACGCTCACTTATACCACCGATATCGAAGTGGCCTGTCCGTCCTCTGCCGAGTTCTTCTCGCAGGACGATTGCCTAACAGTTTCCTTCAGCAATTTCAGTGAAAATGGCGCTAGCTTCAATTGGGACTTCGGCGATGGCAATGCTAGTTCAGAGGCCTCCCCTGAGCACACTTATGATGAACCGGGAAGCTATCAAGTGGGGCTGGAAGTCATTGGCATCGTTGGCGATACCTCCACGGTGGTCAATGAAGTGATCGTCGAATGTCTGGTCGCGGCGAGCTACGATTATGGCAACGAATGTCTGGAAGTCAGCTTCGAGAATACCAGCGAAAATGGCGAAAGCTACTATTGGTCCTTTGGCGACGAAACGACGAGCGAGCAGGAAAATCCCGTCCATGAATTTGCCGAACCGGGCAGCTACGAAGTCATTCTTACAGTAGATGGCATTCAGGGAGATCAGGACACCTATACCGAAATCGTAGAAGTCACCTGCCCCTTCTCCGCCGATTTTGCCATCACTCAAAATCCGGACAACTGCACGCTTTTCACCTTCGCTCAAGAGAACCCAAATGTAGCATCTGTCTTATGGGATTTTGGCGATGGCACTACATCCACGGAAGCCAATCCCGCCCATGTCTATACCTGGGATAATGACTTCACCGTCACACTCACCACTACGGCTCCTTGGGGAGAGACGACCAGTACTACGCAAGTGGCAACAGTTGCTTGTGGCCTGGCAAATGATGACTTGACACAATCGATCCAGCTAAACTGCTATCCTAATCCGGTCTCCGAGACCTTGTACTTGAGTCGTATTGCTAATGCTAATTCAGATATGGTGATCAGCCTGTTCAACAACCTGGGGCAAGAAGTGATTCGCCAGATACTTCAGGCCAATCAGTCGCTATTTAGTCTTTCAATGCAAGACTTGCCAGCAGGCACTTATCACTATCAGGTGCTTGGGAATTCGGAGGAGGTTTTGCAGGTGGG
>JAHDDV010000169.1:0-1602 GCA_020629205.1 Chitinophagales bacterium | reverse complement strand
TGTTTTCTTTTTTTGGAGCAAAACGGAATTTGTCCGCGTGACTTTCCTCCGGCTATCCGCTACAATGCAAGCACCCTTCGCTGCTGTCTGCATCCACTGCTGTAGTCTCGCTAAGGCGAGCCTCCATCAGCGGCGCATACAGCGCGCTCAGTGCACTTGCATTTTCGCTTCTATCCGGGCTATTGGGTACCGACCGTGGCCCGCGGGAGCACGGTCATGGCGACTGCATTCTCAACTCACACTCTTGAGCAGATCTTTCAGTCTGTACTTGGTTCTCTTGCTGCCTTGTTTTGAAGCAAATGCCAGTAGTTCATTTTTGCTTTGAATCAGCAGCCAAATACTTGGCTCAATATCAAACAATTGCCCAAGCTTAAAGGCAAGCTCTACACTGATCCTGCGCCTACCGCTCAAGATAGAACTCAAATTAGATTCTTCAACATTCAAGAATTTAGCAAAGTCTTTATTCTTTGCGCCGATCACTACGAGATACTGTTTTAGAAAAGCGCCCACTCGGATTAATTCTTCTGGCCTCTCCTCTTTAAGATACCCTTGCATCTGCAAGCTAATCGAAACCAAGCCCGTTCGCAGTCGGACTTCTCGATCTTGCCCTTTGGCATGTTCCTGAACACGCAACTGAAGCTCACGGTAATCCTTTGCATTGATATTTACTACTGCCTGATTAGTGCCGTTGATTCCTCCCGGATTTCTCGTGTCCTCTTTTTTTGCCATCATTAAAGTTTTAGATCCAGATACTTATCTATCAAGTGCAAAGATTGAGCAGGATCGATAAACATTCTTTGTCCGGCTGCAAGTTTTGCACCATACTTACACTCATATAGCTCGATTAACTCTGTCTTGCTTTCAAAGGTCAGATACCCCTCATAATTGTTCTTTCCAGCTTCGAATGCCCTCATACACCCATAAGCAATCAAGCACCCTGCTACATTATCATATCTGCCATCTACACCAACATTTTGAGGAGCAACTTCGATCATATTCATATACACCATCTCATTATTCATGACTGATAGCATTAGCAAGCCTTGGACCTGTACCACTTGCTCTAGCAGAGACACCTTATAGATCTCAGTGCCCTCAGTCCGAAATAAGCGACGCCACGAAAAATTCCATCCCTCAATATTGAGGGGCAAATCATGCCAACTTGCTCGTACGATCGCAGCTGGCACCTGCTGATTAGTCTCCACATCCAGTAGTCTTATGTTCATCATCGGACCTCCACTAAGTTAAGCAAATTTGAAAACAAAGTCAATTTATTATCCGTTCTGTAAACTTGATATTTAGTGCAAAAATCTCAAAATCATCACATCAATCCTTTGGCCCTACAATCCCTAAATGCTCGCTTTGATAGTTCATCTTTCCGTTCCATTTGATTCATTTACCCTATAGAGTACTGAGCTGAGCAAATTCCACAAATGTGAGACACTTTTTTCAAAATTTTTCTCTCCTCCTCAAGATTGCGTAAGTCTCAAGGTCCAAATCCAAGATCTTCATCTTCATCATACATATTGCTTCTTGAATCATCAACATCATCAGTCATCAGTCATCAGTCATCAGTCATCAGTCATCAGTCATCAGTCATCA
>JAHDDV010000168.1 GCA_020629205.1 Chitinophagales bacterium | reverse complement strand
ACGGGACGGTCGCTGCGACGGCCGAATACTGCTCTGCTCCAAATCAATAAAAGCATGAATTGGATTACTACTTGCTTAAGCTTTTTGTGTTTAGGTGTTGCCCTTTGAATCGACTTATTGTGACAAAATAATCTGTGCAATTGCGGAAAGGCCATTGCCTTTCCCTACTTCATGAAACATCACCCAAGCATTCAGACGCATGCATGGCGTCTCTACAAGAAGAAAACGTCTTGCTCCTTGCTCCCTACTCCTTGCTCCTTGCTCCTTGCTCCTTGCTCCTATAACATCCTAAGAATATTATTCCTGATGCAGTGTATTCCAAAAGAGCACCGACTGGCCTTTGATGGCTTGCGAAGAAGCATCCTTAAGTAGGCAGCCGAAAGCCTTGGCAGTGTATGTGATGTCTAGCTTGAAGCCATTGTCTTCAGCAACTTTGAGGGCTTCAACACCTTCATTTGTAGCCTCTGCATAGCCTTTGCCCCGAAACTCATGGCGAAATTTCGGGCTGTTGCGGGGCTTAATCTCGATGTCATATTTCTGGAGAAACTTGCAACTTTCTTTCATCAATTTGGAGAAGCTGTTTTCGGCTACATCGGCCTCTTCGTACACCGATACCGGAACCAGCAGTGTAGGCCATTCCAGAAAATCGATACCGAGCTGCAAACCTACAGCCGTGCCGGCACTACTCATGGCACAATAGATACGATCAGGTGGAGACATAAACCGACTTCCATACTGATCGGCCAGTTCCATCGCCGCATTGATAAAGCCTAAAACACCCAAAGGCTCGCTACCACCGGGAGGGATCATCATTGGTTTGCGCCCTTTACAAAATTCCTTCACCAGCCGTTTGGCAGTGCCGATCTTGAGGGCATTCTTGCTGGGGTAGACCTCAATGTCAGCACCAAATTCTTTGCAGCGAGCCAGATTTTGATCCACATAGGGATGGTGTACTTGCGTTAGTAGTTGACAGTAGACTCGAATGCCAATGGACTGACATAGTGCGGCAGTTGCCACACAGTGATTGGAGCCTTGATAACCGAATGTAATTACAGACTTGCTTCCCCTCTGCTCGGCCGCGGCCAAAAGGAACTCTAGCTTTCGAACCTTATTACCACCAAAGGGACTAGAACTGTAGCCGTCTTCCTTTATATGTAGTGAGGCGAGGCCATATTGCTCCTTTAGGAGGTCTAGGGACCGAAGTGGACTAGGTAAATTGGCCAGCTCCATATGTGGAATCTGCCTGGCCAGTATTGGAAAATGGCGGAAAATTGGTCGCAAGGGTAGAATTTGTGGATAAGATTGAAGAAATAGGGGCAATGAAGTAAGTAGAATTGGGCTATTACAGACAAAATTGAGTCAGAAAAGCATTTTTTGTTTATCTTTGCCCCCTGAAAACAATTAGATAGTAAAGAAGTTATTAAGAAAATTTGCAAATGGCAGTTTTAACATCAGAAGATAAGAAGAAAATCTTTCTAGAGTATGGTGGATCTGAATCAAACACTGGCTCTATGGAAGCTCAGGTTGCTCAGATTACCCACCGAATCAACCACATGTCTGAGCACCTGAAGTCTAACAAGAAAGACCACGGTACCAGAATGTCGCTTATGAGATTGGTAGGACGTAGAAGAAGATATCTACGGTACATCGCCAAGAAAGACATTAACAACTACCGTTCCTTGGTAGAGCGTTTAGGTCTTCGTAAGTAATCGACGGTCAGAAAAAAAGACCATGAAGGGAGTATGTGTTACATACTCCCTTCTTTTTTAAATTAGAAACTAGCGAAAATAATATAAAATGAATCTTGAGCCCATCGTAAAGTCCTTTGATATCGGAGATGGTAGAATGGCTACTATCGAAACTGGACATATTGCTCGACAAGCGGACGGCGCCGTACTAGTGAAGTTTGGTAAGGCTGTTTTGTTCGCCTCTATTGTATCTAATCACGAACCGAAAGAAGGAATGAACTTCTTTCCATTGTTTGTGGATTATCAAGAAAAATATGCTTCTGCAGGTAGAATCCCTGGTGGATTTTTCAAGCGTGAGGCGAGACTATCTGGTTATGAGATCTTGATCTGCCGTCTGGTAGATAGAGTTTTGCGACCACTATTCCCTGATGGCTACCGTAATGATACTCAGGTAGCGATCAATCTGATCTCTTCAGATCCGGAAGTAGCACCAGATGCTCTAGCAGCATTGGCCGCATCAGCAGCAATCATGGTATCGGATATTCCATTTGACGGACCGATCTCGGAAGTGAGAGTTGCTCGAATCAATGGTGAATTCAGAATCAACCCTCCTGTATCGGAAATGGTAGATGCTGATGTCGATATCATGCTAGGAGCTACCTACGATAATGTAATGATGGTAGAAGGTGAGATGAAAGAAGTGCCTGAAGAAGTGCTAATCGAGGCCATTCAGGTAGGTCATGAAGCCATCAAAAAGCACTGTACAGCTCAAAAAGAGCTTGAAGCATTGGTTGGCGCCCAGGAAAAGCGTGAAGTGGTGATTGAAGAGGTCGATGAAGACCTGATGAATAAGGTCAGAGAAATGTGTGAAGCAGGCATTCTTGAAATTGCCAGCGGTGGTCTTGGAAAGCATGAACGAAAAGAAGGATTTGGCAAATTAAAAGATGCCTTGGTTGAGTCTTTTGGCGAAGAGCCAGAAGATCCAGACGAGGTAGCAAGGGCCAAGGAATATTTCTACAAGCTAGAAAAAGAAGTCATACGCAAGATGGTTGTAAAGACCAGAAAGCGATTGGATGGACGGGACCTTGATGAGGTGCGTCCGCTACATATGAAGGTAGACTTTTTACCTTCTCCACACGGCTCAGCTATCTTTACCAGAGGGGAAACACAGTCATTGACTACTGTGACACTTGGTACTAAAAGCGATGAGCTAATGGTGGATAAGGCAACCGGCCTGGAGTTTTCCAGCTTTATGCTACATTACAACTTCCCACCCTACTCTACTGGCGAGGTGAAAATGATGCGCGGTACCTCCCGTCGTGAGATTGGGCACGGTAATCTGGCGCAAAGATCAATAGAAGGCATGTTGCCGCCAAAAGAAGAATGTCCATATGTGATTCGTGTCGTTTCTGACATTCTGGAATCAAACGGTTCCTCTTCAATGGCAACCGTTTGTGCTGCATCCTTGGCACTAATGGATTCTGGCGTGCAGGTGCGCGAGCAGGTATCGGGAATTGCTATGGGATTGATCACAGGCGACGATGGCGATCATGCTGTACTATCCGACATCCTTGGAGATGAGGATCATCTGGGTGATATGGACTTTAAAGTAACTGGTACCAAGAATGGTCTTGTTGCTTGCCAGATGGATATTAAGATAGACGGTCTTCCATATGAGGTGCTTGTCTCTGCTTTGGAGCAGTCAAAGAGAGGAAGGCTGCATATCCTGGAGCAAATGAATGAGGTCATGCCAGCTCCTAGAGAAGATTACAAGCCACATGCTCCGCGAATCCAACAAATTAAGATTGCTAGAGAGTTTATCGGTGCGATTATTGGTCCTGGTGGTAAACATATTCAGGAACTTCAGAGAAGTACTGAGACAGTGATTAATATTGAGGAGGTAGACAACCAAGGGGTCGTAACGATCAGTTCTGCAGATGCTGCTGGACTGAAGAAAGCAGTGGATCATATCAAATCCATGACTTCGACACCTGATGTAGGAGAAGTCTACGAGGCAAAAGTGAAAACAATCATGCCTTATGGGGCATTTGTAGAGTTCCTTCCGGGTAGAGAAGGATTGCTTCACATTTCCGAAATCGCCTGGGAAAGAATTGAATCAATGGACGGTTTGTTCAAAGAAGGTGATATGGTCAAGGTAAAATTGCTTGAAATCGACCAACGCTCAGGAAAGTTTAAACTTTCGCGTAAAGTGTTGCTAGACAGACCTGCTCGCAAAGGAAATGACCGCCGCAGATAAAATGAATGCAGCAAAAATTTGCTTTTTTTAAAAAAATAGTTTAGCTGCAGGAAACTTTTTTAGCTGTCTCATCGTTTTCTCGATTAAAGAAGGTATATGAGGCAACTAAAAATACAACACCAGATTACTAACAGGGAGAGCATTTCTCTAGAGAAATATCTCAACGATATTAGTAAGCTGAGCTTATTGACCCCCGAACAAGAGGTTGAACTGGCTATCCGCATCAAAAGTGGTGATCAGGAAGCCCTGGAAATTCTAACCAAGTCCAACCTCCGGTTCGTGGTGTCAGTAGCAAAGCAGTA
The DNA here is from genome assembly GCA_020629205.1 of Chitinophagales bacterium. GTDB lineage: Bacteria > Bacteroidota > Bacteroidia > Chitinophagales > UBA2359 > JAHDDV01. The sequence goes on along the minus strand of JAHDDV010000168.1, from coordinate 7,320 downwards.
CCAAAACCACGGACTGACCCTAAGTGACCTGATCAACGAAGGAAACATGGGTCTGATCAAGGCTGGGAAGAAATTTGACGAGACTAAAGGATTCAAATTTATTTCCTACGCCGTTTGGTGGATTCGACAATCCATTATGCAGGCAATCGTGGAACAATCTCGAATGGTACGACTCCCACTCAATAAGATTGACTCTTTCCAGAAGATCAACAAGATTCTAATCAAATTCCTGCAGGAAAATCAACGAGATCCTTCTGCGGCAGAAATTGCGGAGCTTGCTGGCCTGAAAGAGAAAGATGTTCGCGAAATTCTGAAAATCAATGCTCGGCATGTATCCATGGATGCACCGATCAATGCAGATGACAGCGAAAGTCCCATGTTGGACCTGTTAAAGGACAACAATACCGTAGATCCCGATTTGGATCTCATGAACGAATCTTTAAGAGACGATGTGCATAATGCGCTTTCGTTCCTGAAGAAGCGAGAAGCGGATATCCTGCGACATTACTTCGGTCTGGGAGAAAACAGAGCATTGTCTCTGGAAGAAATCGGACAGAAGTTTGACCTTACCAGAGAAAGAGTGCGGCAGATCAAAGAGCGAGCGATTCGAAGACTGAGAAAGTCCTCGACCAGCAAAGAGCTGAAGCACTATCTCGGTAAGTAAACGAGAAACCAAGACCTCATACCGAAGGGAGCAGAATATCTGCTCCCTTTTTTTGTTTTTTGTCAACTTTAGCCCCCCTTTCGGTGTATTTACTGTTACATTGGGCATAAGCCCTATGCCCAAATTATGACAGGATTCATCTTCAGCAAGTACCTCCCTCCTCAAGACAACCGCTCAGACTTTGAACGGCTACTGGATCTGTTCCTACAGCTGATGGTTTATACAGCTGGTGATGTGTCCGAGGCCCTCAACTGGATGAATCAACTGGACCAAAAACACAAGCTGACCACGCCGGACTACGGACTGGGAGATTTCATCGAAGACCTCAAAAAAAACGGCTATATACAGGATGATGGACAAGGGCAGGGAATTATGGTTCCCACCTCCAAAGCCGGTCAGACCATTCGAAAGAATTCACTGGAAGAAATCTTCGGCAAACTCAAAAAAGCGGGTCGAGGCAATCACCGGAGCAACATCACCGGAGAGGGTGAAGAAAGAAATCAGGACCGACGTCCTTTCCGTTGGGGAGACTCTTTGGATCAAATTGCGATGACCGAATCTCTGCGCAATGCGCAGATTCAGCATGGACTAGGAGACTTCATGCTCACAGAGAACGATCTCGAAGTGCAGGAAAAGGACTACAATACGCAGACCTCTACAGTGCTGATGATCGATATCTCCCACAGCATGATCCTCTATGGTGAAGATCGAATCACCCCAGCCAAGAAAGTAGCGATGGCCCTTTCGGAACTAATCACCACCCGCTACAAGAAAGACAGCCTGGACATCATTGTCTTTGGCAATGACGCCTGGAAAATCGAAATCAAAGACCTCCCCTATCTCACCGTCGGCCCCTATCATACAAATACAGTCGCCGGACTTGAATTGGCCATCGATATCCTGCGCAAACGAAAAACACCAAACAAGCAGATCTTCATGATCACAGACGGCAAGCCCAGCTGCCTCAAGATCAAGGGTCGCTATTACAAAAATAGCTTCGGGCTCGATCGCAAGATTGTTAACAAAACACTCAACCTTGCTGCTTCCTGCCGAAGAATGAAAATCGACATAACCACCTTCATGGTTGCTCGTGACCCCTATTTGCAGAAGTTTGTGCAAGACTTCACCAAGGCAAATAATGGTAAGGCATTTTACACCGATTTAGATGGATTGGGCGAGTATGTCTTCGAAGATTATGAGCGAAACCGCAAAAGACGAATGCGCTAAATTCACCTTCCCAAGATCATAAAGCATGACAAATAAGCTCCTGAAAATAAAGACCTTAGGCGATCTCAAGAAAAGCAATTATACAAGTCTTGGAATCAAGCAGGAACTAAGGAAAAACCTAATCGAAAAACTCAAAAACAAGGAGCCTCTTTTCAAGGGAATCATCGGCTATGACCAGACTGTTATTCCAGATTTTGAACGAGCCATCCTCTCTCAACACAATACCCTCTTGCTAGGACTGCGTGGACAGGCCAAGACAAGGATGGCGCGGCAGCTGCTTGATTTGCTGGATGAGTATGTCCCGGTTGTGCAAGGCTCGGAGGTCAATGATGATCCGCTGCAACCAATCAGTAGATTCGCCCGAACCCTTATAGAGGAACAAGGCGATGGGACCCCAATTACCTGGCTGCATCGGTCCCAACGCTACGGCGAGAAGCTGGCTACGCCCGATGTGTCTGTTTCCGATTTGATTGGCGATGTTGATCCGATCAAGGCGGCAACCTTAAAACTGCCCTACTCGGATGAACGGGTGATTCACTTTGGGCTGATCCCTCGATCGAATCGATGCATTTTTGTGATCAACGAGTTACCTGACCTGCAAGCAAGGATTCAGGTTTCTCTCTTCAATATTCTGGAAGAAGGCGACATCCAAATACGTGGTTTCAAGCTGCGAATGCCGCTGGATGTGCAGTTTGTTTTCACGGCCAATCCAGAAGACTATACCAATCGTGGCAGCATCGTCACACCGCTCAAGGATCGCATTCCAAGTCAAATCCTCACCCATTACGCTCCGAGTATTGAAGTCTCCCGTGAAATCACGGAGCAGGAAGCCAAATTGACGGAGGATCAGGTTTCCAGAGTTGTCCTTAATCCGATTGCAAGAGACCTAGTGGAGCAGATCGCCTTCGAAGCACGCCAAAGCGAGTTTGTCGATGCCAAGAGTGGTGTATCTGCCCGAATGACCATCACAGCACTGGAAAACCTGGTGAGCTCAGCAGAACGACGAGCCATTATCAATGGCGAAGAAAAAACCCACGTGCGGATCGCCGATTTCTGGGGCGTGATCCCCTCTATCACAGGAAAGATCGAATTGGTCTACGAAGGAGAGCAAGAAGGCCCCTTCATGGTCGCACTCAGCCTCTTTGAACAAGCCATTCGAACCCTGTTTACAGACTACTTCACTGATCCGACGGACTATAAAAACAGCGATAAACCGAATCCATATGCCCCGATTATGGACTGGTTTGCAGAAAATCAGATGGAGATACTCAATGACTTCAGTCACGACGAATATGCCAATCGGCTAAAAACCATTGAGGGACTCAGCGAGATCGTAGAGCTGTTTCAGCCGAATGCAACTGCAGAGGAACAGCTCTTTCTCATGGAGTTTGCCTTACATGGATTGGCCGCGCATTCCCAACTAAGTAAGAATCTGGTACAATCCGGCTTTTTCTTCAAAGACCTGTTTTCAAGCATGTTTTCTGGTGACATACAACTGGAAGACGAAGACGATCCGGAAGACTACTTCTAAACTCATGGCAATCACATTTGTCAATTGCAAGGTGATGTACAAAAACCTACTGGCTCTCTTCTTCATACTTCTGTTGCCCCTGCTGCTACAAGCACAAGCAGACAGCATCAGTGTGTCCATAGACCTAAGCGATCAGAGGCAAAATACGCTGGTGGAGATTCGAGTACCGGATTGGCCAAATGAGCTTCTCGTCTATACCATCCCTATTGTGCAATATGCAAACTATGATGCTGTTCTTTTGCGGGATTTGATTACAAATATTGAAGCCCTCGATGCAGAAGGAAATGAGCTTCCCCATAGCTTCTCTGGAAAGACCGGCATCGAAATCCGTCAGGCCAGTCGATTGGCCACCTTGCGCTATCAAGTGCAAGAACAAGATGCCGAGAGCAAGACCTTTGCCGCCTCCAGTAGTCTCCGCGCCTCAGACGGAAGTCAGATATTCAACCACAATAATTACTACGGCTACTTTGAGCAGTACAGGGAAGTACCGTATGAATTGAGGCTCAAGATCATGGCTGGTCTTCATCCCTCAACCAATCTAAACAAGCTGCCCACCTCGGAAGAGTATCAAGTGCGCTATCAAGCCAAAGACTATTACGAACTCTTCGATCACCCAATACTGATCGCTGAGCCCGACACGGCCTCCATACGAGTCAAAGGCAGGAAGCTCAATATCTCCTGCTACTCCAGCAACAAGCTCATCAATGCACAGGAACTGGCAGACAGGTTGGAACCATTGATTGAGTCCATACATGAAATGATCGCCATTCCGCCTCCAGAAGATTACGCCTTCTTGTTCTACTTCACCGGCCCGGAAGATGCTCCCGGTTCTGGTCATCAATTCGGTGGTAAGATGCACTCCAATAGCAGTCTGTATGTGCTGCCCGAGATAAACGCCAGAAATCAACGCTACTCGCTGATCCGTCGAATGATAGCGCATGAGTACCTGCACTTGCTTTCTCCCTATCATCTCCGCAGTCACAATATGGAGCACCTCAATTTCGTCAACTCCCCAATGTCGAGACATTTGTGGTTTTATGAAGGGGCCATCGAGTACTTCAGCCTCCGTGCATTGTACAAATCGGATAATCTTACGGAGGAAGAATTCCTATCCGAATTGTCCGAAAAGATCATGGCTTCGCGAGGCTTCAAGAAAGGCTCTCTAGCCCAGATTAGCGAGATGATCTTCAAAAAGAAAAATCAGGAGCAGTTCAAAAACTTCTACTACCGAGGCGCTTTGGCGGCCTTCGGTATGGACCTGCTTATTCGCGAGCAATCCAATGGAGAAAATACTTTGCTACAGGTCGTCAACAAGCTCTGCGATCGATATGGCCCAGACAATCCCTTCTACGATGGCGACTTCATCAAAGAGATCGCCAAGGAATCTACACCATCGGTCCAAAACTTCTACGATGAATACATCGAAGGAAAAAGGGACCTACCCTACACCGTCTTCGCAAAGTCAATCGGCTACGAATACTTCGACGAGACGCTTTCAGAGCGTTGCTACATAGGGGAATTCACACTCAAAGTCAATGCGAGAAACGGCAAAGTCTTCTTCATGGGTGTACGCAAGAATGGCCTCAAAGTGGAAAACAGCGACTATCTAGCCCTTTTTCAGGGTCAACTCGTCACGGAAGACAATTACAAAGACATTGAATATCAGCTGAATAAGCCCGCAAACAATGAGCAAATCCAATTGCGCGTTATTCGAGATGGGCAGCCTATAGAACTTAGCGGGCGACCTATTTGTTCGATTGAGTATAAGCGAGACGCTTTCCTGCTCCCAAGTCAGGCAAATGAGCAGCAAAAGACCAAAAGAGCACAGTTTTTTGATCGATAAGCCTCGCTTTATTTACGTACTTTTGCAGCCTCAAAACTAAAGATCTCCTTTCCTATGGGTGGAATTACCATGGTGGCTCAGCTATTGCTTGGCCTCAGCATATTGGTGTTTATTCATGAGCTCGGCCACTTCCTGGCCGCTAAGCTCTTCAATATGCGTGTAGATAAGTTCTTCATCTTCTTCGATGCTGGCGGCAAAAAGCTCTGGAGTCAAAAGGTTGGAGAGACTGAATACGGCATCGGATGGCTTCCGCTCGGTGGTTATGTCAAAATCGCCGGTATGGTCGATGAAAGCATGGATACCGAAGCGCTCAAAGAGCCACCAAAGGATTATGAGTTTCGATCAAAACCCGCATGGCAGCGCTTCATTGTCATGATTGCCGGTATTGTGATGAATGTCATTCTTGGACTGATCATCTTCACCTTCTTTTTCATGTACTTTGAAAAGGAATATGTCGCACCTAAAGATCTTAAGGAAGGCATCTATGCTTTTGAGCTGGCCGAGCAAATCGGACTCAAAACCGGAGACAAAATCCTGAGGATAAACGGTAAAGAACCCGGTCGATTCAAAGACATGAAGTCCATGGGTGTCTTCTTCGGTGGTGATCTCGAAGTAGAGCGCAATGGCCAGAAACTGATGATCGAAGTTCCAGACACACTATTTAGATCAGCAAGAACGGATTTCATCGCTCCATACCGACACGATGTACAAGTGATTGGTGTTGCCCCCGACTCCCCTGCCGGAGCCTTTGGGCTCAAAGGAGGCGATATTTTCCGAAGCATCAATGGCAATGAAATCAAGAACTTTGGCGATCTAAAACAACAACTACAGGCGAATCGAGGTGGCCTGGTCAAGGTCGGAGTAGAAAGAGAGGAAACTACTGCAGAACTAGAGATGCCCGTTACCTACGAGGCAAAACTGGGCTTCGGTCCAAAATATGACTACAAAGGCATCAATCCAACTACTGCCTATACCTGGGGCTCTGCTGCAAAATTCGGAGCCGTGGAAGGTTGGGAGTGGATCTACTACAATGCGCTCGGTCTCTACTACATGATGAGTGGCAAGGTCAATCCTGCCAAGTCCATCCAAAGTCCGGTCGGCATCGCAAGAAACGTATACGGTCCGGTCTGGGAATGGGGTCGATTCTGGTACATCACAGGAATCCTATCCTTCATCCTGGCCTTTATGAACATCCTGCCGATCCCGGCTCTCGACGGCGGACATATGATGTTCCTGATGTTTGAAATGATCACTGGCAAACAACTCAGCGATAACTTCCTCGAAAAGTCGACCATCGTCGGATTCTTGATCTTAATGCCACTGATGATTTTTGCCATCGGTAAAGATATTTATGAGGCCATCTTCGGACCAATTTAAGGCCTGTAGCAATGGAAGTCCAAACCGACAATTATTTCGTATTCTTCGATCTGCCCATCAGTCTCAACATTGAGCTGGAGGAACTGGAGAATCGATTCTACCGATTCCACAAGATCTTTCACCCCGATTTTTTCCTGCAAGCCAGCGAGGAAAAGAAAGAGCAAATCATTGAACTTGCCAGCTTCAACAACAAGGCTTATCAAACACTGAAGGATCCCACAAGCAGATTGCATTACACCCTGGAGCTGCTTGGAATGCTCGCAGATGGAGAAAAAAACAGCTTACCGCAAGACTTTCTAATGGAGATGATGGAAATCAACGAAGAGTTGATGGAGCTACAATTTGACCCTGATCCCGTGCGACAGGCAAGTATCAAAGCTCAAATCGAAGATTTCGAAGCACAAATCCACTCAAAAGCAGTGCTGCTTCTTGCGCATCCGGACGCTCTACAGCTCGATATTCAGCAGAAACAGGCCCTTAAAGACTACTATTACAAATGCAAATACCTACGACGCATCCACGATTCTCTGGAAAAGCTCGCCTAGCACCCAGAGATAAATCACAGAAAAGTAAAATGCTATTTTGAAATTAAGCTCAGAATTGTATTTTTGCACTCCGACGCCGCTGTGGCGGAACTGGTAGACGCGCTGGATTCAAAATCCAGTTCCTTCGGGAGTG
>JAHDDV010000002.1:19025-55053 GCA_020629205.1 Chitinophagales bacterium | reverse complement strand
CTACAAACTTGTCTTCGATTGTGAATCCAAGAAAGTTGATTGGAACCTCTACCTTTTGTCGGGCAGGTTTGTGCAACAATGAACAAATTTGCACCGAAGCGGGAGACTTTTTTTCGATGTGGTCTTTTAAAAAAAAGAGAGTGATGCCCGTATCAACGATGTCTTCCACAATCAAGACGTGTTTGTCAGTCAGGTCTTCTTCCAGGTCCAACAGCATGTTTACCTTTCCGTTCGATACAGTCGAATCACCGTAGCTGGATAATCTCACAAATTCAATTTGTAAAGGAGCATTAATTTCCCTGACAAGGTCTGCAGCAAAGACAAAGCTTCCTTTGAGCACACAAATCACGATAATCGATTGGCCATCGTAATGATCAGAAATTTCTTGACCGAGTTCTTTCACTCGGGCAGCCAGTTGTTCACTAGTTAGTAATATATCGAGGACACCAATCACAGCTATAGTTTTATATGAGGAGCGAAGATAGCACGGATCACTTGAAATCTACAATGCTAATTCCATTTCCTCCATACTCTGGCTCTTCAAAACGTACAGAATGTACTTGAGGTATACCTTTTAGGATGTCTCGAAGGGCTCTGCCAAGAATTCCGTCCCCAATCCCATGGATGACCTTTACCTGATTGGCATTCACAATCAGCGCTTTATCAATGAAGCCCTCCAATTCTTTCATGGCCTCTTCCCTCCGCTTACCTCGGACATCTATGCTATTGGTAAAGCTGCCGATCTGGGCAATGTGAGAATAGGTGCTGCTGGCTGGCTTGGCGCGTTGCTGCTTCTTTACCACTTCGACCACCGTTAATTCTTTAGTAGGTACATTGGTCTTCATCTGGCCAAACTCTACAATTGCCTTGTTTTTGCGAAGTTCAAGGACCTTCCCGGGTTCTCTACCATTGCGTAAGGTTACATAACTTCCTACTTGCAACTCCTTCGAGGATTCTCTGTAGAATAGTTCCTCTTTATGTTTTTCAATTGAATCCTGGAGTCGCTTCTTGTCTTGCTGTACCGCCTCCTTTACCCTTTTGATCTGCTGCTTTGAACCCTTCTGCTCATTCCACTCTCTTACCAATGTCTCGAATCGTTTGTTGACCTGCGTCACCGCTTGCAGGGCCTGCTGCTCTGCTTCTAGCAGCATTGTCTTTCGCTTTCTCTCAAACTTCTTTGTTTTGGCATTATATTCTTCCAGCAACTTGTCCAGCTTTCTTTCTTTGGAGGCAATCTCTGCTTCTCTTTGCAATATCTGCTGCTTTTCGGTTTGCAAAGTGGAAAGTAACTCATCAAACTCTCTGTAATCATCCCCCACCTTTAGTTTCGCATCTTCGATCACCTTAGAGTCTAGCTGGCTCTTAGTGGCAAGCTCGAAGGCATATGAACTTCCGGGCTTTCCTACTTCAAGACGATACTGAGGTGAAAGATTGCTGTGATCGAAGGACATGGCTCCATTAAAGATGCCCTTGGCATTGGTAGCATAGATTTTGAGATTGCTGTAGTGGGTCGTAATCACTCCGTAGCAAAAGCGTCGGTTAAGATTATCTAGTACGGCCTCAGCCATGGCACCACCAAATGCAGGATCGGTCCCTGAGCCAAACTCATCGATCAGAATCAAAGTGCCTGCATTGGCATTTTCAGTGAAATGCTTCATGTTCTTGAGGCGGGAACTGTAGGTGCTCAGGTCATTTTCCAAAGATTGTTCGTCTCCCATATCGACGAATACCTTCTGAAAGATTCCTACCTGACTGCTTTGTTGGCAAGGGACCAGCATACCAGCTTGAAGCATCAACTGGAGCAATCCGATCGTTTTCATGGCAACAGACTTACCTCCTGCATTCGGACCGCTGATCACGAGGATACGGTTTACTATGTTGATATCCACCGAGAGAGGAACGGTGGTCTTTTTAGCTTTCTTGTTTAGTAGCCATAAGAGAGGGTGTCTCGCTTCTTGTAGCACAATTTTTCGCTCACTTGAAACTTCAGGCATTACTGCGTTCAGGTCTATTGCCAGCAAAGCTTTGGCGCGGATGTAGTCAAATCGTCCTAATAGAAGCTGGTAATTGCGAAGCTTGGGCAAGAAGGGGCGAATTCTGGCTGAAAGTTCTTTGAGGATGCGATAAATCTCTCGCTTTTCTTGCTGTTGCGACTCAAATATATCATTGTTGATGGCCAGCACATCTTCAGGTTCCAAAAAGGCGGTTCGTCCAGTACTTGATTCATCGTGAATAATTCCTTTGATTTTGCGCTTGTGCTCACTCTTCACAGCAAGAACACGCCTTCCGTGTCTAACGCTCTCCCCTTCATCAGATAGATAACCAAGCTTTCTATATTCATTCAAGGTGCTGCGGAAGCGGGCATCGAGGTCGCGATATCGTTGTTGCATGAATTTTCGGATCCGCATCAGCTCCGGAGAGGCATCTGGTCTGATCTTTCCATCATCATCCATAATAGTCTTGATCTCGTTAATCAAGACAGATTCGAAAGACAGGCCCTTAAGTAGCTCGAATAGTTGGGGAAACTGCTCCATTCTCGCTCCGTCCTCTTTGTGAAAGAACAGGAACATTTTGTGCACAGTCTTCAACACTTTGTAAATTCGGAAAATCTGCTCAGCATCAAGAGCATATCCCTGTACTTCCATCAGTTTGAGCTCCTCACGTAGATCGAGATAATTGCTCTCAGGAAAGTCTGAGAGCTCTCCAGTCAACATTGCCTTGAATTCTCTGACCCTCAACAGCTCTCTTCGAATGGTCTTTACGTCAGTAGACATAGGAATAGCAGCTACCTTTTCTTTGCCCAGTGGAGACAGGCACTTGGATTGAAGTATATTGAGCAGTTCATCAAACTCCAGCTTTGTGAAGATATCCTTTGGGTAGAGTTGTAATGCTTTCCTCTTTCGCGTATGCTGATTTGTCATAATTGTCCTAAAAACTGTTGTGCAAAAGTACACTGTCTTTGTTTAGACCAAAAAGACAAAGGCGATGAACTCCAAAAAAGTTCATCGCCTTTGCAATATTGATGAAATACTATCCCGTTGGAGAGTATTTTCTCAGATTATCGTACAATAGAGACTTTACTAGTCTTTAGTTTACCTTCTGAGCTGTTCATTTCAAGATGGTAGATTCCTGTTGGAAGATCCGAAACGTCAAGGCTGGCATTGACTACTGACTCCAGCTCAAGACTTTTAACCAGTTGGCCAGTGATGTCAAACAATTGAACCTGGGTCAAAGTAGTGCCACCTTCAGTTGCAATGTTTATCACATCCGTACTTGGATTTGGATAGACATTGACAGCATCAGCAGTCGTCGTTTCGATATCTACACCTGTTGATGGTGGAGTTGTTGGATCATCAGTTATGCCGGCATAGAACCAATTGTGTGTACGCGTCATGAAGTCACTGCGAACTGCTTCATCAGCAATCATTTCGATCCCAACACCAAGGTAAACTAATTTGTAGGTTCCATTATCCACGCGGCTTCCACAAGCTCTGTCTTCGCCATTGTAGGTCATGAAGGCACTTGCATCGTCTCCGATCACTTCGATTTCATCCGGGTAGTAGTTGCCATCGTACATGTCCTGAATGTCACTAGCGCCCATGTCACCGAAGATTTCATCAGACTCTACCGGAGTTAGAGAAGCATTGCCAGTTCCTCCATCATCGATATAGTTTGCATGCATGTAGTTGTTGTAGAAATCCAAAGTCTCAGGAGTATTGTACCCCTCTGTGCCAGATTCCCAACCAATATCCTGACCTGCGATCAACATATTTCCGCCATTATCAAGAAAGTCCTTGAAAGCAGCTACTTTATCGTTGGTCAAAGAAGGGAAAGTCCATCCAACATTAAAGTAAAGATTTCTTACGCTACCCAATGCTTGCTGATTGGTACCTCTTAAATATGTTTGGTAGTCAACTTCTGCGTTGTACACATTTTCAGCGTCTGTAAGACCTGCACTGTACATTGTAGTAAAGCCAGAAGATTCTGCGCCGTTGGTGATAACGAGGTCCCATACATTCGAGATGACATTATTAACCGTCGATTGAGCATCGAAATCTTCATTGCCGACTTCAGCAACTGTGATATCATATTGCCCAACAGCTGGTGTTGTGCCTGCTTCTACCATTACCTGTATCTCTACCTGGTCGCCTGCTTCCATATCCAGAACGGTAGAGGATCCAGCCATTTCTCCACCAACGTTCATCGTAGCTGACCAGTCATCCGGTTGAGTGCTTACGAGTGAGATTTCATAGCTACCTGTACCAATTGCTTCTACAGTAGCTGAGAATTCAGAAGCTTCTTCACCAGCTTCCTTAAAGGAATCGCTCATCGGAATGATGGCATATCCTGGATCCAAAGAAGAGCCAGAGTTGATCACCTGTTTGGTGTCATCATCTTGCACCCATGCAATCACATACATTTCGCCATCTACCCAAGTTGGGTCGATATCATAGCTGAAGTCCCATGAGGTAGTTTCCCCCATTGCGGGAGCCTCAATAGCTGTTCCTGCCATGTCGTTAAGAGAGGCTCTGTAGACATTTGGGAAAAAGGTTTCTCCATTTGTTCCAGGAGCACTTGCATAACTTACTTCGCGTTCCACAATCGCTGTACGTAGCACCAGATCCCCTTCGGTCATTTCGCTTTTTGTTGTCACAGAGACAACAACATCACGTCCTCCATCTGCGTTTTCGGTTTCCGAAACGGTTACTTGAAGGGCGGAGGGATTTAACTGAGCATCTATCATTGCTGCTTGATCAGCAGCAGATGGTCCTCCGATATCCCTACCATTCATGATCATTGACGGCACACCTGTTACGCTGTAATAGTCCACTCTGCTCTGTACCGGAGCTGGGTTTGCATCGTGCATCGGATCGGTACCCGGCCAAGAGGTGTGGTAGGCAATATGATGAAGGCTTCCGCGATTTGTGGCCATTACGCCCTCTTGAAAAACGGGGTTCTGAGTGGCACAAGGAGGGCAGGATGCCTGTGTGAAGTGCTCAAAGAGCACAAACTGCTTGCTTTGGCCAAAAGTGAAGGCAGAAAGCAAGCAGAGGATAAAACAAGATGTAAAAATCTTTTTCATACAACTGAAATTGAGTTAAGAGTTATTCTGAACATTGTAATTTACCCACTTTAACGCTCATAAAAGAAAAAAGGCAGCCATTATATGGCTGCCTTTTTTCTTATTTCAGGAATTGTCCATTAATTGACCTTAGAAAACATGCGGGTTACCACCCACTCATCATCTTTGCCAAGAATATTGGCAAAATACAGTCCTTCATTTAACTCACTTATGTCGAGCGAGTGTAGCGATTCAGTACGAAGAGCATCTATTCTCTGAACCAATTGGCCAACAACATCGTATACCTCGATGGCTTTTACATCCAATCCGTTGTCAATTTGCACATTTACTTGATTCACTGCTGGATTTGGGAAGACTGAAATAGCGGCATTGGCAGCATCCAGGTCTTCATTATCGATTGCATCACCTACGGCGGCATAGAACTTTAACACATAATGGGAGTTCAAACTATCTGATGAGTCGTAAAGAACTAATTTTACAAAGCCTTCGCCAAAGCTGTTTTCAGCGTTGAATTGAGTATGAAAATCTCGATTGGTTTCTCCTTGGTATAGCAAGCCGCCAAATTCACTAAATGTTCCTATTGGGTGACAGGTTTGAAGGTCGCATATCTGAAATGACCATTCATCAGACATGGTATGTTCTAAAACCTCCCAACGAAGTGGAATATCCTTATTACTATTATTGCTAATGCGCATGTTGGCAGTTAGGTCTTGAACTGGCTCACTTATTACCGTGGCAACAGAATCCCCTGGAGTAACCAGAAAAGACTGGCCATTTACCAGAATACCCATGGAGGCGAATAAAAAAAGTGTTAGTATAAATTGCTTCATATCATCTTTAGTTTAGGAATTGGACACATGTTTTGCTTCGAAATTGACCTTAGTAACAAAGCCAATCTTGGCGGTAAGGCGCTGGAAACTGTCCTATAAAGGTCAGCTATGTCATCATTTTTAGCAAGATACTGGAAAGCTAGGACTTCAGGAGGATAAATCGGCCCCGATAATTGGTAAAACCGCGACCATTAAATGCAATTTGCACTTTCCAAAGGGGCTTTTAGTTAATTTAGCTTCCTCACAAATGCATGGCTCCCGCCGGCAATAGTCTTGATTTTTACTTCTGTGAATATATATTAACAAACGCAAAAAAACTCATGAGAAAGTTTACCTTAATGTCGGCATTAATGATGCTGACAGTTTTTGCTTTTGCACAGCAACGAGTGGTGCTGCTAGAGCAATTTACTCAGGCTTCGTGCCCTCCGTGTGCAACAAGTAATCCGTTTATCGAAGATTATATGGCAGATGCAGAAAACATCGTCCAGATATCTTACCAGACAAGTTGGCCAGGTACTGACCCGATGAACGAACATAATCCTACTCAAGTGCAGACACGTGTTGATCTGTATGGCATTGATGGTGTTCCGGGTTCAGTTCTAGACGGCACCCTATATACTTCAATGGGCTTCGATGGTGGGTGGTCTGCCAGTACCATTGACGATTTGTCAAGTGTTCCTCCAGGTGTGATGATCGAATTGACTGCTGATGTTGCAGAAGATTTTTCAAGCATCGACATTTCTGCTTCTGTTGAAGCACTGGAAGACATCGCAAGCTCTAACCTGCATATTGTAGTGGTAGAAGAGCGTATCGAGTTTGATAGCCCTCCAGGATCAAATGGTGAGGAGCATTTCAACTTTGTAATGAAGCAAATGCTTCCAACACAAAACGGAACCAATATCGGTGCTCTTGCTGAAGGCGAATCAACAACGGTTGATGAAAGCTGGGAGCTAAGCAACGTTTATGATCCAACTCAACTACGTGTGGTTGCTTTTGTTCAGGAGGTGTCTAGTAAAGATGTACACCAAGCTGCAATGGCAGTTCCTTCGTTTGTAGTTGCCTTTGCAAACAATGCCAATGTTCTGGACATTCTGGAAGTACCAGCGACTGTTTGTGAGCCTACATTGTCTCCTTCTATCAAGATTAGAAATGATGGTAATGACGATATCACCTCTATGGACATCGAGTACTCAGTAAACGGCGGTGATGTTGCTAGTTATGAATGGACTGGTTCTATCAGTACTTTCGAGCAGGTAACAATCGCACTTCCAAGCATCGATTTTGATGAAGCGAGTGAATATGTACTTATGGCTGAAATCACTGCAATCAATGGAGGTGCGGATGAAAGTGCAGACAATAACATTTTGGAAGCAGTTGTTGAGCGAGCTGCAGATGCTTTGAATAGCCTGACAATTACAATTAACACTGATAACTATGGATCTGAAACTTACTGGGAAGTAAGAAATGCTTCAGGTTCTGCAATAGCTTCTGGAGGAAACCCTCTAGCTGCTGATGCTGCAGGTAGTGGTACAACTCCAACTGGTGGATACGATAGCAATGCTACATTCGAAGAGTTTGTAGTACTTCCAGCAGCTGGATGCTATTCTTTCTACATTGTGGACGCTTACGGTGACGGAATCTGCTGTGCTTATGGTCAGGGTAGCTACTCAGCTGTAGATCAAGATGGAAATACAGTCTTCTCCGGTGGCGAATTTGCTGCAGACAATTCTGATCCATTTAGTGGAATTGCGGAAGATATTGAGTGTGCACTTCAAATCACCGAGCTTGATGCTTCTGGTGCAGAAGGCGGTAACAATGGTTCTGCCAGCGTTTCTGCAGATGGAGCAATTGGTGAGCTGACTATCTCCTGGAGCACTGGTGAGAGCAGCAACTCGATCAGTGGTCTTGCTCCTGGTGAGTATAGTGTTGAAGTAAGCGATGCAGCTGGTTGTACAGACGAGCAGACCTTCACTGTTGAGGCAGTATGTGCACTTAGTGCAGAGGTCGAAGGTATGGACGATACCAACGGTAACAGCACTGGTTCAGCCAGCGTTACGGTAGATGGTAATTTTGGTAGCATTGATTACAACTGGGACAACGGCATGACTGGTGCCTCAATTGATGGTCTTGCTGCAGGTACTTACACTTGTGTGATCACTGATGAAGAGGGTTGCGAAACATCAGTTACTGTGACTGTTGAAAACGTAGAAACTTCACTAGAAGATCTAGAAGGAAGCAACTTCACTCAGTATCCAAATCCAGCTGACAATCAGCTGAACATCTTCTTCAACACAACTATCGAGAATGGCGAATTGACTATCCTTAACCTTTCTGGTCAGGAAATCTCTCGTCAGGCTATCCCTGCTTCTTCAAGCAGCATGGTTCTTGATACAAAAGGATTGGAGAATGGAAACTACATTTATCAGGTTTACGACAAGGGTGAATTGGTAGGTGTTAAACGAATGGTTGTTGTGCACTAAGCATAGCTTTGCTGAGGCTTTTGGAAGGATGTTTTTCTTCTAGCCTATCAACAACATAGACAAATAGAAGGGGCTGTACCATGAGGTACAGCCCTTTTTTATTTGTGGATGGAATGGCTGAGCGGTAGGAGCGGAACGAGCCGCCGTCAGCCTGCTTGTGAAGCATGGTAGATGGGGGCTCGACGATAGGAGAGACCCCAGCTACCATAAGCTGAACAGCAGGATGCAAGGTGAGTATTAGCGGATGACGCGACCTGTGCTGCGCCTTATGAATTGTTCAATAATGCATATATTGTTGTGGCGCAGAACAGGGCAGCCCCAAAAGCAACAAGCTCTTGAGGCCACTAAACCCTAATCATAAGCGAGCGCTGTGCAGGTACTAGATCAACCCTTCATCAGCAAAGCTGTAATAGCCTGCGTCTGTGATAATGAGGTGATCTAGAGCAGCGACTTCCAAAACCTTTCCTGCCTTGACTACCTTCTCGGTCAATTGCTTATCAGCGACGCTTGGTTGCAAATTGCCCGAAGGATGATTATGAATGAGGATGATCCCAGAAGCCAGCAATTCAACTGCTCGCTTAAAGATGATTTTAATGTCGGCTATAGTTCCTGCTACGCCTCCAACGCTGATTCGTTCTCTTTGGATAATCTTATTGGATCGATTGAGGTAGAGGACCCAAAACTCTTCGTGTGGGAGGTCGGCGAGCAAGGGTTGGAAGATCATGAAGCCGTCCCTGCTGGAGCGTATTTGTCTTCTTTCCTTGACTTTTGCGAGTTGACGTCTTCTACCGAATTCCAGAGCGGCGACGATGCTGATGGCTTTTGCCTCGCCGATTCCTTTGAACTGCATGAAGTCCGGGATGTTTTGCTTAGCGAGGAGATTGAGATCATTGGACCAATTGGCCAGCATTCTCTTGGCAAGATCAACCGCAGTTTCGCTCCTCGAGCCCGAGCCGAGAATGATGGCAAGTAGTTCTGCTTCCGTCAGCGAACTTCGTCCTTTAAGCAGCAGTTTTTCTCTTGGTCTGTCTTCCTCTGCCCATGCCGTGATGCTTAAGGCTCCCTGGTATTTTACTTTATTATCCATTAGTTGTTTACTAATAGAGTATCGGGCAGCGCAAATTCCAGAAAAATGAGTCAAGTATTTTGCAAAAAAAAGAGGCTACCAAAAATGGTAGCCTCTTTTCTATACTTTTATTGAGGATTATCCTACATCTTGTTGAGGTTTCTGGACAACTTTGATTTAAGATTTGCTGCCTTCTTCCAATGGATAATGTTCTTCTTGGCGAGACGGTCAATCATAGAAACCAATTTAGGCAATTGTGCCTGAATCTCTGATTTGTCTTCAGAAGCTCTCACCTCACGAAGGGCATTACGCATTGTCTTAGCGTAATACTTATTGTGTACTCGTCTCTTTTCACCTTGGCGAATTCTCTTCTTCGCTGACTTATGATGTGCCATGTTTATCGTTTTTCAGAGCGCAAATATAGGGGAAAAAGCCTGATAAAAGAAGATTCGAGAGGCTTTTTTACAGGTTTTATGCGACCTTTTTGCACTCAAAGGGAGTACATATCCAGTAGAATTCTTCGCAATTGGTTGACAGGCAGGCCCATAACATTGAAGTAGTCGCCATTGATTCCCTTAATCCCGACCATGCCGATCCACTCCTGTATGGCATATGATCCGGCTTTGTCATAGGGCTCGTAAGTATCTACATAATGAGTGATCATTTCTTCGGAGAGCTCATCAAACATCACGCTTGTACTTTGAGAGAAGCTATGCAGCTGCTCTGTACTGCGGATGCTCACTCCTGTAATTACTTGATGATCCTTGCCGGCCAGCTTCCTTAGTGTTTCCAGGGCATGTGTTCGATCTTTTGGCTTGCCCAGTATTTCGTCCCCGAGCACAACGATTGAATCTGCGCCGATAATAATGGCATCTGGATGTTTTGCCAGGAGGGGCGCAGATTTAAGATTTGCAAGGTATTCTGCTACCTCTTTGGAAGGCAGATCATCGGGATATATCTCTTCAACTGAGGCTGAATCTATAAGGAAATCGAAGCCTGCTTCTTTAAGTAGGCTTTGTCTTCTAGGAGATTTTGACCCCAGGATTAGTTGCTTATTCAGTTGGTACATCATTTTCCTCGATAGTTATACTTGGTGTGTTTGAGGTTTCGGTTACGGTAATCGTTGTCCTAAAAAGCAGCAAATAGCAGACTCCTGTAAGCATGATTATTTTCAAGAGACTGGAAGCTGTTTTGAAATGGGCAGGTTCTTTGGCTTTTGCAATTAGAAACAAGAATATTAGCAAGGGCAATTGTACCAGCAGGAAGAAGTACCAGACTGTGGCAGTCATATCAAGCGTCATTTGTTGCTTTTGATAGAGGAAGATTAGTCCCAGCGTAAGTATACAGAGCATTGCTAGAATGACTTTTGTAGCTGTCATTCCAAAGCTTATAGGTATCGTATTGCAATAGTAGGATAAATCTCCTTCGATGTCTTGAGCGTCCTTTGTGATTTCACGTATAAGGGTCAGGAGAAACGCAAAGAGGGCATAGCCGAGCGCATAGGTTATGATCAGTTTGCCAAAGAAGCGCTCTTCCTCACCGAAGATAGGAAAGCCATCATAGAGTAGCGGTTCGAATGCAATAAGTATGAGGACGACCATGGCAGCTAAGATCGAGATCACCAGATTGCCGATGATGAGCTGTTTCTTGTAGCCAGTAGAGTAGAACCAGAGTAGGCCACTAATAGCTAGATGGAAGCAGCCGAGCATGTAATTGCCGGCCAGGTAGGCGGCAAGAAAACCCAGGATGACTCCAGACAAAGCAAGGGACAGGTAAAGTTTCCAGGCGCTTGTTTTGCTAAGGGTATTGCCGATTACCAGCTTTTCTGGCTTGTTGATTCGGTCAATTTCGACATCAAAGTAGTCATTGATTACATAGCCTGCCGCAGCTACCAGCATGGTGGATAAAACCAAGAGTGTGAATGGCCAAAAGCTCAAAGTAGTGGGGTAGCCCAAAGCGGAAAAAAGGGGCTCGATCATGCAATACTGAAACAAGTACTGCGTCAAGGCTATATAGAGCAGATTGATCGGTCGGACCAGGCGGATCATGCAAAGTGGGTTCTATAGTTCAGCCGGCCAGCCAGATTGCGCTTTTAGAATGTTTTCGATCAATTCGCGAGCGCAACCTGCACCTCCGGCAGTATTAGCCACAAATTTACTAATCGTTTGGATTTCTTCTATCGCATCGGAAGGGCAGGAGGGAAGACCACATCGTTTCATGACTTCAAAGTCAGGCCAATCATCTCCCATGTAGGCAATATTTGTGGGATCCAGCCCATAAATATCGATGAATTCTTCGAAGGCTTCCTGTTTATCTTGCAACTTGATATAGATATCCTGGATGCCCAAATTTCTGAGTCTGCTGACGACACCTTGTGAGCCACCCCCTGTCATGATGGCTACACGAATGCCAGCGGCAAGGGCCATCTTGATCGCCAGGCCATCTCGAGTATTCATCCGACGCAATAGCTCTCCGCTCTCGGTTATGTGGAGGATGCTATCGGTTAGAACGCCATCAACGTCGAAGATGATGGCTTTTATTTGCTTAAAATGATCCATAGAAGGTCTAGCGATTATCACGCCATTCGTAGACCCAGCTAGCCTGGATCATTTCCAGATGACCTTCATTGCATTGCTCTCGCTTTCCTACAAAGTTGGGCACTTCAAGTACCCAGTCTATAAGTTGGGTGAAGCGTACTTTATAGATTTTCATTTCGTCGAATTCATGCCCGAATCTCTCGTAGAGCCCCATGGCGATGTCTTCGTAGTCTCTCCACTCTATTGGTGGTTCTTCCATTGACATAACTTTCTTGTTTTTGATTGATTAATGCTCGTGCCCGATGATGTTTGACTGATCTGGTACGGTGACTTCCAATTCTCCTTCGCCGTCCTCCAATACACACTGGCAGGCCAGTCGGGATTCGATTCGAGGGTTGATAGCACGGTCGATGAAGTCTTCTTCCTTGTCGCTAATCTCTGCTATGAGGTCCTCCCCGGATTCGACATAGATATGGCAAGTGCTACAGGCACAGACGCCTCCGCAATTGTGATTGATATGAATATCATTGAGTAGAAGGCCCTCCAAAACTGAATGTCCTTCCTCTACTTCTATATGAACTGTCTCGTGATCAGCCTCCTCAAAATTTACTTTGATTTTATACATGTCTTAGAGTTTTCTTGGAACAATTGGTTCCTTGTCCCTGCTTTTTCCAATTCCCTTCATAATACTATTGGATAGTATGCGATAAATCGCTTGGTAATCAGGTAAGTCTTTCAGATGTTTTAAGTGTTTTTGCATGGTTTGATCATCTCCTCTCTTTGCTGGTCCGGTTTGTACCTCCGAAGGGGATGAATGAGTCAATTTCTTAACACTTTCCGAAATTAATGGTTTAATGATTGCAAAGTCTAGACCATTGCTCACGCAGATGTCTTCGGCGATGGCAAAAACATGGTTGCTGAAATTATTGGCGAATACGGCGGCGATATGCAGAATGGCCCGATCTTCATCTGTGATCAGACTGACCCGGTAATTGACCGTCAAAGCTAGTTCCATAAGTGACTGTCGGACCGATTCTTTATTAGCCCATATACAAAAGGGGATGACCGACCAATCGACTTCCACATAGCGCGTGAATGTCTGTAAGGGATAGAACACTCCGTATTGTTGATGCTTGTTCAAAGCCTTTGATGCAACAGTACCCGAGGTATGTGCCACAATTCCCGAATTGGGTCTAAGGTTTTGACTGACCTCGATAATAGCATCATCAGAAACAGCCAGCAAGTAAAAATCTGCATCCTGATCCACCTCCTCCCAATGGTTGACGACCTTTGCATTTACGGCCTTAGCAAGTGTGTCAGCAGTTTTCTTCTTTCGACTGAAAATCTGGGAAATGTTGTGCCCTGCACGGAAGAGTTCTCGTGCTAAATGCCAACCGACATTTCCATAACCTATGATGACTATTTTCTTCAAGTGTGATGCCTAAACTTCGCGAATTGGCGCGCAATATAAGCATTTAGGCTGCGATTTGCTTATTTGACTTCTCAAGTCGTTTCATCGGACGTACCTTATCTCTGATTCTGCGCCCCAGACTCATGAAGAAGCCGATAATGGTCAGTAATCCACCAAACCAAAGCATGTTAATGAAGGGAAACTCGATTGCCTTCATGATAATGTATTCCATGGGCAATTCCCGCTCTGTAACCTCAAGATTGATGGTGCCCGCCTTGGGATTTATCTTCTTGAAGGAAACCGTGATATTGAGATCGTCGATAACCGCATCAGCCGAGTTCTCAATATTGTCACGAATGTAGTATACCGGCTCTACATTTCTACTTTGCCCGTTTCTCATCACAGTCATTACAGCTCCTGCCGATATGTCTCCCTCAGCGGGTACATAGTTGAAACTCTGGGGCTCCGCATTGATGCTTTTCAAAATCAATGAGGAGGTAGTCGTGTTTACGGTATCGCCAATCGCCATAGTAAATTCACTGAAGGTCTGTGGAGCTTCATCAGCGTCTTCATTATTGGCCACCATGGAGACATGGGTGAAGATGTCTTTGTACAAATAGTGCTTAGTAGAGGGATTGGAGATCAAGCCCATTTTTGGGTTGATCTGAGCATAGGGATAAAGGTAGAAGGACTCTGAGGCCTTATCGCTTTTGTTCTCTTTTCGTTCGTATTTTACCTTGTAGAAGGTATTGGGCTCAGAGATCGAATCTTCCTCATAAGTTACCCAATAAGGACCCATTTGAATAGGCATACCCTTGTTGAGCAATACATTTTCAATATTTTCCTGAGCTGGAATGTCCTCTCCAAACACCAATCCAAGCCGGTTGATAGAAATGACCTCCTTATTTGCGTTGGAGATCAAAATTCCGATCAGCATGAAGCCGAAGCCAATATGGGCAACCGAAGCTCCCATTACCCTTACTTTGCCCGAAAGCACTGATATAGCATACCAGAGATTAGCCAGAACAGTAAAGATGGCCGCAGCCATAAACAGTACGTAAGGATAATAGGTTATTCCACTCAAGTAGACAGCAGCTGCTGTCAAAACCACCGTTCCGATGATAGAAGGCAAGAGTCGCTTGCCAAAGGCTTTGATGTTGCTGTTCTTGTATCCGAAGTATTGGATCGTTGCTGTAAGTAGTGCGATCAAGATGCCAAACCAGATGGCATAACGATTATAGTGATCTACTACATCGACCACTACCCATTCGGTTCCAAAGATCTTGTTGACTACTGGAAGGGAGGTATCCCAACTAATCCAAAGACCAAACAAAACGAGCAGAAGGGCACCAACAAATAGCCAGAATTCCCTAGAGTAAGCACTTTCTTCTTTTTCCTTTTCCGGGATGAATCGCCAGTTATAAGCTAGCATGAAGATTCCATAGAAGAAGAAGCCTAAAAGAAATAGACCCAATTGTCCCGACATACCCAGATCCGTAAAGGAGTGTACGCTTGTATCCCCCAGCCATCCGCTCTTTGTCAAAAAGGTAGAGTAGACAATTAAGACAAAGGACATCACCAAAAACAAACAGGTTGCCTTTAGGGCATGGCCTGTGTAACGGTAAGCTAATAGCGTATGCAGACCGGCAATTAAAACCAACCAAGGAACCAAAGAGGCATTTTCGACCGGGTCCCATGCCCAGAAACCGCCAAAGCTCAGGGCCTCATATGCCCATGCTCCACCCATCAAGATACCGGTACCTAGGATGGTACAGGCAAAAATCGTCCAGGAAAGAGCTGGCTTTACCCAAGCACTAAAGTCGCGCTTCCAGAGCGCAGCAACTACAAACAAGAAGGGAACAGTGGTAGCTGCAAAACCCAGAAAGAGGGTAGGAGGGTGAATGACCATCCAGTAGTTCTGCAAGAGTGGATTCAGCCCATTACCGTTTTGGATCAATTCGGTGTAGTTGGCCCGTAAGAATACAGGTAGCTCAGGGCTATGCTCTCGCATAAGCACAAATGGACTTGCTCCTACCTTGTAATCGAAGACATATATGCCCAGCAACATGGTGGCGAGAGAGGCTTGAACAATACCCATTACACTGAGCACTCGTGTCTCCCAGATACCCGCTGTCCTCATCAGGACCAAGCCTAGTACGGCGTGCCAGAAAAGCCACAATATGGTACTACCTTCCTGGCCTTCCCAAAAACAGGAAAAGACATAGTACCAAGGTAGCTCCTCACTGGAATGTTGCCAAATGTATTGGTATTCCCAATAATGATTAAAGAGCATGAAGAATAGTAATGCTACTATTCCAAATACGCTCAGCGAATGGACAATAAAGCCCAAGCGCCCCATAAGTTTCCAGGAATCATTGTCTTTGGGGTCAGTCTGTCTTGCTGCAAGCCAGTAGGAGACAAAGGCAAAAAAGGCCGCCACCATCGCCAGGATCGTTAGAAAATAACCCAACTGCCCCGGCAGCAGTCGCTCACCGATATACTCTATGTTCATACTTGCGCTTTCACAGACTCAAACTCACGCTCTTCGATCTCTCCTTCATTATACTTGGAAGGACATTTTAGGAGAATCTTGGAGGCAACAAAGTTGTCGCCATCCATCGCTCCTTGCAATACAACTTCCTCCGAGCGTTCGAAGTCTTGTGGCTTTGATCCATGATAGACAACCTTGTTTTCTTTTCCCGATTTATCTACCATGCAAAAACTGAAATAATTAGGATCTTTTACAGGATCATATTCGAAACCTTTCTGCTCACAGAGGGTACCATTTACCTGAAAAAATTTGCCTTCGGATTTCGAAGCCTGAGCAAATGTGGCATATGTGCTGTAGTCGCCTGCACTGATAATTATGCTACTAATAGCAATGGCTATCACAAATAAGGCAAGGATGTGTAATTTCTTCATGATCTGTACATTGAGGTTCGATAATCAATTTCTTTAGGGGGAATGGGTTGACTATATGGGTCCAACACAAATTTACAGCAATTTGTTTGCCTTTTCAACGTCAAAGTGCACAAAGACTGTATATTCGAAGACTATTCAAAAACTGAGCCTTAGTCAAAATGTACAGCAGTGAGCAAATCCCAACATATTAGGCATTTCGACCCCAATGGAATCGGACAGCAAAATGGCCATATTTTTGGCCTTCCTTTCGATTATCGGGAGGCACAGATCATACTGCTGCCCGTCCCCTGGGAAGCCACAACTTCCTACGGTTCCGGCACCTCAGATGGACCAGCAGCGATCCTGAAAGCTTCTCCGCAAATTGATTTGTTTGATTTTGATCTTCCCGAAGCCTGGAAGATGGGCTATCACATGCTGCCCATCGACAACTTTTGGGAAGCCAAAAATCGCTACATGAAGAATCTGGCTAGCCAATACATCGATTTTCTCGAAAAGGGTGGCTCTGTGGAGGAAAACCCTGAAATGAGGCAAAGTTTGAAGGACATCAATGGTAGTAGCCATGACCTGATGCTTTGGGTAGAAGACCGCGCCAATACCGTATTAAAGGAAGACAAGCTGATCGCAGTAGTGGGTGGCGATCACTCCGTTCCGCTGGGATTAATGAAAGCGCTGGCCAGAAAACACCATGACTTTGGAATATTGCAAATTGACGCACATGCCGACTTGCGAGTAGCGTACGAGGGCTTCGACTATTCTCATGCCTCTATTATGCATAATGCGCTGCAGCTTCCTCAGATCACTAAACTAGTCTCTGTCGGAGTACGAGATCTATGTGAGGCAGAGGTACAAGCTGCCGTAGATTCCAATGGCAGAATCCTGCCGTTTTACGGACAAACCTTGCGCTATGCGCAACTTAGTGAGTCAGGTGGTTTTTTCCATATGGCTCAGAATATCATACAATCTTTGCCAGATAAAGTCTATGTGAGTTTCGATATTGACGGACTGGACCCTAAGCTTTGCCCCAATACCGGTACCCCCGTACCCGATGGACTGGAACTGGCCGAAGCCTTCTTCCTGCTCAATACCTTGGTGAATAGCGGTCGTACAATCATCGGTTTTGATCTCTGCGAGGTCGGCCCGGGAGAAAACGAATGGGATGCCAACGTTGGGGCACGCGTATTGTACAAACTATGCAACCTGATGGCAAAATCCAATGATCTGAAACCGCACTCTATTTAATGCAGCACAATGACTACATGCTCCGATGTCTGGAGCTCGCAAAATTAGGCCTAGGCAATGCCTCTCCAAATCCCATGGTTGGGGCAGTGATCGTTCATGAGCAAGACATCATCGGTGAAGGATACCACAAACAGTATGGAAGCCATCATGCAGAAGTCAATGCGGTCAATTCCGTGTCGGCGGCAGATCGTGCACGTTTGCCCTCCAGTCGCATGTACATAAGTCTTGAACCCTGCTCTTTCTTTGGCAATACACCACCTTGTGCAGATCTGCTGCTCAAAGAGCGCATCCCGCATGTAATCGTGGCCAACCTCGATCCACATCCAAAAGTGGCGGGTTCGAGCTTGATCAAACTCAAAGACAACAAAGTCCGGGTAGATTTCGGATTCCTACACAAGGAAGCCCAATACCTAAATCGGCGCTTCTTTACATGGCATCTCAAGAAGCGTCCTTATATCATCCTTAAGTGGGCGCAGACAGCGGACCACTACATTGCCCCTTCCAATGAAAGTCAAAAGTGGATCACCGGTCCTGGAGCCAAACAGCTGGTGCATAAATGGAGAAGCGAGGAAGATGCTATCCTCATAGGGGTCAACACAGCCAATATCGATGATCCGCATCTGGGGCTTAGACATTGGCAAGGCAAGCCCCCGCATCGTTTTGTGATCGACCTGCACCAGCGTATCGAAACCAGACTTCAATTACTCGATGGCAGCATTCCGACGACCATATTTTATTCCGGCCTACGAAAGGCAGTCGACAAACCAAATCTTCATTATCAAGCCATCGATCCTTCCGAAAATATCCTCCATCAGCTTATGCAGCACACGCATCAAATGAAAATTCAGTCCTTGATCGTGGAAGGAGGAGCGACTACATTGCATACATTTATTGAAGCAAATCTTTGGGATGAGGCAAGAGTACTGACCGGAGAAATGACCTTTGGCAATGGTATTGCTGCTCCGATGCTGCGGAGGGCAAAATTGTGTGCTGAAGAGCGAATCGGCAAGGATCGACTGCAGCTGTTTCAAAATCAAAGCACCCATTCATAGCCGGTAAAAACTTCCTATGCTCTACCTAATATTGGCTGTACTATTGTCCGTACTCATCATCCTCACCTTTCGCGCATTTGCCAATTTCGGGATCCACACAACAGCGGCAGTGGTGGTCAATTATTTCATTTGCACCCTACAAGGATTGCTTCTTGCTGAACAGATCCCTACAGCCCAGTACTTCCTGCAGGCCAGCTGGTTACCCCTGGCAATCGCGACCAGTTTTCTCTTCATTTGCACCTTCGTGCTCGTGGGACTAAGCGCACAAAGAAACGGTGTTTCTGTAGCCAGTGTTTCCAGCAAGCTCGGTATGATTATCACGATCATCGCCGCAGTTTTTCTTTATGGCGACAGCCTGTCCTGGCTCAAGGTCTGTGGTATTGGGCTGGCTCTGCTATCTGTTGTCTTCGTCTCGGTGAAAAAAGGAGGTGCCAAAACCAAATCTACTGCTGAGCTCTTTCAATTACCGCTCTTGATTTTCTGTCTAAGCGGCGCTATTGAAGTGTTGCTCAATTATGCTCAGGTCTACTATTTGGATGGCGAAGATTTCAAGCACTTTCTCACCTGTGTATTCGCCTTTTCAGCACTGCTCGGAAGCCTTTATCTCCTGCTGCGCATCGGTAAAGATCCCGGAATCTTACATTGGAAAAATCTACTTTGGGGTTGCTTGCTCGGTCTTCCCAACTACCTTAGTCTCTACGCAATGTTCTTAGCTCTCGAAACCTCCGGTCTCCAAAGTTCCGTCGTCTTTCCGCTCATGAATATCGGAGTGGTCAGCCTCGCAGCCATTGGTTCCGTGCTCATTTTCAAGGAACGACTTTCCGCTCTTAACCTCACTGGTTTGGCTTGCGCATTGATGGCCATTGCGTTGATCGGCTTTTCGTAGTGTTTAGCTTGTCTGGTGCAACAGAGTCCTTGCTGGGCCATCCCTCCTATGAATAGGGCTGGACTTATGAACAGATTTTGTTTTTGGTGATAGACTTTTGAACAGATTCTTTTTTTGGAGCCCAACAGTTTTAGTACGCGTTTCTTTCGTCCCGTGTTCCGCTCTCACTCGGCACTCATCTAGCTGTTCATGCACACTGCAGTGCGTCTCTCCACTGCGTTCCGAGCCACCCCGCAGCGGCATTCACTGACGCTATATGAGCACCTCATACCGCTTCACCCGGGGCTAATTTTCACTGGCTTTGGCCCGCTCCAGCAAAAAAAAATCTTCCCAATTGGACTAAGTACATGTTTATACTCAGTCTGGCTGAAGAAGCTCTGCCAGCGCGAGCAATGCTGTGGCCAAATAGCCTGGATAGAAATGGAAATGCTGGTGCTATACAGCGCCTGAGTCGCTGTACTGCAGCTGGCTCGACGATAGGAGAGACGGATGCAGTGCAGCAGCGAAGCCGCTGGAGAGTGCCAGCATTGCAATGGATAGCCAGTAAACAGTTGCCACGGCCGAAAACTGCTGTGCTCCAAAAAAAAGAATAGGCCGTAAAAAAAATCAACTCAATTCTGACAAAATTCTCGATCCAGTCGAACCCAGACGCACGCAGTCCCCCTCTACATTTTTACACCTTGCACCTTGCACCTTGCTCTTTGCCCCTTGAACATTTATCCAGCATCCACCAAGTACCATGCACCAAAAAAAGCCCCCACATCCATTCGACGTAGGGGCTCATTTGAATTTTTAATCCGAAGATCGGATTCAAGAATCTTATTGTACGATCACTCGACTGGTAAGTACTTCATTACCTGAAGTCAATTGAACGAGGTACAATCCACTGGCGATACCATCTAGTGCAATATTGCTTGTGCCAGAGGCCGCTAATTCATGCTGCATCAAAACTCTACCATTGAGGTCTAGCAGCGTAAATTGTACTTGATCCTGATCAGCAAAATTGTAGCTCATGGTCAATTGATCCCTGGCAGGGATTGGGGTTATTTGAAGACTAGCGTCTTGCTCATTTCTGGAGATAGAGATTAGCTCCGAATATTTTGCGCTGGCATCGAGATCGACCATTTGCAATCTATAGTATGCCATAGCTGGAGCCTGTAGATCCAAATGACTGTATTGACTGCTATTGCCTGTCGTTTCGATACGTTCGATCGTTTGGAATACATTGCCATCCAATGATCTATGCAACTCGAAGTAATCAGCATTTACTTCTGATGCAGTCGACCAGCTGAGCAAATTGTCTTGCCCTTTTGTCTCTCCCCTAAAGCTCAAGAGCTCTACATCCAAGATCACACAAGGATAGGTCAGAAGCTCTAGAGAGTCTCTGTAACTACAGGCTTCGCCGGTGATATCCACCCATAGCCATCCTACGTCTTCAGGGCCTATTAGAATGGATTGTTCGGTACTTCCAGTAGACCAGCTGTAGGTGATATCCGGATCAGGCAGATCAGGATTGCCAACGCTAACCAGTATACTTTCAATTTCCTCCTGCTCACAGATTAGGAAGTAATCTTCATTTAGAGCCGGTAGCAATTCACCTGAAAACGAGACGGAGTCACTTGCAGTACAAGCCCCGCCCACAGTTACTTCAACGCTGTATTCTCCAGCGCCATCTACGGGGTGTGTAGCTTCTGTAGTACCATCCATCCAAAGATAGCTTGCATCACCATCGACTGTGGCATCCAGAATAATTTGCTCGCCTCCGCAAAGGAATTGGTCAGGACCTAGATCAACCACTGGGGCAGGAATCACCTCGATATCCACGGAGGTACTTGCTTCGCATTCTCCGGCAGTAGCGACTACGGTATAGGTGCCGGATTCTGTCACTGTAAATGTGGCTTCAGAAGAATCATCTTGCCATTGGAAGGATGCGCCTGCAACGGAAACAGCTTCCAATGTAAGTTCATCGCCTGTACAAAGTACTACATCCTCATCGTACTCGATTTCGACCGCGATTTGTGTAGCCACCATAGCAACTGAAGTGCTGCCACTGCATCCATCTGCGTCTTCCACGGTCAAAGTATATTCAGCAGGTCCGCTTACTGTTGCTGTTGGATTAGCTGCATTTGGATCGTCCAGTCCATCTTCGGGATCCCAGCTGTAGGTCCAATCATCATTTTCCGGTACTCCGGTGATTTCTACCGTTACTTCACTAGCTTCTGTACATATGCTGATATCCTCCAGCGTTGGCAGATCAATCGCTCCTGCAACAAAAACAGTCACTGTATCCGAGCCAAAGCAGCCATCTGCATCAACAACTGTCAGGACGTATTCGGTTGTTTCTGTTGGAGTAGCGATAGGAATGGTACTCATTGGATCGTCTAATGTTTCTGGAGAAGACCAGGTAAAATCAACATCGTCTGGAACCGTGGCATCCAATTGTGCTTCTCCGCCTGGGCAGATGGTCAAATCGGGGCCAGCTTCTACATCTGTGGCTGTTTCTGTAATGGTAAGGGTGGCGGTTAGGAATGTAGATTCACAGTTGCACTCTGCATTTTCGATCACAATATCGATGGTTTCATCTCCTTCAGCTACACCATCGGCGATGGTGACAATTGGAATAGTGGCCGTTTCTTCTCCGGCTTCAATGACGAGGGTCTCGGTGATTTCTTCGTAGTCCTCTCCATTGCTTGCAGAACCGGCAATGGTAAAGATGACCTCGATTTCTTCGTCTAGATTTTCGGTATCACCTCTGGTGAAAACGAAAGCTCCTTCATTGCAACCTTCCGCAAGAACTGGGTCATTGTTGACACCGATGGCCTCAACCAGGAAAGGCACATCCGCTCCAAAGCTGTTGGCTTTCAGGAATACGCCTGAGTCGAAGGCGCTATCAAACACGTCGGCTATCGCCAACTTGATATGATAAGTTTCACAGGCAGTAAGCCCATCTAGTTCAGCGGTTAGGATTGTGGTGTAGCCATCAAACTCAGTTAAGAGTCCACCTGTATTGTCAACATAATATTCTGAGTAATCCAGACTTGTACATCCGCCGGGTAAACCGTTGAGTCCGACAACGCCAGGGTTTACAGAATTGATAGCTACGGCAATATCTGTGCTCGGAATCAGAGCAATGTTTTCTGCATCATCAGAATAAGGGCCATCTATGCCCGGACCACTGATAAAGAAAGCAAAGACATCGTTGAAGTTGCTACAAACATATTCTGGATACTCTTCAGAAGCGAAGATGTATTCGAAGCTGATGGCATCACTAGAAGGCTTGAAATCGAATTCCAAAATTGCGGCATCATTTGTTTGACCGATGCCAAGGCCTCCCAAAACCTGTTCCAGATCCTCATCTCCAGGTGTCATAAACAAGGTCCCAGCTCCTCCATCATCATTTGGTCCGTCGAAGGTTGATACATCACCTGTGGCCATGAATACTCCTTCTGCAAATCCGATGTCGAGTGTAGCGCTTTGCTCATAATAGCCCAGAGCACTTGGATCGCCCGTATATTCGACATTTTCCACCTCTATACATCCGCCGGCAACCAATACTTCTTGAACCAGATATTCTGGATCATTGGGGTCTCCACCTCTTAGTTCAAAATTGGCCGTTCCGCTAATGTTACCATTGCAAAATTTGTCTTTCATCGACACTAGCTTGTATTCGCTGCCATCGACAGGTGAGATCGGAAGGTAGTATAATGGATTCTCAATTCCTTCTATAAGGGTCTCTGTGGTCCCGTCGCTGTACACCAGATCAAATGGAGGCATTCCGGAGAATTCAACTTTGAGATTTTGCTTTACACTGGCGTAGTACTCTCCCCCGCCAGTCAATTTTGCCGAAGGTAGGTCTACCACAATTTGTTGTGTCAAGACATCCGTACCTTCGGGACTTTCTACAGTCAAGCTGACCGAATAACTGCCAGATTGAAGAAACATCACTTCTGGATTTTGCTCGCTCGTTTGAGAGATATTGGCACCTTCAAAAGACCAAAGTAGACTTGCATCTTCGGCGATGCTTTGATTGTAGAATCGGACCGTTTGTCCCAGGCAAATGCTGTTTGAAAAGTCAGTGGCGAATGCTGCTTCCACGGTCGGGATAGGTCTGGCCCATGCAATGTAGGGAAGTGCTTCGATGCCTTGCTCCAGCATAGCGACATCCACGGGTGATAGGCATTTTACTTTTAGATAGGCATTCATTGCTGGATGTGAGAAAGCTGGTTGGATACTCTGAATGGCAAAATCGTTGATCAAGACATGCAGTGATTGTCTTAAGTGACCGGTCTCTTCTGCTGCATCGAACAAGAGGTTTACAGGGCTGGAAAGCTTTATCAGCACCGCGGCTCCTTCGGAGGGGTTGGATACGCTTTCATTGTCCAGATAGTCATCACAGTTACCAGCAAGTAAGCTGTGGGAGACGTTTGTTAGAGAGAAAAGACCAAGAAGAAGAGCAAAAAACAAGTTTTGGCTTAATTTACTCATAGTTGAATAGCTTTAGGTTTTCAGTGTGCATTAGAGTGGCAAGATTCAATAGCCTATCTGGGCTTCGAAGCCAACTGTTCTCCACTGGATTCAATACATTATTGGCATATTAAATTAGAGACAATATACGCAATATTAAGGGATTAGAGTGATCAATAAGCGCTTGAAAATGTTGAGATTGAGACAAAGGAAAAGTTTACTCAACATAATTTGAGATGTTGCAGACAAAGGCCGATTTTGAGTGCTAAAAGTCGGTACTTAAAGTGTTCCGCATCAATCGTGTGAAGATCGACTCGTTATTGAGTAGGTAATATTTATTTTTGACGCGATTTTTGCTATACTTTTCAACACGTCTAATCGTTAAAATCAAGGATGTCAGATAGTTACTTTACCATCGGAAAGGCTGAAATATCAGAGTTTAGAGCTAAGGGGAGCAAGTTCCTTGGTTACGGTGCTTCCGTTAGTTCTGATGAGGAGGTAAAAAGCTTTCTTGGGAGTATCGTGGAGATTCATCCTAAAGCCACTCATCACTGCTATGCCTGGCGAATGGGCGGGGACGGTAAGCAATATCGAGCAAATGATGATGGTGAGCCTTCTGGTACAGCAGGAAAGCCTATCTTGGGCCAGATTGATTCCAAAGATCTTACAAACACGATGGTCATTGTTGTTCGGTATTATGGTGGTACCAAGCTCGGCGTGGCAGGATTGATTGAGGCCTACAAGGAATGTACTCGCGAGCTTCTCGACAATGCCGAGAAGGTGGAGCATATAGTCCAGAGTCACTATGTTTTATCGTTTGATTATGAGTTGATGAATCAGGCTATGCGGCATGTGAAATCTTCCAAAGCAAAAGTCCTTAGGCAGGATTATGATAATTGTTGTAAATTATATGTCTCGATTAGGCAGAGTGAGGCTTCGCAGTTGGAAGCTGCTCTCGATCAGGCCTACAAGCTTGAATACGAATTCTTACATGATGTGTAGGTACCAAAACCCTTATTGTCAATTTCCCCAAATACAGTGAAATGAAATATTCCATATTCTTGCTTTTTATAGCTGCATTTGTTTTTCCACAGCAGATCAATGCCCAACATAATCACGCCCCTTCGGAGTATGAGGTGGATCTTCGTGTGGTGGAGCGGGATCGTGAAAGAGTATATCTTGGTGAGAAGATTGACCAGACAACAGTGCTGCAATACCTGGACAACAAGCTTTCAAGTAAATACGGATCCTCAGGGGCTATCATTTATGACTTCCATCAGACAAGCAGCATGGGTAGTCATTGGGTGTATCGACAGACCTTAAACGGTTTGCCGATTTACATGGGCAAGGTCAAAATTAACATCGATAAATACGGTAGCATCATTGATGTGCTGGACCTTACGTATTCTTTACCTGCGGTTAAGGATGAAACGGAAGGCTTGACTTCGGAACAGGTCTCGCAGCTTGCAGACAGTTTTGCTGCTCAACGTGGAGGAACCTTGCTTTCAGCTGCAGAGCAAGTGGTTTATATTGACCATGGTGTGGCGCATTCGGGAATCAAATTGGAGATTTCACTACCCAATGCGGATGATCTTTACATTCTCGGTCGCAGTGGAGAGGTGCTTTACAAAAGAGACATACGTAGGTATTGCCCTCCAATTCCTCAGGACTCTTTGGTTAGCATGATGGTTTTTGACCCCGATCCACTGACCTCTGCTATGCGTACCTACGGAGCGCCGTATTTGGATTCAAATGATGAAGATATCCCGGAGCTCAATGACGAGAGAGTACTGAAGACCATCAGATGCAAGTATGAAAACAATCAATTCTTGCTGGAGAATGATTACATTAAGATTGCGGAATTCGATTCCCCTTCTGTTGCACCAGTGACCTCAAACACTCCTTCATTCAGTTTTACCCGAAGTGAGCAAGGCTTTGAAGATGTAAATGCCTATTATCATCTGACTACGTATATCGATTATGTGCAGGGCTTAGGATGTGGGGCTGATGATCTGTTTTCGCAACAAATTCAGGTGGATACTCATGGGGCAAATGGGGACGATAACTCTTTTTTTAGGGGCATTTGGCCTAATCTAAGCTTGATTTTTGGAGAAGGTAATGTGGATGATGCTGAAGATGCAGATGTTTTGATTCACGAACTGGGTCATGCCATCAGCTACTATAGCAATCGAAACAACAACAGTGGCGGAAATCGGCAATCGATAGATGAAGGTATTGGTGACTATTTCGCTGCTTCATACTCCCGTTCCATTAGTGAATTTAGATGGGCTTTTGTGTTTTCCTGGGATGGACATAATAGTTTTTTTGCCGGTAGAAAGGCAAATACTGCCAAGGCTTATCCGGGTGATTTGGTAGGAGATAAGTGGCTTGATGGAGAGTTGGTTTCTTCCGCTTTCATGGACATTTGGGATAACATCGGCAGGGAGGAAACTGATAAGTTGGTGGTGGCTTCACTGGCAAATTACTTTGATGGTATGGAGTATTCAGATGTAGCTTATCACGCAATGCAAGCAGATTTGATTTGTAACAACGGAGCTAATTGTCCCTTGCTTTTTAGCGTATTTAGCACGAGAGGTATGATGACTGGGGAGTTGACAGATAGTTGTGTTCTGGATGGATATTCGGAAGAGATCGAACTGCGAGGAAGTCAGGAATTCTTTACAAGACTAGAAGATATGTTACTCTTTTTGCCGGAGTCTACAGAGAATGTAGAATTGGATCTTTTTAACACCTCCGGACAGCTGATCCGCAGCTATGAGAATGATAGCAATAACTTTTTGATAATCAATGAATGGTCGGATTTACCGACTGGAGTGTACATTGTAAGCGTACGTACAGATGAGTTTTCCAAAACTCAGAAAGTGATGAAATACAAATAGTGTCGAGGATTTCTATTTCTAAACAACATCAAAATCAAAACTTTTATATGGCGGTCATGAATCCACCAGTCGTGTTAAATGATACGCTGGCTATCAGGAATATGGGTCTGATGAATAGTCAAATTAAGATGAATCTCTGGATGAGACTCAATCTTCCGCTGGCTCAAAAAGCAGGACTCAAAATTGAAAACGTCGATGCTGTGAGCTGCCAGGTTTCAGTTCCTTATCGGCATGGCAATAAGAATCCCTTTAAGTCGACCTATTTTGCAGTGCTTACTATGGCAGCAGAAATGTCGACAGGAACCCTGTGTATGGTATATCTTAGAGAACGCCAGCCTTCAATATCAATGCTATTAGTTGATGTGCAAGGCAACTTTTCCAAGAAAGCAGTTGGTTTGACTACCTTTACTTGTGAAGAAGGGGAGAAAGTAGTAGCGGCATTAAATGAAGCCTATGCTGCTTCTGATGGTTGTAGCACAGTAGAGCTCAACTCGATAGGACGCAACGAAATGGGGGAGGAGCTTTGCAGGTTTTCCTTTGTTTGGTCTTTTAAGGTTCGATCTTCTAAGTAGAACATAAAAACTTGCCAGAATACAAAAAAAGCAGCCTCCCTATGAGGCTGCTTTTCTATTTTATACAGTTCAGCAATCAATCCTGCTGCTCTTAGTATCTGTAATATTCTGGCTTGTATGGACCTTGAGCAGGGATGTTTAGGTATTCGGCCTGATCTGCAGAAAGCTCATCAAGCTCAACACCGATTTTGGCCAGGTGAAGTCTGGCAACTTTCTCATCCAGATGCTTTGGAAGAACATAGACACGGTTTTCATAGTTTTCGTGATTGTTCCAAAGTTCCAACTGAGCCAAGGTCTGGTTTGTAAAGGAATTGGACATTACGAACGATGGATGCCCGGTAGCGCATCCTAGATTTACCAATCTTCCTTCTGCCAGTATGATGATGTCCTTTCCGTCAACTGTGTACTTGTCCACCTGAGGCTTAATCTCTACTTTGCTGTCACCATATGCACCATTCAACCAGGCCATATCGATTTCATTGTCAAAGTGTCCGATATTGCAAACGATAGCCTTGTCTTTCAATGCTCTAAAATGCTGTTCAGCAACGATGTCTTTACAACCAGTAGCAGTTACAACAATATCCGCTTCTTTCACAGCATCAACCATCTTTTTAACTGCGAAACCATCCATTGCAGCTTGCAGCGCACAGATAGGATCGATTTCAGTTACGATCACTCTAGCACCTGCACCACGAAGTGAGGCTGCCGAGCCTTTCCCTACGTCACCGTATCCAGCTACTACAGCTACTTTTCCTGCCATCATGACATCTGTAGCTCGACGAATAGCGTCCACGCATGATTCTTTACATCCGTACTTGTTGTCGAATTTAGACTTAGTAACCGAGTCGTTTATATTAATGGCAGGAATTGGAAGAGTACCTTTCTCAACACGCTCATACAAACGGTGAACACCAGTAGTGGTTTCTTCTGAAAGACCACGAATGCCACTGACAAGCTCTGGGTATTTGTCCAATACCATGTTTGTCAGATCACCGCCATCATCCAAGATCATGTTCAAAGGTCGGTCCTGAGATCCGAAGAAAAGTGTTTGTTCAATACACCAATCGAATTCTTCCTCATTCATTCCTTTCCATGCGAATACACCGATGCCAGCCTCAGCGATTGCAGCCGCGGCGTGGTCTTGTGTAGAAAAGATGTTGCACGATGACCACTTTACTTCAGCACCAAGATCGATCAATGTCTCGATTAACACTGCAGTTTGAATGGTCATATGCAGGCAGCCCGCGATACGTGCCCCTGACAAAGGCTTCTGACCTTTATACTCCTCTCGTAGAGCCATCAATCCCGGCATTTCTGCCTCGGCAAGTTCAATTTCCTTTCTTCCCCAGGCAGCCAAAGAGATATCTTTTACCTTGGAAGTCAATTTAAGATCTACAGTCAACATAGATAATTTTTTTGTTTTCAATCGCCATTAGCGGCCACAAAGGTACGCTTTTTCAGTTCAACATGCTGCTCAAGTCCCGACATAGAGAATTTAAGCTGTCGAATTTCTTGTCTGTGGAGAAATTTCCTGCACAAGGTTCTTACCTTTGTATGATACTTGGAAAACCCCCTTGCCTTGTTTTTGTTTCATTAGTTAGAAACAAATATTGGGATCAAAATAAAGATTAATACAGATGAGATATCCAGCCGAGATTGTCGAACCAATGAAAAGAGAGCTAACAGATCAAGGATTTGCAGACTTGACCAGCCCAGAAGAAGTGAAACAATTTCTTAATTCAGAGGGAACCTCCCTTGTAGTTGTTAACTCAGTTTGTGGTTGTGCAGCTGGGAATGCTCGTCCCGGGGCACGTTTGGCGCTTGAGCACTCAGCAAAGAAGCCCGGTCGTGCTGGAACTGTGTTTGCTGGCTTTGACGTAGACGCTACCAACACCGCAAGAGAATTTATGGTGCCATATCCTCCCTCTTCGCCCTCTATGGGCTTGTTTAAGGATGGAGAGCTTGTTTACTTTATTCCTCGTCAAAAGATTGAGGGCAGTTCAGCTCAACAAGTGGCTCAAATGCTCATGACCGCCTTTGATGAATATTGCTAGTGCCTTGGGACCTAATTGATGGATAGTTTGCATGTGCTTATCTTTTAGCTAGTGCCCTGGGAACACAGTAATGGATGGTTTGAATGAGCTTATCTTTTTGCCAACCGAGGCGCGAGAAGGGAGTATAGCCTTAGCTACGCGACTGGCGAGCAAGGAAGTATGACAGAAATAGAAGCCCTTAAACGTGGTGCGAACTTAGTTTGCGTAGCACTAGGCATCTTCTTCTGGTTTAGCGACTAAAACATTCTTCGCCACTTTGTAGGAGATGGACAGTTGCGTCGTTTCGTTTAGTAGGACATCCTTGGAGTTGTCATAGTCATTAGTGAGAATGATCTCTACTGCGGTGCCAAGCACAAGATTTATTTTGTCCAGATAGTTTAGAAATGGGGTCGAATGTTCGCGTACCCCTACCACTAAACCAGTCTCACCCACCCTCAAATCTGCCAAGGTATGCTTATAACGCATGGCAATGTTACCATCTTTGTCGGGAATGGGGTCTCCGTGGGGGTCATGCGTGGGAAATCCCAAAAACTGATCCAATCGGTCTGTCAATTCATCTGAGCGAGTATGCTCAAGTTGTTCTGCAATGTCATGCACTTCGTCCCAGTTGAACTTCAGTTTGTTTGCTAGAAAAACCTCCCACAATCGATGTTTGCGAATCATTTGTTTGGCAATGGTCTCCCCTTGTCCCGTTAGCTTTACGCCTTGATACTTTTGATAGGACACAAGATCCTTGTCAAAGAGCCTCTTGAGCATGTCAGTTACAGACGCAGCTCTTGTGTTCAGCTTTTTGGCAATGGAGTTTGTCTTGACGAAACCGCCTGATTGAGCTTCAGCCAGGGCAAAAATGGCCTTTAAATAATTTTCTTCGGCAGGGGAAAACATATAGATTCAGTGTTTTTTCCGCTAATCTGATCTTAGTGCTGCCAATCTTTCTAACAGTGGAGGGTGTGAATAGTAAAAGAAGACAAACAACTTGTGTGGATGCAAATTACTAAGATTATTTACAGATAACTTCTTTAGTGCTGTACTAAGGTATTCGGCAGAGTGTGTTTTCTTGGCAAAGGCATCAGCTTCAAACTCGTTCTTGCGCGAATAGAAATTCATAAAAACACCGGTAACTAAGGATATGGGACTATAGAGCATACTGAAGGCCAAAATTCCAATGTGAAAGCTAGGCTTCGTTGCACCGAGAGCAAGTGATAGATGTTCGCTGCCCAACACTTTTCCAAGGATAAAGAAGATGACCCCCATTTGCAGAATTGAGATCAACATGCTTTTCAAAACATGCTGATGTTTATAATGACCCACTTCATGAGCCAAGACTGCAATTAGCTCCTCTTCTTCTTGCTGCTCGACTAAGGTGTCGTATAGGACGATGCTCTTTTTGCCAGCGACGCCACTAAAATAGGCATTAGCCTTTGCTGACCTTCGTGAGCCATCCATTACCAAAATCTGGTTAAGCGGAAATCCCACACTATCTGCATATGCCTCAATACTATCTCGCAAGCTGCCAGCACCTAAGGGCTCCATCTTGTTGAAGATTGGAGCAAAAACAGAAGTATAAAATGCTGCTAGAAACAGGCTAATTAGAGATAAACAGATCCACGCTATCCACCAGAAGGATGATCCAGTAAGCGCGTAAATCCAAGTGAGAAGAGCAAGTATGCCCCCGCCCATGATTGCACCAAGAAGGAGTCCTTTGAGCTTGTCCAAAAAGAATGTGCCAAGGCTCATCTTGTTGAAGCCAAACTTCTCTTCAACGACAAAAACATGATAAAGACTCAATGGAAGGCTAAGTAGATCAGAAATCAGATAGATTGTACCAAAGAAAAGCAAGGCCAACATCACTTCATTGTCCGTATGGATTCGAATAAACTGGTCCAGCCACCCAAAGCTCCCACTGAACAAAACTATCAAGATCAGTAAAGTCCCAAAGACCGAAGAAAGTAGGCCTACTTTGCTATTGGCTTTGCTGTAAGCTTGCGCTTTGGCGTATCGGTCTTCATCATAGTATTCACTCATTTCCTCAGGAATCTCCTCTCGATGACTGCTTAGATTTAGGAAATCAAGAAAGCGTCCGAGAAAAAACTCAATCAGAATGATGGCAACAATGCTAAAGAAAAGAATATCAGGTGTCTGCATCAAAGATTAGGGAAATTTGGATTTTGCTTGGAATTATGCTTCGGTAATTATCCCCTTTTTTTCTTAAAATCACACGTAATTTGAGCGATATTGCGGCGTTTCTGAATACCAGGTCACTGAAAATAGTGTGTTATCATGAGCAGAAAGATAAATGTCGCAATCGACGGCTACTCCAGTACAGGAAAAAGCAGTCTTGCTCGCAAGCTAGCCAGTCAGCTGGGGTACGTGTTTATTGATACCGGTGCAATGTACAGGTCCGTTACGCTTTACTTTTTGCAGAATGGAGTGGATTATGACAATGTGGAACGAGTCAAAGCTTCACTGCAGAATATTGAGATCTCATTTGAGTGGAATGAGGAAGAGCAAGTTTCTAATACGGTGTTAAATGGAAAGAATGTAGACTCTTTGATTCGTTCTGCCGCTGTATCTGGGGAAGTTAGCGAGGTCAGTGCAATTCCTGAGGTTCGAGAGTTTTTGGTTCGTCAGCAACAGGAGATTGCTATGGGAAGAGGCATCGTAATGGATGGACGTGATATAGGAACGGTGGTGCTTCCGGATGCTGAGCTTAAATTGTTTATGACCACAGACTTTGACACTCGTGTTGAGCGACGTTTTCAGGAGTTAAGCATCAAAGGCATAGAGATGTCAAGGGAAGAAGTGGCAAAAAACATTGAACATAGAGACTACATTGATACCCACCGTGCAGCTAGTCCGTTATACAGAGCTGATGACGCCATATTGATAGATAACACAAAACTGACTGAAGAGGACCAATTGCGATTGACTCTCAATCTCGCTCGTAGGACAATTGAGAAGTTCAATGAAAACACTCCTCAGGAATAGTGCCCGGGACCTATTTCCTGAACGGTTTGAATGGCTTCTCTTTCCGCTAACTATCGTCGCTCCTATAGCTCTGCTATAATCCTCCTCACGCTTCAGCTGGCTAAAAGAGAAGCTCACTGTCCATCAATTTGGTTCCAAGGCACTAGCTTCTCAATCGATATTCTCACTTTTTTAAGTCCCGCATAAAACCTACATTTCCACTAGGTTTAGTGGCTAAATAGTGCTACCTTTGCACCACTTTTAACCATATTTTTTCACCTTTTAAAAATCTCTATTTTGGTAGAAGAGAACGAAATAGAAAAGAAGGATCAAATTGATCCGACTCCGGAAACGGAGGTTAGCTCGGATCCGGTCACTGCTCCGGAAGCCGAAATCACCCCAGAAGCTCCTGCTTCTGAGGAAGTTGTAGCAAGCCCATCGGAAGAATCAACTGAGCCTACAAGCGAAGAAGCAAGCCCAAAGAGAATCGTCATCGACCACACACCGGTTGCCCACGACGACTTTGATTGGAGTGTAGGAAAGAGAGCTAGACAGCGTTATAGCGAAGAAGAGCAGCTTGCCATGGAAGTAGAGTATGATTCTACTTTCACCAGTATTACAGAGCACGAGATTATCTCGGGTACAGTCTCTGCAATCACCAACTCTGATGTAGTACTCGACATTGGCTTCAAATCTGATGGACTTATCTCCGCATCAGAATTTAGAGACACTCCAGATCTAAAGATTGGAGACGTTGTTGAGGTCTATGTAGAAGAAAAAGAAGACGTAAAAGGGCAGCTTGTCCTCTCTAGAAGAAAAGCAAAATTACTCCGTGCCTGGGAAGCAATTGTGGATGCTCACAACAATGACACAGTACTAACTGGTACAGTAACCAGCAAAACTAAAGGTGGTCTCATCGCCGATGTATACGGCTTGGAGACCTTCTTGCCGGGTTCACAAATTGACGTCAAGCCCATCATCGATTACGATGCATATGTAGGCGTGAAGATGGAATTCAAGGTCGTCAAGATCAACGAGGCAATCAAGAACGCAGTAGTATCTCATAAGGCCTTGATCGAAAGCGATCTCGAAGCTCAGAGAATGGAAATCATCTCTAAGCTAGAGAAAGGTCAGGTATTGGAAGGTATTATCAAAAACATCACAGACTTTGGAGCCTTCATCGACCTTGGAGGTGTAGACGGTCTATTGTATATCACGGATATCTCTTGGGGACGTATCAGCCACCCAAGCGAGCTACTGGAGCTTAACCAAAAGCTGAATGTAGTAGTACTTGACTTTGATGATGACAAGAAGAGAATTTCGCTTGGTCTTAAGCAGCTACAGCCTCATCCGTGGGATGTGCTGGCACAAGACATAGTTGTTGGATCAAAAGTCAATGGTAAGATTGTAAACATCGAAGACTATGGCGCATTCCTGGAGATTACCCCAGGTGTCGAAGGTCTAATCCACGTTTCAGAGGTTTCTTGGTCCAATCAGCCAATTAATCCAAGAGAGTACTTCAAAGTTGGAGACAACTACGAAGCGATTGTGGTTACGATCGATCGTGAAGATCGTAAGATGTCTCTCAGCATCAAGCAGTTGACTCCAGATCCATGGATGGACATCTCAAATCAGTTCCCAATTGGAAGTAAGCACTCCGGTGAAGTGAAAAACATCACTCCTTACGGTGTGTTTGTGGAACTTTCAGAAGGAATCGGTGGAATGGCACACATTTCGGATCTTTCCTGGACAAAGCGGTATAATCACCCATCTGAGTTTACAAGAGTAGGTGAAAAGCTAGATGTTGTCGTTCTGGAAATTGATCAGGAAGCAAGAAAGCTCTCCCTCGGACACAAGCAAATCGAGGAGGATCCATGGGATACATTTGCAGAGGTCTTCCCTGTAGGTTCAAAGCATCAAGGTACCATCATCAAGAAGGATGACAAGGGAGCCATTGTATCGCTACCATACGGTTTGGAAGCATTCGCTCCAAATAGATTCCTGAAGAAGGAAGATGGTGCTTCAGCTCAATTGGATGAGACCATGGATTTCAGTATCAGAGAATTTGATCGCAACGATAAGCGAATCATTATCTCTCACATGGATGTTTGGAAAGTACCTACAGCTGAAGAACTGAAAGAAAGCGCTAGCAAGAGTTCCGGAGGTGGCAAGAAGCGCCGCGATCGCTCTCAAGGCAGCGGTGGCGGTGGTCGAGTAATGACAGGTCCAAAAGTAGAGAAGTCTACACTAGGTGATCTGGGCGTTCTCGGAAACCTCAAGAAGGAAATGGAGAAGTCAGAAGGAAAGGCAGACAGCAAAGCCAAGCTAGAAGAGCCGAAAGCCGATGCGCCTGTAGAAGAAGTGGTAGAAACACCAGCCGCTCCAGAAACACCTGAGACTCCCGCAGATTCAGCCGATACGCCAACCGAAACACCGAATAGCGAAGACAATAAGGACGAGTCAGCAGAGTAGTTCAGTAAAAGTCTGACTTAAACGAAGGGCCAGATTTCTCAGGAAATCGGGCCCTTTTTCTTTTGCCATTACCGCCGCTCATTGTTACATAATTTCTAGTTCTTCTGGTATTTTTCCCTCAAAAAGTATTTTCGAATAGTACTTTCGATGACATGCTTCCCATTTTCGTACAATATTGCAGCTAAATAGTTCACTCTCTTGCAAAATCTCA
This sequence comes from Chitinophagales bacterium, assembly GCA_020629205.1. Classification (GTDB taxonomy): domain Bacteria; phylum Bacteroidota; class Bacteroidia; order Chitinophagales; family UBA2359; genus JAHDDV01. Next base: position 19,907 of record JAHDDV010000002.1, on the reverse strand, counting down.
CTAACTTTAAGCGGTATATCCATAAGCGATATTTAGCATAAGCGAAGAATCTGCCTGCCCCACTAGCGCCAGGCTGCAAATTGAAAATTCACAAAACGCAACGAATACAATGAAAAATTTTTTCTTTCAGTTTTTAGTCCTTATAGGCTGCATCTGTTGCTGCAATTCAGCACTGTTTGCTCAGGGACAATGTGATAATGTCACGCCCTCAGCAGGAACTGTAACGGTACCTGCAACTTTATGTAGTGATGGTTCTGATGCGATCACTATTAATGCGCAAGACAACGGCAATTTGGGTAGCTACGCTGTGGCAATTGAAATTCCGGATGGTCTTGGAGGTACATCTCTAGTTTTAGTGGAATCACCCAGTCCGACGGAGTCTTTCACTATCGATCCCGTAGCTCTTGGTTTAACTACTTGTAATGTAGTGCGAGTCGGTGGAATTGCTTATGATATCCAAGTAATAAATGATTTGATAGGAACGCTGAGCGGTGGATGTGGCTTCACCATCTGTAACTTAGCAATTGGTGCAAATCTTCCATGCGAAACATGTGAGGCTATCGATGATTTATTCAATGCAGGAGGTATTAACAATTTGGCTGATGGTATAGCATTTGCAGGGACCTTGGGTGCGGATGCCCCAACCTCTATAGATGAGGCTCTGACATTGCTAGGCGAACTTGATGCTCAGGCTGCGGATTTAGGAGGTATCTGTTACGCGACCAGTCCAATTGAAGACATAGATATCGTCTGCTGCGAAACTGCAAGTGCAACAGCAATCGGCGATCTCTGCTATACAGCCACCGTTGATCTTTGTGTAGACATTTCCAATGGAGATGCAGATGGTTTGACCTTGGTTATCTCTGGCGATGCAATTGCCTC
>JAHDDV010000002.1:0-18925 GCA_020629205.1 Chitinophagales bacterium | reverse complement strand
CCAATGGAGATGCAGATGGTTTGACCTTGGTTATCTCTGGCGATGCAATTGCCTCTCAAGCAGGTGCAGCAGGTGCCACACAAATCTGTGCCACTGTAGCGGTTACAGATCCAGGTTGTAACCCAGCAGCATACAGCTATAACTGGGAAGTTGCCTGCTGTGGAACACTCCCTCCAGTGGGGGCCGGCAGCTTTACAGGGGCTGTTTATCCAGACTCTAACAACTTTAGTTATACACTTGTTGCAGCAGCAGATTGCGGTATTGCTCCTACAATCACAAATACGGGAATTTGCGATTACACTATTATCGAAAACCATGTCCTACCTTTGGATCCAGAATGTGGTCAGACTGCGGCCGATGGTTCATATGAATTTAGTTTAGAGTTGGGTTATACTGTCCCTGCTGGCCTTACATGTAGTGCCAACCCAATAGAAGTTGGTGCCATTCCAGGTTGTACAGATACTACGCCCAATGATTGTGAAGGAACTTGTGGTGGCACAGCTCTTGAGGGCACCGCTTGCGACGACGGCGACCCAGCTACAGGTGGAGACACTTGGCAAGCAGACTGTACTTGCGCAGGTTCTACTGTAGATTGTGAAGGAACTCCAGGCGGTACAGCCACTCCAGGCACTGCTTGCGATGATGGAGATGCCACAACAGGCAATGATGTTTACCAGGCAGATTGCTCTTGCGCAGGTGAAGCGATCGATTGCGAAGGTACACCAGGTGGAACTGCAATCGTAGGAAGCGGATGCGATGATGGCGATGCAACAACCGGAAACGATGTATGGCAAGCAGATTGCTCTTGTGCTGGTGAAGCACTTGATTGTGAAGGTACCCCAGGTGGTACAGCTACAGTAGGTAGCGCTTGCGATGACGGTGACGCCGCAACAAGTAACGATGTATGGCAAGCAGATTGCTCTTGTGCAGGTACGGTGACTGCTGTTGATTGTGAAGGTGTACCGAATGGTCCCGCAACAGTAGGTTCAGCTTGTGATGATGGCGATGCCACCACAGGAAATGATGTTTATCAAGCAGATTGTACTTGTGCAGGTGAAGCTATCGACTGTGAAGGAACTCCAGGTGGTACAGCCGTTGTTGGAAGCGCTTGCGATGACGGAGATCCAGCAACTGGAGGTGATGTATATCAAGCCGATTGTTCTTGTGCTGGTAGTACTGTAGATTGCGAAGGTACTCCTGGTGGTTCAGCTACTCCAGGTACAGCTTGTGACGATGGTGACGCTGGAACAATCAATGACGTATATCAAGCTGACTGCTCTTGTGCTGGTTCTGCCCCTACTTGTGATGATGCTGCCGCTTGTAATACAGGCGATCCATCTCCTTGTCAGTATTTGGATTGTGCCGGAGTTTGCGGTGGTACTGCTTCAGCCGGCGACCCATGCGATGACGGTGACCCACTCACAATGAATGACGTATACCAAGCAGATTGCTCTTGCGCAGGTATGGCCGCTCCAATCGAAGCCTCTATCGAAGATCCTTGTAGCTGTGGCGATCCAAACAATATCGACACCAACGGTGATTTGATCATCGAATTCTTCTACGAGACCGTAGTGATCACTTCTGGTCCTGGCGAAACATGGACATACACTGCCGCAGGCTCAAACAATGTATTGGACGCAGGTGGTGCCCCAACTACTCCAACATTTACAGAAGCTCCTGCTGGTACTTACACAACTAACTTCTACCACCCAGCTGGTGTTGGTTATACTGCAAACTTCACTAATGGAGTTGATCCTCAAACGATCTCAAACTCTTGTGATGCTGACTGTAATATCGATGTAGCAGATGTGCCTACTATGGGACAATGGGGATTGATCATCCTGTCTTTGCTTACTCTAAACTTCTTGTTCCTAACGGTGATGACTGCAAAGGTACAAGGCCCAAGAGGTGCAAGCGCAACAGTGAATCTATTCTCATGGACACGAATCAGAAACTATCCATTCAATCGTGAGCTATTCAAGCACGCTGCAATGATCACTGCACTGTTCTTACTAGCAATCACAGGATGGACACTTTCTGTTTACGGATTCCTGGCAATGACTGATATCATCGGATCTGCAATCGCAGCTCCAGTATTCGCTTACCTACTACACTTGGTAGCTATGATGAATCAGAAAGACGCTTAGTCAATAAGCTTCTAGATAAAACAAAGAGCCCTTCCGGTATTACCGGGAGGGCTTTTTTTGTGTCCTCAATGCAAGCAAGACACTGTTAGTGATCATGTCGGAACTCAGATGATGTTTTATCTTCTTTTTTGGAGCTCAGCAGATTCACTCCTGACACTAGTCTGCTCGCTATCCGTTCCAATGCGGGCACCAGTCAGCTGCTTCCCTGCTGCACTGCCGCTGTCTCTTTTTGGAGCCAGCGCCAGCACAGCGACTCAGAAGCTGTCTGGCACCCGCATTTCCTCTGCTATCGAGGCTATTGAGCATGGTCCTTGACCCCTGTCACCACTTTTTAATTGCCCTCTTCCGGCGAAATGCAGCAGTCTGTCATTGTAGATCGGTTTGCGAAAGAGCTGGAAGGCCTAGTAGTCCAGGCTTCGGTCTTCGCTTTGGCCCACCTAAGCTCAGAAATGGCCTGCCATAAGTGTTCTGGGAAGAATGCAAACGACGAATCTGATAATTCTCACTTTCTCCACCAAAAAACTACTTCAGGAGGTCTGGGACTTTAAATCGATTCGGCTGTTCACTTAACATCTATTCTGCTAGATTGTACTTAGGAGGATGCCTTATCCGCCAAACGAGATTCCAGTAATTCAAAGATGGTTTTGCCTTCATTAAGACTGTCAAACCATAAAGTAAAGTCGAAGCCTGTATCTGGCTTGTCCGCCGCAGATTCCAAAGCCATATACTCCGATTTTAGTTTGTCAATTAGTGCCTTGTTGGCAAATTCCTCTGGAAGCAACTTGTTCAGCTTACGTAAGTTCTTAAAAATCCACTTGTCAAATTGGGTCAGTCGATTGATCTTCTTGTATTGCCGGTAGGTTTGCTTAATCAGATAAGGCAGTAGTACGTGATTGTCCAATTGAAAGTGATTGATTAAACGAAACATACTGGCAATCGCAGAGATATCTTGTCGGAGATGAGGCTTGCTGTGCTCCAGCAGCTTGTCGGACCAATGTAGGCTACGCTCGTAGTTACCCAGAATGAAGCTGACTTTTGCCTGATTAAACAATACAGTTAGATATCCTGAGGGACTGAGAAATGACTGACAAGCCTCTATAGACTTTTCATAGTGAAGAAACTTCTTTAAGGCTTCTTCTTTTTCGATACCCCAATGCAAGAGCTCAATGAGCAAGAGCTCCAGACCATTCAAAACTTGCATGGCTTGCATGTGAGGGCTCCTGCTTTCAATGGCTTCAAATTCTTCTTTATACCGAAACAAGGCTTCGTAATTCTTTATGGCTTCACTGCAAAGTATGAGGTGATAGAACTCCTGAAAATAAGAGCCGAATCTTGTGTCTTTGAACTCAGGATGTCTGGCGTAGGATTCAATTTCTTCTATGGTGATTTCAAGCGCCTTTGTGAAATCATCTATGCTATAGTAGAGGCCACGTAGCGTACGATTAATAAAACTGACAGAGGCTACCGTGAGACACTTCTCTTTCCTACCCAGAATGGTTTTCGCCTTTTCTTGCTGCTGCGCTATGCGATCCCGTTCAATGACGTTTTCCAGCAATTGTGCCTCACTCAGGATTGTGTAGAAGATGGTGGAACATTCATGATAGTCTTGAAGCTCTAAGATTGATTGCTTCAGCTTGGAAGAAATCTCCTGGACTTTGCCCTTCATATTTGGATCAGAAATCCCATATAAAAGAATTTGTTGTTTATATAATATTTGCTGATAGGACTCAAATGAGCAGGAAACTTTGGCTAATTCCTCCCGTTTTATCAGGGTTTTATAAGCATCCTCATACATGCCTTTCTCATAGAAGACTTCATGGCGGCTCAAGGCTGATTGAATCTTCTCTGTGGTGCTACATTCCTTTTTGTATTCAGAGAGGCTTTTGATCAAGGCAGATTCCAGATAAGCCTTTGCATGCGAAACATTGAGTTTCACCTTGTTCCTTTTGAGGCGATCGAGAAGCAAGGACTCCTCATATTCCTGCATGTCGTTGATTACCTTAAAAAGATCTACATACGTGTTCTTTTTCTCCTTTACATGAGCGCTGGCCTGCTTAACGAAATGCCCCTTTTCGTGACTAGTCATGGCAGAAATCAGCTTGTACAGGCGTTGAGACATGTTAATCTACATATTTTTGGCGATGATCTAAGTACTTCGAAACCGAATGAAATTTCGATTCAAGTGATTGACTATCATATTGTTAAGTGAAAATAATGAATCGCTGAAATCGCTAAATTAAGAAAAATTGGTCTGCTTTGTTCTACGAGTGGCGATTATCTTGCCCGCAGATACCCCGACCATTACTTTTCAAACCAAAAAAGCTAATGTTATGAATGTTTCTCGATCTTTAACGCTACTATTAGTACTTACTTTACTCATCTTTTCCTGTACCAAGGAGGATGATATTCCTGGCAATGAGCGAAGCCAGCCAGATTCCAACGCAATTCAAATAGAGCTCGATGAGGGGCTCGCATCCAAGTCAGGTGATCTAAGGGATGGCAAAGCCTTAGCTTCACTTGATTGGGCATGGAGCAGTTCGAGTGCATGCTTCGCTACGCCTATCGCTCATCGTTATGCAGGCAATCACATATTCTACACGGTTCAGCTACCGGTGAATGCTACTATCAGCATCAAACTTATTCCCGATGATATGGGTAGCGATATGGCAATATATGGCTACAGCACCTCAGGAGAATCGGCCATCTTGCCGGAAGATCTGCTAAGTTGCTTGACCTGTGAGGCTGATCCTGCGTCTGGTGAAAGCTCCTCAAATAAGGAATACCGAAGCATTGAGATTGGGAGTGTAAAGCTGTTCGAAGATCTCCCCCAAATACCTTCCACAGTGTTGATCGGAGTGGCAGGAGCAGAAGGTGTAACTGCCGGAGCCTTTACACTTGAGATAGCTTTGGACAAGTAATCTGCTGGGCCCTAACTAATCACCACTAAGTCTCAGCCACACTTAGTTCCTCACCGAAGAGGAAGGAGCTTTGTTGCGACGAGCAAGGTGGGTGATTACTAGCCCCGATCGCAGAGGAAATAGAGGCTCGATAGCGCAAGTGAGCGCTCGCTAGTGAGGGCTGTGAGGAAACGAGCAGACCGAAGTAGCGATGCAGCGAACTTGTGGTATCGGGCCTCTATTGCAACGGAGAGCGGGTAGATACTTACCACGCCCGAATACTGTTCGGCTCCAAAAGAAATTATTTCAAACCTTGCTTCTTGAGTGTCTTAAGTTTGATATCCGTTGGGACACCGCCGATGTAGACGATGACTTTGGCTTTCTTGTATCCTTTGCCCTTGATGAAAGTTTGTGCGTACTCGGAGATTGAAATGGCCTCAAAAGTTCCAACAATCACGCTCGTGCCTTTGATGGGATCATCCGTGTATTCAATCTCACCACCAAGGTCTTTGAATCGTTCCATCTCAGATTGGTTGATCTCTGCACTAGGGTAGGGGCCAATGTGCACTTTGTAGGTGATATTGCTTCCTTTTGGACTCGGCTTCTCCGTCTTTTCGGCTTTCTCTATGATCTCTGTCTTGGTGTTTTCACTAGTGCTCGTCGAACTCGGTTTATCTGTCTCTGGTTCTTTATTCTTCTGACTTTCGGGCAGCAAGATGGTGCTTTGATTTTCATTAGCCAATTCCTCTTTTTTTGGCTTTTGGGTCTTTATTGGCTTATTGCTTTTCTTCTTCTTTGGCTTCTTGGTTTTTGAAGCTTTTGCAGGCTTCTGAGGTTTTGTCGTAGGCTTCTTAACTTTCGCCGTCTTAGGATTGGTCTTAGCTTTCTTTGCTGCCGCTGCCTTCTTTTTGGCCAAAGCCAACTGTCGCTCTTTTTGCTTGGCCTTTTTCTTTTGCTCTGGCGTCAAGACTTTCTTGGGAGCTCTTTTCTTGAATGGATACCCTGACTTGGCTTTAGTGACATTGTAGTCCTTAAGCTTGAAGTAGTAGATGTCATCGTCGCCTAGACCTCCTTTTCGGTTGGAGGCGAAGTAACCTGCGCTATTCTCTTCATTGATAATGAATGAAAAATCATCCCTAGCAGAGTTTAGTGGAGCTCCGATGTTTTTAGGTTCTGTCCAGCTTCCTCCGGCTTCCAACTTTGTAGCAAAGACGTCGAGTCCTCCCAGACCAGGAAGACCATCAGAGGCGTAGTATAGGGTGCCGTCGGGATGGAAGAATGGGAAAAGTTCATCTCCTGCGGTGTTTACCTTCGGTCCTAGATTTAAAGGCTCGGACCAAAATGTGTCGATTCGTTCGCAAAAGTACAGGTCAGTGCCACCGTAACCGCCCTCCATATCTGAGACAAAGAACAGCAGTGTATTATCTGGGGAAAGCATCGGGTGACCAGTGTTGTATTTGGCATTATTGTAGATAAATGGCACAGGTTTGTCCCAGCTATTTTCCCCTTTCAATTCGGAGAAATAGATCTGTAGCCGGTGCACCGTCTTATCCTTGTTCTTGATGGCAGTGTTTCTAGTAAATAGCAGTTGAGAGGCATCGTTGGAAAAGCTAGCAGGGCCGTCATTGAGCAGGGAATTTACTTTGCCTTTCAAGCGCATTGGCTTTGCATAGGCATTTCCTGGCACCTTTTCAGTATAGTATAGGTCGGTGTATTTTCCTTGGGGATCAGCAGCTTGCATTGAACCAGGCTTCTGCGGCTTTCGTGCGGAGCAAAAGAGAATACCCTTTGGGCTAAACATCGGACCGAAGTCAGTTCCAGTAGTACTGAAGGGCACCATCTGCACCTGATATCGGTCCGAGTCTTTCTTGAATTCATCTACACGATCGCAGGCATCTGCAAATTGCTGCGCTGAGGCATCCACTTTAGCATAATCGAGAAAGTGCTTTTTGGCTTCCTCGTACTTCTCATTGGACTGCTCGATTTTCGCTAGTTGCAGTTTAAGCTCTGGGTTATTGGGGCGAAGCGGCAGGACCAGTTCATACCAATACTCTGCCTCCTCATAGTTTTTCAACATTCTGTGGCAATTGGCCAAACCGAGCTTTGCGTCCAGAATATTGTCTTTCATCAGGATTTCCCTAAACAAGGGGATGGCAGAATTGTATTTGCCAGCCTCGTATAGTTCATTAGCTTCTTTTAGCAAATCTTTGCTAGCCTGAGCGTCTAGCTTAGGGCTGAATTGGCAAAGAACAAAAGCAAGTACAAGTAATAACCTGATCATAATTGAGATTCTGGGTCTAGCAATGAAGTGATGGGTCTATTCCTCTTTCAGGAAATCATATCGATAGTCAGTAGGTGGAACCATATTCTCCTTGATTGACCGAGGACTCGTCCATCGGATTAAATTCCACATCGAACCGGCTTTATCATTTGTTCCAGAGCCTCTGCCACCTCCGAAAGGTTGCTGATTCACAACTGCGCCTGTAGGTTTGTCGTTGATGTAAAAGTTTCCGGCAGAATGACGAAGTTTATTGGTCGCCTTAGCGATGGCCGCTCGGTCTTGTGCGAAGATGGCACCCGTTAGGGCATAAGGTGAAGTCTGGTCAAGAATTTCGCAGGTCTTGTCAAACTTCTTGGAGTCATAGACATAAACAGTCAAGACGGGGCCAAAGATCTCTTCACACATTGTACGATACATAGGATCTTTAACTAGAATAACGGTTGGTTCCACAAAATAGCCTTCAGTTTTGCTATAATTCCCTCCGGCTATGATCTCTGCATTCTTATCGCGCTTTGCCTTTTTTATGTATGCGGTAATATTGTCGAAGGACTTTTCATCGATCACTGCGGAGATGAAGTTTCTAAAGTCTTCTACACTACCCATTGAGATGCTTTTCAGATCTTTGAGCATTTTTTTGCTAACAGATTTCCAAAGATTCGAAGGAATATACGCCCTTGAAGCTGCAGAGCACTTTTGGCCTTGATATTCAAATGCACCTCTCACCAGAGCAGTAGCAACTTGATCAGCATTGGCTGAGGGGTGGGCAATAACAAAGTCTTTCCCGCCAGTTTCACCAACAATTCTCGGGTAAGATTTGTATCGACTAATATTTTCGCCAATCGTCTTCCACATGTATTGGAAGGTCTTTGTTGATCCAGTAAAGTGCAGTCCGGCCAGATCAGGGTGCTTGAAAGCAACATTGCCAACAGAGGGGCCATCTGCAAAGACCATGTTAATTACTCCCGGAGGAAGACCTGCCTCTTTGAAAACCTCCATGATCACAGCTGCCGAGTAGATTTGTGTATTACTTGGTTTCCAGACGATTGTATTACCCATCATTGCGGGACAAGCCGGTAGGTTTCCAGCAATAGCTGTGAAATTGAATGGTGTAATGGCCAAAACGAAGCCTTCCAAAGGACGGTATTCTGTCCTATTCCAAATCAAGGCTGAGGATGACGGCTGAATGGCATACATTTGAGTCATGTAGTGCACATTGAAGCGAAGGAAATCGATAAACTCGCAAGCGGAGTCTATCTCTGCCTGATAAGCCGTTTTGGATTGCCCCAACATAGTGGCAGCATTTAGTTTAGCTCGGTAGGGACCATCGATGAGCTCTGCCGCCTTAAGGAAGATTGCAGCTCGGTGCTCCCAAGGCATCTGTTCCCAGCCTTCTTTCGCTTTGAGAGCGGCCTGAATTGCATCCTCAACGTGCTTGGAGTTGCCGTAGTGATAATGGCCCAGTGTATGCTTGATTTCATGTGGAGGATGCATGGACTTTAGCTTTCCGGTTCGAACGTTTTTGCCTCCAATGACCATCGGGATTTCCACTTGTTTGCTCTTGGCTACTTTTAGGGCAGCTTTTAGTTCGATCTTTTCTGGACTCCCGGGAGCATAGGTCTTGACTTTGCAATTTTGAGGTGGTGGTACCTGGAAATTTCCTTTAGGCATTTGTCTGTTCGTTTTGTTGTATAGATTAATTAAAAAGTTCTTCTACTTCTTGAATGGAGTTATTAGCGCACTTGATAATTCTTCCTGGAAATTTGGTGATGGTGTAGTAGTCATGAGTTCCAATGAAAACCGCTGTTTCTGTTTTCTTGCTGATCATATCGAGTAGGCGAATTATATCCTCAGAAGTTTCAGGATCTAAGTTTCCAGTCGGTTCGTCAGCCAGAATGAGTACAGGATTATTTAGTAGTGCTCTGGCGATTACGACCCTTTGTTGCTCTCCTCCAGAAAGCTGGTACGGCATTGATTTGCGTTTTTTTTGCATGCCGACATTGGTGAGAACGATGGTAATACGTTCCTCCATGTCCTTGTTGTTCTTCCAACCGGTTACTTCCAGAGCAAATCGCAGGTTGTCTTCCACGGATCGATCCATAAGCAGCTGGAAGTCCTGAAACACGATTCCAAGCTTTCGTCTTAAAAACGGAACAGCTTTCCAATCCACTTTTTTCAGATCAAAATCAGCAACCCTTCCAATCCCTTCCTTCAATGGCAGAGCTCCGTACAGAGTTTTGAGTAGACTGGATTTTCCTGTTCCGGTCTTCCCTACCAGATAAACAAACTCTCCTTTATCAATTTGCAAATTGACTCTCTTCAGAATGAGTTTTTCCTTTTGGAAGATACTAACATTGTGCAATTCTACGACGGTACGGGTGTTTGTCATGCTTAAACAGGGGACTTAATGGACTGTAAATTTACAAATTAACAGCCTTAGCCGCACTAGAATATTGCAGATTAAGTACAACTACGAAATAAAATTTGAGAAGGGGAGATTGAGAGGGATTGTGAAGCGGATTAGGGAAGCAGACGTCGAGCGCCAAATGGAAATAACCAATTGACGCCCGAACAGTCTACCCTTCCATAGTACCTCTTGGTATTTGTTGAAGGTGGTCATTCAGTACCATGACCTTCATGCCGCTCAATTTATTAATAAAATTTCAGTTTCGCGAACTATCGAGACCGATTTGACGCCATTTTCTAAGAAAAAAGCACATATTGGTTGAATGCGTAATGCGATGGTAATGAAATCCTCATCTTAAGCGGCTTGCAATTTATCATTAATAGACGAGTCTCCAACTGAGTTTCGGAAGCGTTAGACGAAAAAAATCACTTGAGTACAACAGTTTGCTTCTTTTCATTCTTGTTCTTCACATTATCTGGAAATATGTTCGCCGATCGCTTCAACTGGTAACTGCTTTGCACGGGTTCCTAAGCCAGATGTTGCTAGTTTTCCGGAAATCATCGTCCACTATACAGGAACAAGTCCTTTCTGAAATCAAATTCTAATGAAGCTGTTTCGCCCGATTTGCATTCGTGACTACTTTGTTAGTTAGAATTCTATGTAAAACCTTTGCCAGTATTTAAAAGCGATCTAGAAATCACTGAAAAAAAAATTACCTGCAGAAAATTGTGATTTTTTTGCTCCACCAGGCAATAGAGACCTTGTATGGGTTGCTTTTTGATTAAGTGAGATCATCTAGTCTGTCGGCTCTTCTCTCCGACGGGACAGAATCCTATCCCACCACGATAGCAAGATTCTTTCTCTAAAATTATAGACAAGATGCTCTCACTAAATTACAGTACCTTTTATGTGTGCTTGCTGTGCGCATTAGCCATGCTAATGCCGGTAGGGGTGTATGCCCAGATTGAGGCTGATCCCGACACGTACACTGTCGAACAGTTGGTTCAAGATATCTTTGTAGTTGGAAACTGCATTGAGGTCACGAATGTACAGTTCACAGGAGATGCCTCCAGCGTGGGGTATTTCACCAATGGGACAAATTCGATCGGTATATCGGATGGTATCGTTATCTCCTCAGGAGAGGCAATCGATGTTGAAGGCCCTAACAGTCTTCCAGGTCAAACCACTACTTTCTTTACGGGTGGTGATGCTGATTTGGATGATGTGGCAGGGCTCACTGGTTCCAGTACCTCGTATGATGCATCCATCATCGAGTTTGATTTTGTGGCGAATTCTTCCAGTGTGACCTTCAACTATGTTTGGGCCTCTGAAGAGTATCCAGAGTTTGTGGATGACGGCTACAATGACCCTTTTGGTTTCTTTATAAGTGGACCGGGGATAGCCGGACCATATTCAAACGGAGCTGAAAATATTGCATTAGTACCAGGAACGACAACACCGGTTACGATTGACAATGTAAACGAGAATACTAACTCGTCTTACTTTGTCGATAATTGGCCAGGTACAATTCCCGTCGAGTTTGATGGTTTCACCACAGTGTTGGAGGCAAGCGCCACGCTAATAGAATGTGAAACATACCATATCAAATTGGCGGTTGAAGACGTGGGAGATGCGGCTTATGATGCAGCAGTATTTCTTGCGGCTCGAAGTTTTGTATCCTCGGAGGCAGTGTCAGTTTCAGCTGTAGGTTCTGATGGTTTGGATACCTATGAAGGCTGTGCTGATGCTCACTTTCTTTTCACGAGGGATGATCCGGAAACAATTGGAAGTCCAGTGACAATTGATATCTCAATTGGTGGAACGGCAACATTTGGAGTTGATTATAATCAAGGGCAAACCCTGCCTACCTCGATTACGATTCCAGCCGGTCAGGAGTCCGTTACCCTTGACATTTCGCCACTAATTGATGATTTGGCTGAGGGAATCGAAACTGTTACGGTATCGCTAACAAATGTAGTCTGTCTGTGCGATCCGACTCCGCTAGTAGCTTCCTTGGATATCGTAGACCCACCAATTCCTTTTGTGGCCGATGCCGGTCCAGACATCGACTATTGTGTAGGTGATGTTTTAAACTTAAGTGGCAGCAGCTCGCCTAGTCCTTTCGCTCCCTTGGAGTATGAATGGCAGGATATCAATGGAAATGTGCTTAGTACTGATGCCGACTATACTGTTGATCCTGCACCTACCAGTGATGTCAGCTACATTTTAGTAGTTACGGACGGCTGCGAAAGAGAAGCTAGCGATCAGATAGACATTACAGTTAGTCAGCCAGCACCGGATGTCACGGTTTCTGATGCCGGACCGTTCTGTGAAACGGATGCGAGCGTAAATCTTACTGCTTCCGAACCTGGAGGGACTTGGTCAGGTGATGGGGTATCTGCTGCTGGTAGTTTTGATCCCGCAGCTGCTCTTGCAACGGGCGCCGGGCCGTACACCATAACTTATGAAATCGTCGGTTGTGCTGGTAACACATCCGATGCAATTGATATAGAAGTAGATGAAGATCAAAATCCTGTCGTAGCAGATCTAGGTCCATTCTGTCCGGATGATGATGGCTTCTTTACACTGACTGCTGACATACCTGGAGGACAATGGTCTGGAGATGGAATTGTCGGTGGCACCAACTTCTCGGGATGGTTTGACCTCGAAATTGGTCTTGGACTTTCCGGTGGGAGCGATATTGTGATTACTTATGATCTGCAAAATGAGTGTGGTAATACTGATGAAATGACCATTGAGATATCGGAGCCTGGAGGCGCAGATTTTACCTTTGATACAGAATACTGCCAAAGTGATCCCAACCCTAGCCCTGTTACGGATAATCCTGGCGGCTTCTGGACGGCTGAAAGTGGTGTAGCTTTGACAGCGGCTAGCGGGGAAATTGATCTTTTGGCATCGACGCCTGGAGGCCCATATACAATTACACATACGGTTCTCGGCGCCTGTCCCGAACAGGCGACATTTGATGTTAGTATTCTTGCAGTGGCCGAAGTGCCAGTCGGCATTGATGCGGAGTATTGTGAAGGTACTCCCATACCAGCCTTATCGGTTGAACCACATGGAACGGCTTACACTGCAAGATGGTATCCGACTGCCACAGGAGGCTCTACTCTTGGTGCTGGAGATTCATATACTCCTTCTTCGCCAGGGTCTTATTGGGTACAATTCGAAACCAGTGAAAATGTCTGTGGGGATATGCCTTATGTCGAAGTAGTGCTGACCGAGTTTCCGGAAATTACTGCTTCACAAGGCCAAACGGATTGTGCGGCAGATCTAACAACATATTCAATCGAAGTTGATGTCTCTGGAGGCGATGGAAACTTCACAGTCAATTCAGATTTGGGATACAATGTGAGTTCTTCGGGAGGTAGTTATACCATTGCTTCCGTAGATATCAACGATGAGCCTACAATTACGATAACCGATGGAAACAATTGTGAAGCAACTGTTGTCGTTGTCGCTCCGGATTGTCCCTGTCCAGATGTTCCGACTCCTACGTTATCTGCAGCAGACTACTGCGAAGGGGAAGCTGTGTCAACACTTAATGCTGACGATCCAGGTACGGGGTTCGTAGTCAATTGGTACGCCTCGGAAACCTCAACCTCAATCCTTCAAACAGGTACTTCTTATACACCTACAGATGAGGGAGTATACTGGGCTCAGGTTGAGATGACGGTTAATGGCTGTACAGGAGAGATGGCATCAGTAGAAATAAGTGAAATTCCTGCAATTTCAGGATCAGTCACAGGTTCTGCATGTGATCCCGATTTGACAACATACGAAGCCAACATAAGCGTATCAGGAGGTAATAGCACAAACTATAATCTTAGCCCTTCAGCTGGAACTATCTCCGGAACTGGAGGAACATACACATTGTCTGGTGTTCCTGCTGGAACGGATGTCACGGTATCTGTTGAAGACGACTTTGGCTGCACAACTACAATCAATGTTCCTGCAGAAGATTGTCCTTGTCCCGATCTTGCTGAGCCAGTACTTTCAGGTACTGATTTTTGTGATGGGGAACCTGTTACTGCACTATCGGCAGAAGATCCTGGAGCAGGATTTACCGTTGATTGGTATGCAGCTGCAAGTGGTGGTTCAAGTCTGCAGAGCGGATTGAGTTACACACCTTCCTCGGACGGTACTTACTACGCAGAAATCGTAGATGATGTAAGTGGTTGCACAAGCGATAGGGTTTCGGTTACTATTAATGAAATCGACCCAATATCAGCAGCGGAGAGCAACGGATCCTGCGCGGATGACCTCTTGACATATCAGGTAGAAATCACAATAAGCGGTGGCTCAGGATCGGGTTATACGGTTGATGGTGGAACTTATACTGTATCTGGGGCTGGAACAAGTTTTACAGTATCAGGTATACCTGTTACTGACACAGCACCTTCGATTTCTATCGAAGATGGCTTTGGTTGTACAACTACTTTTGCCATTACACCTGTGGACTGTCCATGTCCTGATGTAACGCCTCCTACAGTCAATGGTACGGACTATTGTGCAGGTTCACCGGTCTCAACCTTGACTGCAAGTGACCCTGGGACTGGCTTTGTAGTGAATTGGTATTCATTTGATACTGGTACATTGGTTCAAGCAGATGCCTTGAGCTACACGCCTTCAGCTGCAGGAACATACTACGCAGAGGTTGAGGAGACCGTGAACGGATGTGTTAGCGCTATCGCAGATATCACGATTGCCGAGATTGCTGCTATTGATGTTCAACAAGGCAGTCTGGATTGTAGTGCAGATTTGACCACCTACGATGCAGAGATTACTATTAGTGGAGGTTCTGGTTCTACATACACGGTTGACGCAGGAACATTCGCTGTCAGTGGCTCAAGTAGCCCGATTACGATCTCCGGAATTCCAGCAGATCAAGACATAACGATTTCTGTGGAGGATGACTTTGGATGTGCAGTGCCTTTTGATATCGTCGCACCTGATTGTCCTTGCCCGGATGTGGCAACGCCAGTCTTGTCGGGAGATGACTACTGTCAAGGGGAAGCGGTATCTTCAGTGAGTGCAGAAGATCCAGGCACAGGTTTTATAATAAACTGGTATTCTGCTTCAGATGGAACAGGATTTCTATCCACAGGATTGACTTACACTCCAGCAGCTGCGGGCACTTACTGGGCTGCAATAGAAGAAGAAATTAATAATTGTGAAGGCCCATTGGCCTCAATCGAAATTACCGAAATTCCTGAGATTACGATTAATCAGGATCCAGGAGTTTGTGATCCCGATCTGACAACATTTAGTGCACAGATTTCATTCTCAGGTGGAACGGGTACTGGGTATGTCGTTGATGCTGGGACGCTCACAACATCTGGTACTGGCACAACCATTACCATTGAAGCAATACCAGAGAATACTTCGCCATCTGTCACGGTGACGGATGACTTTGGATGTACAAATACGATAGTGATTAATGCGACCGATTGTCCGTGTGAGACAGTTGATCCGCCAGTTCTTTCCGGAGACTTTTTCTGCGAAGGAAGTACCCCGAATGATCTAATGGCACAAGATCCAGGCACTGGGTACGAAGTGATATGGTATGATAATGCAGCGGGAACTGATCCAAGTTTAGGAACAGGCCTTTCGTTGACTCCAACTAGTGGAGGTACCTACTATGCCCTTGTTCGAGAAACTTTGACAGGTTGTGAAAGCACACTTGCTTCTGTAACCATCACAGAATTTCCTGCTATTGTCATTACACAGCAAGGGGGAGAATGTGCTGAGGATCTTCTAACCTACAATGTGGATATCAGTGTCAGCGGTGGCACAGGGTCTGGCTACAACGTAGACGCTGGATCTTTGACAGTAGTACCGGGAAGCGGATCTACCTTTACAATCGAGGGCATCTTGGTGGGTGACACACCAACTATTTCTGTATCTGATGACGCTTCTTGTGAAGCTGATCTAACGGTGACGGAGGTAGATTGTCCTTGTCCAGATGTGCCAGCGGCTGTTTTGTCAGGTGAAGATTTCTGCTTTGGCCTTGCCCCTACTGCCTTAACAGCGGATGATCCAGGACCAGGCTATACGGTACATTGGTATAGCGATAACTCCTTGACTACAGAAGTCGGTACAGGACTAAGTTATACGCCATCTGCAGGTGGTACTTATTATGCGCAAGTTGAGGAAGATATCAATGGATGTGTTGGAAGTACTTCTGATGTCACTGTTGGAGAGTTTCCTGAATTGACTTTGGTGCCTGGGCAAGGTGATTGTTCCACAGATCTACTGACTTATTCGGTGGAAGTGACGGCAGCTGGAGGTTCTGGAACTGGCTTTTCTGCTACGGTGCCAGGATATACCCCTACACTCGATGGAAATGTATTCACAATTGATGGGATTGATATCAATGATGGTCCAACGATTACCGTAGTAGACGATCAAGGCTGTGAAAACAGTCTGCTGATTACAGCTCCGGATTGTCCTTGTCCTGCTGTGCCAGCTGCGGATGCCAGTGGCTCAGACTATTGTCAAGATATCGGTCCTTCTGATTTGACAGCAAATGATCCAGGCGCTGGATTCGTGGTCAATTGGCATGATGATGTGCCTCCGGCAGGATTGCTTGGAACCGGCTTGACTCAATCGATTGCAGGAGCAGGTACATACTATGCTCAAGTCGAAAACACAACGAATGGATGTGTGGGTGAGGCCTTGGAAATTATCATAAATGAGATTCCACAGATCACCCTTACGGAAGGCACTGGCGAATGTACTACAGATCTGCTAGGCTACAATGTTGACGTAGAAATCTCTGGTGGAACCGGACAAGGTTTTGTCGCTACTTCGCCAGGATATAATCCTACAATTACAGGCACTACTGTATCCTATACAAACATACCTGAAGGCGAAAGCCCTTCACTCACTGTACTTGATGATTTTGGTTGTGAGGCGACCATTCAAATCACGGCTGTCGATTGTCCTTGTCCGGATGTTCCCTTGGCAGTTATAAGTGGTTCAGACTATTGCTTTGGAGATCCCATTTCAACTCTGAGTGCTGACGACCCCGGACCAGATTATCAAGTGGTTTGGTACGATACTGCAGATGCTTCAACGCCGCTACTTGGAACAGGTTTGACTTATACTCCTACAGTGGCCGGAACATACTATGCTCTTTTGCAAGATTTGGCAAACATGTGTTCTGGGGCTATGGCAAATGTCAGCATCGCAGAGTCTTCGGAAATTACACTTACTCAGACCACAGGTAATTGTTCAGACGATTTGCAAACATATGATATCAACTTTACGATTGCCGGGGGGGATGGTAACTACACTGTAACTTCCGATCCTGCAGCGGTATTGGTAGCAGGGAATGAATATACAATCACGGGAATTGCCGCTGGAGCAACACCAACTGTATCTGTTGTAGATGGAGCTGCTTGTCCTGCAGAGATGATGGTTGAACTAGTAGATTGTCCTTGTCCAGATGTAGCAGTTCCTGTGCTGGCTGGTGATGACTTCTGTTTTGGCGAGCCAGTATCCACATTGACAGCGGAAGATCCAGGAACAGGGTTCACAGTTAGCTGGTATTCAGATCTAGCTTTGACAACTTTAGAGGGTACAGGATTGTCTTGGACTCCCGCTGCTGCTGGTACGTACTATGCAGTCATTAGTGAGGACGTTAATGGCTGTACTGGCCTTCCAGAAAATGTAACAATTGAAGAGTATCCAGAGCTAACGGTAACAGAGACTTCTTCTGAATGTTCAGAGGATCTGCAAAGTTACTCTGTGCAGCTTGATGTGGTAGGGGGTTCTGGTACCGGCTATACTATTGATGCTCAAGGCTTCACTGTCACAGATAATGCTACTGGATTCTTTATTGAAGGAATTACTGGTACGCCGAGTTTTGTGATTGAAGATGATGCAGGTTGTACAACTACGTATGCTTTGACAGCTCCAGATTGTCCATGCCCGGATGTTGCAGTACCGCTGATTGATGGGGCTGATTTCTGTTCAGGTATTGCTCCAACAGATTTGACAGCAATTGATCCAGGTGCAGGGTTTACCATAAATTGGTACGCAGATGTACCCCCAGCTAGTCCTTTAGGCACCGGTAGTAGCCAAGCAATTACAGTTGCGGGTACATACTATGCTGTAATGACTGTCGATGTAAATGGATGTGAGAGCGAACCAGCTTCAATCGATATCGCAGAAATTCCTGAAATTCAACTTACAGAAGATCCAGGTGTATGCTCTGATGATTTGACAACTTACTCGGTAAATGTACAAATCTCGGGAGGGACAGGGACTGGCTATTCATCTGATGCAGGTAGCTATGTAGCAACCATTGCAGGTACCACCGCGACAATTCTAAACATCCCTGTTGGTGAATCTCCTATATTAACAATTACAGATGATGCAGGGTGTGAAGCGGTGATCAATATCACGGCAGTAGACTGCCCTTGTCCAGATATTACACCACCTACTGTTTCTGGCGCTGACTTCTGTGCGGGTAATGCGATTGCAGATTTGACAGCAGATGATCCGGGGGCTCCGTATGTAGTAAACTGGTACGATACTGCTGATGCTTCAAATGCAGCACTTGGCTCAGGACTGACTTACTCACCAGCTGCCGCAGGAACCTATTATGCAACAGCTTTTGATCCAGTAACACTCTGTGAAAGCCTTACTGCTGAAGTAACGATTAGTGAAATTGAACAAATAGTCATCACCCAAGGTGATGGAAGTTGCTCTGAAGATCTTACGACCTATAGTGTTGATTTCAGCATTACAGGTGGCCAGGGTAACTATACTGTTAATGCTACTCCGGCAGCAACAGATAATGGAGGTGGTAACTACACCATTTCTGGAATTGCTGTTGGAGGAGCTGCAGTGACGGTCTCGGTGGAAGATGAGGCAGGTTGTACTGCTGATCTGGCACTAGTGCCCGTTGATTGTCCGTGTCCCGACATCACACCACCTACAGTGAGCGGATCAGACTATTGCTTTGGACAGCCAGTCAGCACTTTGACGGCTGAAGATCCAGGAGTTGATTTGGTGGTTAACTGGTATGATACAGCCGATGCTTCAGGAGCAGTGCTTCAGACCGGCTTGACTTATCAGCCAGCTGCAGCGGGTACTTATTATGCAACGGTGCAAGATGCGATCACTATGTGTGAAAGTCTAACTAGCGAAGTAACAATTGCAGAGC